>DASRHM010000025.1:0-51299 GCA_035650575.1 Dehalococcoidia bacterium | reverse complement strand
CACCTGCAGGTGCTCAAGAACGCCCGTCTCGTCGAGTCGGAGCGCCGGGGTACGTCGGTGACCTACCGCCTCGCCTCGCCGGCGGTGCTGGCGCTCTGGCTCGCGCTGCGCGGCGTCGCCGAGGAGCGCATGCCCGAGATCACCCGCCTGCGCAGCGCATACGCTCCGCCGGGCGCGGGCGGCGACCTGCCCCGCCATGAGGCGAGCCGGATGCTGCGCCGCGGCGATGCGGTGCTCGTCGACGTCCGCCCGGCCGCCGAGTTTGCCCACGGCCACATCGACGGCGCGATCTCGATTCCCGTGGAGGAGCTGGAAACGCGGCTCGAGGATCTGCCGCGGGGGAAACGGATCATCGCCTACTGCCGCGGCGCCTACTGTCTCTTCGCGGACGAGGCGGTGGCGCTCTTGCGCGAACGCGGCTACGACGCGGTGCGGCTCGAGGGGGGCTGGCCGGAGTGGGCGGCCGAGCGTCGGCGCGGGGCGCCGGCGCCGCGGCGGTCGTAGCGCGCTAGACGAAGAGCAGCACGAGCGGGATCACGAAGATGGCGCCGAGGAAGAGCGCGAAACCGCGCCGGTCCTTCGTCGCCTCATGCGCGAGGCGCAGGATCAGGCGCTTGTACGGCTCGTAGAGCAACACCAGCACGACGAGCGACACCGTCGCGCCGGTGATCATCTCCACGAACACGATCGTAAAGGCGCGCGGGGCGTCGAGCAGCAGCGCCGCGAACAGCGTATCGATCCAGGTCGCGATGTTCGCGCCCATCACGTACGGGATGATGTTATCGCGCTTCACGTAGCCCTTGAGCGACAGCGGGACGAGGATGGTCAGCGAGAGCGACACCGACAGCGTCATGCCCGTGATCAAGAGCCCGAACACGAACATCAGGTAGCGCTGCTGGAAGAACGCCGACAGCCGCTCGATGCGCGGGCTCGGCGCCTCCAGGTTCGGCAGCACGCGGTCGAAGATCGTGAAGCTCAGCAGCAGCACGCCGATGCCGATCGCGAATAGCGCCAGCCGCGGCAGGTGCGCGGCGAGGCGCGTCACCATCGGGTCGTAGATCACGTTGACGAGCGAGGTGATCGCCCCCGGGCTGCCGAAGCGCACGCCATCGAACCAGCCCTCGCGCAGGATGAGCTGCCCGAGCGGCACCACGGGGCCCCAGAGCGAGAACGCCGTGAGCAGGGCGACGACGCCGATGTAGAGCCCGTCCGGGTTGCGCCGGCCCCGCACCCAGTACAGGAAGCCGACGAAGAGCACGATGAACGACGCGCCCATGCGCGAGCCATTGATCATCGCGAAGGTCTCGCCGTCCGAGATCACGCCCTTGGCGTAGAGCGAGAGGGCGATGGCGGCGATGGGAGAGCCGCTGAGCACGCCGTACGAGCCGAGCCAGCCAAAGCCGAGGATGTTGGCCGTGCCGGAGGCATCGATCGAATTGAGCAGCGGCTTGAGGCCGCCGGCGCCCGCCTTCAGCGTCTGCAGCGCGAAGATGAACACGGCGAGCGCCGCGACGACGTACACGAGCCGGAGGACGATGGCGCCCGCCACCTGCCAGGCGGCACGCGGCACCTCGAACGGGTGCTCCGCGGCCGCGAGCACGTCGTTCGGCACCGGCAGCGCGCGCTCGCGGGCGTGCTCCACGCTACACCTTCGCCCGCTCGGCGGCGATCAGCACGCGCGCGACTTCCGGGCGCGAGAACTCGTGCGGCGGCTCGATGCCATCGCGCAGGAACTGCCGCACCTGCGTGCCGGAGAGCGTCACGCGGTCGTCGGCGCCATGCGGGCACGTCTTGCTCGAGGCCATGCCCTCGCACTTCTTGCAGTAGAACGAGTGCTCGAAGAACAGCGGCGTGATGCCGAGTTTCTGCGCATCGAACTCGCCGAAGATCCGCTGGGCGTCGTACGTGCCGTAGTAGTTGCCCACGCCGGCGTGGTCTCGTCCGACGATGAAGTGCGAGCAGCCGTAGTTCTTCCGCATGATCGCGTGGAAGATCGCCTCGCGCGGGCCGGCGTAGCGCATGGCGGCCGGAAGCACCGCGAGCTGCACGCGGTCCGGCGGGTAGTAGTTGGCCAGCAGCACCTGGTAGCACTCCATGCGCACCTCGGCCGGGATGTCGTCGTCTTTCGTGTCGCCGACCAGCGGGTGCAGCAGCAGGCCATCGACGGTCTCGAGCGCGCACTTCTGGATGTACTCGTGCGCGCGGTGGACGGGGTTGCGCGTCTGAAAGCCGACGACGCGCTTCCAGCCGCGGTCGATGAACGCCTGGCGCGTCTGCGCCGGGTCGAGCCGGTACTCCGGGAAGGTGGCATCCGCGCGGCGTCGGAAGACGCGCACCGGGCCGCCGAGCAGCACATCCTCCTGGGCGTACAGCGCCGCCACGCCCGGGTGCTTGTCCTCCGTCGTCCGGTAGACCTGCTGCGCCTCGTGCGAGCGGTCGTATTCGTACTGCTCCTCGACCGTCATCACGGCGAGCGGCGTGCCGGCGCCGTCCGTCAGCGCGATCTCGCCGCGGAGGCGGTTCGCGTCGTCCTTCGCGGCGCTGAGCGTTACGGGGATCGTCCACGGCAGGCCGTCCGGCAGGTGCATCTCGTCGACGACGCTCCGGTACTGCGCGCTCGTCATGAAGCCATCGAGCGGCGAGAAGCCGCCGTTGGCGAGCAGCTCCAGGTCGGCGAGCTGGCGCGAGCTGAGCGCCAGCGCCGGCAGCGAGGCCGCCTTCGATTCGAGCGCGTCCGATTCGGCGCCGGTCGCCTCGCGCGCGTTGAGCCTGCCGCCGTGCGGCGCGATCAGTCCCTGCTCCACTCCGTCCGACATCGCCGTCCCCTTCTCCTCGCTTCCCGCTACACCTTCGCCGCGGCCGAGGCCGGCACGTAGCCGCGGGCCTCGAGCACGGCGAGCACCTTCGCGACGCTCTCTTCGACCGTCTCCCGCTCGCTGTTCACGACGACCTCCGGGGCGAGCGGCGGCTCGTACGGGTCGCTGACGCCGGTGAAGTTCTGGATCTCGCCGCGCAGCGCCTTCTCGTACAAACCCTTCACGTCCCGGCGCGTCAGCTCCTCGATCGAGCACTCGACGTAGACCTCGACGAAGTCGCCGATGTTGCGCCGCACCTCGTCGCGGATCTCGCGATAGGGCGAGATCGCGGAAGCGATGACGCAGACGCCGTTGCGCGTGAGCACCTCGGCCACCCAGCCGATGCGCCGGATGTTGGTGTCGCGGTCTTCCTTGCTGAAGCCGAGGCCCTTGCTCAGGTGCGTGCGCACGACGTCGCCGTCGAGCTTCTCGAGCTTCGTGATGCCGCGCGCGCGCAGCAGCGGCTCCAGCGCGTCGGAGATCGTGGTCTTCCCCGCGCCGGAGAGCCCCGTGAGCCAGATCGTGAATCCCTGCTGTTCCAAGCCGCTGTTTCTCCTCCCAGGGAGCCGCCTGCCGGCGCCTCCGCCCGATGCCGGGGAACGGCCCCGGCGCCTCCGTCCGTCCGCTGCTCAGTCGCCGACGGCCGCGCGTGCGGTGTCGATCTCGACCGCGCCGTCCTGCACGTGCAGGCCGCACTCGGTCTTGTCGAAGCCCTGCCAGCGCCCGCTGCGCGGGTCGTCGCCGGGGTTCACCGGCTTGGTGCAGTGCGTGCAGCCGATGCTCGGGTAGTTGCGGTCGTGCAGCTCGTTGTACGGCACGCCGCGCTCGACGATGTATCCCCAGACCTGGCTCTCGGTCCACGCCGCGAGCGGGTTGACCTTCACCAGCCCGAACTTCGCGTCCCATTCGACGATCGCGACGTCGGCGCGCGTCTTCGACTGGTCGCGGCGGATGCCGCTGATCCACGCGCGCTTGCCCGCGAGCGCGCGGCGGTTGGGCTCGACCTTGCGGATCGCGCAGCAGGCGTCCGGATCGCGCGCCCACAGCGCGTCGCCGTGGCGGCGGGCCTGCTCGGCGGCCGTGATCAGCGACACGTAGCCGACGGGCTGGAAGCCGTACTTCGCCGCCGCGACGTCGCGCAGCCTGTACGTCTCCGGGAACAGGAAGTCGGTGTCGATGTAGAACACTTCGACCGAACGGTCGATCTGCATCAGCATGTCGAGCAGCACCATGCCGGAGGGGCCGCCGAAGCTGCAGGCGAGCGCGAGGCCCGGCTGGTACTCGTGCGCGGCCCAGCGCAGGATCTCCTGCGGCTCGTTGCCCTCGAGCGCCGCCGCGGCCCGCGCCAGCGCGTCCAGGTCGGGCGCGGTCTGCTCCACGGCCTGGTCCGTCTCGCCCATCCCTAGACCGCGCATTCGCCTTCGCCCATGTCATCGAGGGTGAACAGCTTCGTCTGCCCCCAGTCGACGTAGGCCATCGGGTCCTTCGTGAACTCCGGGACGACCTTGTACTCGGCGAGCAGCTCCTGGATGTGCGGCGTGCCCACGCGCGCCGTCCAGAGGTGGAACTTCTCGCCGTCTTCGCGCTCGGAGACGTAGGCGCCGACCAGGCGGTCGACCGCGTCCGGGATGTAGCGCGCGGGGATCTTCATCGTCAGCTTGCCGAGACGGCCCTCGCCCTGGGCGCTGCCGCCGAGCAGCATCTGGAACGCCGGGAGCTGGCGCTCGCCGCTGCGGATCGCCATGCCGTAGAAGCCGATGTCGGCGACGTGGTGCTGGCCGCACGAGTTCGGGCAGCCGCTGATCTTGATGCGCAGCTCATCGACGAGCGGGTCGCGGTACTTGCCGTTGCCGGCGAGGATGCGCTGGCGCAGCTCGGTGCCGAGCCCCTTCGACGACGTGACGCCGATGCTGCAGGTGTCGGCGCCGGGGCACGTCATGACGTCGGAGATCGTCATCGCGTGGTCCTCGGCGAGGCCGATCGCGGCGAGCTCGGCGTGGAGGGCGGGCAGGTCGTCCTCGTGTACCCAGCGCAGCACGAAGTTCTGGGTCGCGGCGGTGCGGATGTGGCCGCCGGCGTACTTGCGCGCGATCTCGGCGAGCGCATGCATCTGGTCCGCCGTGACATCGCCGATCGGCAGCAGCACGTAGACGGTGCGGTAGCCCGCGTGCTTCTGGCGGATCGTGTTCGTGCGCTTCCAGACGTCGAAGCCGGGCGCGGGCGCCGCTGGCCCGCCGTTGCGCGAGGCGAAGGAGCCGGCGGCGGGCGGCTCCTCGAGCAGCGTGAAATCGGGCTCGCGGTACTGCGGGTGGCCGGCGGGCGGCAGCGTCTCGAGCTCGGCCCGGTAGAGGCGCCGGAACTCGTCGATGCCGAGCTTGGCGATGAGGAACTTGATGCGCGCCTTGTTCTTGTTGCGCCGCTCGCCGAGGCGGTCCCAGACGCGGATCGTCGCCTCGATCGTGCGCAGCATCTCCTGCGTCGGGATGAAGTCCTCGAGCACGTCCGCCACGCGCGGCGCGGCGCCGAGGCCGCCGCCGACCGAGACGCGGAAGCCCTGCACGCCATCGCGCTCCAGCGCCATCAGGCCGATGTCGTGGATCGGGATCAGGCCGCGGTCGGCGGGGCTGGCGGAGAAGCTGATCTTGAACTTGCGCGGCAGCTTCTGGTTGACGGGGTTGCGCAGGAAGTAGCGCATCGTCGCTTCGGCGTACGGCGTGATGTCGAACACGCAGTCGTCGGCGATGCCGCTCAGCGGGTCGGCGGTGACGTTGCGCACGGTGTTGCCGCATGCCTCACGCGTCGTCAGGCCCGCCTGGGCGAGGCGGCGCATCACCTTCGGCGCGTCTTCGAGCATCACGAAATGAAGCTGGATCGCCTGCCGCGTGGTGACGTGGCCGAGCTTGCGCGGCGCCCAGTTCTCGGCGCAGTCGGCGATCGCGTGGAGCTGGTCCGGCGTGAGCGTGCCGTGCGGCACCTTGATGCGCATCATCTGGCGGTTGGCCTGGCGCTGGCCGTAGGTGCCGTGCTGGAGCCGGAAGGGGCGGAAGTCATCGCCCAGGCCGCCCCCGGCGCGCCAGGCGAGCGCCTCCTTCTCGAAGTTGTCGATCTCGGCGCGGACGATCGGGTCGTCCGACTTGTCCTGGGCGAACTCGCTGCGGGGCAGTTGCGCGACCATGAGGGACCTCCGCTGTGGCGGAATGTCGAATAGTCTATCGATTTAGTCGACATTATGGGCCCGGGGCGCCCTGCGGTCAAGGACGACCGGGCGAGGCGAAGCAGAAGCGGGGAGAGGCGGCATCCCGAAGGACGCCGCCTCTCTGGCGGGGTGGTGACCGGATTCCCCCTCGGGTTACCCGGCCGCCTGCCGGCGCTCGAGTCGCCGGAAGCTCGCGCGCACGACGACGGGGAAGCGCACCGGGCGGGATGCGGCCGGCGGGCGGGGGTGCGCCGGTGCCGCGCGACGTGCGTTGGCGGGCGGTTTCATGGACGGGGACTCCTGGCTGGCGTCCCGTACGCGTCTCGAAGCGCGCTTACGATACGCCTGCGAGTGATTCGCGGAGAGAGCCGATCGGCCCAACCTTCGGGAGACGGTCGGACTACGGCCGCCGTGTGTGGCTGCCGAGCTCCGGGTGAAAGCGCAGGGCGCTCGGGCAGAGGTCGCGGAGCACGCAGCCCGGGCACGAAGGGCGCTGCGCGGTGCAGACGCGGCGCCCGTGCTTGATCAGGCCGATGTGGAACGCGTAGAAGTCATGCTCCGGCACCGTGCGCTCGAGCAGGTCATGCGCCTTCTCCGCCGTCATCGCCGCCTTGCCCGCGCGATCCGGGACCAGGCCGAGCCGCGTCGCGACGCGAAATACGTGCGTGTCGACGGGCATCGCCGGGCGGCCGAGCGCGAAGAGCAGCACGCAGGCGACGGTCTTGGGGCCGACTCCGTGCAGCGCGCGCAGCCACGCGCGCGCGTCTTCGAGCGGAAGTCCGGCCAGGAAGCCGAGGTCATAGCCGCCGGTGCGCTCGCGCACCTCGCGCAGGACCGCCTGGATGCGCGGCGCCTTCGTCGGCGCGAGCCCGCCCGGCTGGATCGCGTCGATGACTTCGGGGAGCGGCGCGCCGGCCACGTCGTCCCAGGACGGAAAGCGCTCGAGCAACCGGACGAAGGCGCGGCCGGAGTTCGCGTCCGACGTGTTCTGCGAGAGGATCGTCAGCACCAGCTCGGCCAGCGGGTCGCGGTGCGGCCGCCACTCCGGTATGCCGTACGCGTCGTCGAGCCGGAGGATGACCTCCGCGACCGGCGCGCGCTTCCGGCGGCCGCGCGCACCCCCGGTGCGCGCGGTGACGGTGCGGACGGGCATGGGCGCAGGATAGCAGGAGAGAAGCGGAAGGCCGGACGGTCGCGCCCGGCCTTCCGCCCTGCCCGCGCGAAGCGGAAACGTCAGTTCACGATGGTGATGTCGGCCATGGTCGTGCCGAGCGCGCTCTGCCACGCCATGCCGGCCGACGTGTCGTTGAAGAACACGTCGATCCACGTCGAGGCGAGGTTACCGCGGTCCAGGCACTCGTAGACGCGCCCGGTCGGGTCGCCGGCGATCGTCAGCTTCGTGCCCATCGGCAGGTTGCTGCTGCAGGCGGCCGCGCCCTCGAAGGCCGGGGCGCCGCTCGACATGTTGCCGCAGAAGCCGCCGCCCGGACCGGAGCAGCCGTAGATCGTGATGCGGGCGTGGAGGACGGTGCCGGGAGCGTAGCCGGAGGCGCCGTTCAGCGTCATCGGCGCTGCCGCGGCGCTGCGCGTGGTGGCGGCCGATGCGCCGGCGCGCGCGCTCGCCTGGCCTTGCCCGGCGAGCGATACCATGGCGCGCAGGACGTCCCACCGGTGCTGCTCCTCGGCGCCGGCGATCACCGCCGCCCCGAGCTCGCCGGCGGACGGCGCCGAGTCGGCGTACGCGCGCAGGTAGTCGCCCCCCGCGCCGGACGCCGCACGCAGCTCGATCGGCGGGCCGTAGAGCGCCGGCGGCGTCCCCGGCGTGCGCGCGCTCGAGACGAGCGCGGTGACGGCGGGGATGACGGCGACCAGCAGGATGGCGGCGAGGCCAAGCGCCGCCGCGATCGCCATGCGGCGGGCGATCTCCTCTCGCACCTGCGGCAACACGCGGGGAAGGCCGCGCGGGATCGGAAGTGAAGGCGCCTTCGGGCCCATCCCGGCCGTCGGCGTCCTCGTGGGTGCGTAATCGACGAAGACGGGTGTGAGTCTCCGGTCGTTCGCGAGCGCCAGCCCCACCGCCGTGGCGGTCGAGAACAGCGTCACTGCCGTTCTGGCGCCAGAAACGAAGCCTCGATAACTCAGCACTTCCTCCTTATGAACCAGTGGCGGGGTCAGTTGCGCGCATGGCCCGCCGGGAGCAGGCCCGTCAAGCGCCCCCAGGACAGGGCGCAAAACAGGCGGATTATAGCCGCGAGAGGTCAGTGAGCAAGCCCGAAATAGGTAGGAATGCGAAATATCTTGCTGATCAGATCGGACCGGCGGGCAGGCGGCAGCCCATGTTTGAACCTGATTTCACAAGATCCCGCCGGTATGGCGCATAAACGCGAAAGAAATCGGGGGGTATCGAAAGATGCCCCGGCGAGGCTGCGATCGCCGCAGAAAAGGGCGCCCGAAGGCGCCCTTTTCGTCACTTCGCGGCGTCGTCCGCTACACGCGCTCGAAGATCGATGCGATGCCCTGGCCGCCGCCGATGCAAAGGCTGACGAGGCCGTAGCGCGCGCCCCGGCGCTCCATCTCGTACATCAGCTTGACCGTCAGGATCGCGCCCGTCGCGCCGACGGGGTGGCCGAGCGCGATCGCGCCGCCGTTCACGTTCGTCTTCTCGGGGTCCAGGCGGAGCGCCGTGCTGCACGCCGCCGCGACCGAGGCGAACGCCTCGTTCAGCTCGACGAGATCGATCTGGTCGATGGTCATGCCCGCCTTCGCGAGCACCTTCTGCACCGCCGGCACGGGCCCTTCGCCCATCACCGACGGCTCCACGCCCGATTCGGCGCGCGCGACGAGCCGCAGTCGCGGCTTCAGGCCGAGCTCGCGCACCTTCTCGGCGCCCGCGAGCACGACGGCGGCCGCGCCGTCGTTGATGCCGCTGGCGTTGCCCGCGGTCACCATGCCGCCCTCCTTGAAGGCCGGCCGCAGCTTGGCGAGCGCCTCCATCGTCGTCTGGCGCGGGTGCTCGTCGGTGTCGATCGTCACCGTCTCCTTGCCCGCCTTCACTTCGACCGGGACGATCTCGTCCTTGAACTTGCCTGCGGCGATGGCGGCGGCGGCGCGCTCCTGCGAGCGCATCGCCACCTCGTCCTGCGCTTCGCGCGAGACCTCGTACTTCTCGGCCAGGTTCTCGGCAGTGATGCCCATGTGCGCCTTGCTGAACGGGTCGCCGAGAAGGTGCAGGATGCCGTCTTCGAGGACGCCGTTGCCCATGCGGTAGCCGCCGCGCGCCTGACGCAGGTAGTACGGCATCATCGTCATGTTCTCGGCGCCGCCCGCCACGACGACGGCCGCGTCGCCGGTCTGGATGTAGCGGGCGCCGGTGTTGATCGCCTCGAGGCCGCTCCCGCAGATGCGGTTGACCGTGACGGCGGGCGTCTCGATGGGCATGCCCGCCTTCACGGCGGCGTGCCGGGAGATGTAGCCGTCCTCCATGACCTGGCCGACGCAACCGAGGACGACCTGGTCCACGTGCTCCGGCTTCAGGCCGGCGCGCTCCACCGCCGCCTTGATCACGATCGCCCCGAGGTCCGAAGCCGGGAGGTTCGAATACGCGCCCTGGAACTTGCCAATGGGGGTGCGGGCGCCGCTGACGATGAAGACATCTTCCATGACCGGGACCTCCGTGGTGGGTGACGGCATGCGCGCGAGGAAAGCGCTGATAAGCGCAAGAGTATAGGTTCAGCGTGCCAGGACGGTCAACGAGACGGGGCTTTCGGTGCAGGATCCGTCAAGCGTCGTCCGTGGGAGGTCCGGGCGCGCGCCGCTCGAAGCCGGCGCAGCGCTCGACCGGCAGCCGCGGGTACTTGGGGAAGCGCGGGTCGGTCAGCGAGCGCGCGCAGCGCACGAAACGCGAACCACGCGCCGAGACCACGGCGCGCGCGTGCGCGCATACGGAGCACAAGCCGGCGCGCGGCTCGGGAGCAGTCACAGGGGTCAGTGTACGCGCGTCGGTTGGGGTGTAGCCGCGTGCGCCGGCCCCGGTCGATGGGGGTGGCCCGGGACCGGCGTACAGGGCTGAGACTGGAACGAATCCGGCCCGGTCGATGGGGGTGGCCCGTCGCCGTCTTCGTCCAACCCGACTAACCGCCGGCCCGCGGAAAAGGTGACGGGCTAACCCGAGAAAAATCGCGGCTAGCGGCCGCCGAAATCCGGCGGCCGCTTCTCGAGAAAGGCGCGGACGCCCTCCGCCCGGTCCTCCGTCGTCTGCAGGATGACGGTGAGGTCGGTCTCGTAGCGGAGCGCTTGCTCGAGCGGCATATCGAGCCCGCGCAGCATCGCCTCCTTGGCGTAGCGGACGGCGAGCGGCCCGCGAGCGGCGACGCGCGCCGCGAACTCCTCCGCCGCGGCGACCGTCGCGCCCGGCGGGACGACGCGATTCACGAGGCCGCAGGCGAGGGCATCCGAAGCGTCGAGCCGGGCGCCCAGGAGCAACATTTCGGCGGCCTTCGCGCGGCCGACGAGGCGCGGCAGGCGCTGCGTCGCGCCGGCCGTGGGCATCGTGCCCATCGCCACGTCGGGCACCGCGAAGGTCGCGCCTTCGCCGGCGATGCGCACGTCGCAGGCCAGGGCGAGCTCGAGCCCGGCGCCGACCGCGTCGCCCTCGATACAGGCGACGGCCGGGATCCCCATCTCCTCGAGACAGCGGAACGCGAGCCGGCCGGATGTCGTCGCCGTCGCCGGCGGCTCCGCCATGTCCCAGCCGTGCGAGAAGATCTCGCGGGCGGAGGTGATGAGCAGCGCGCGGACGCCGGGGTCGGCATCGAGGTCCGCCGTCAGCGCGTCGAGTTCATCGAGCAGCGCGAGGTCAATCGGGCTGCCGCGCTCCGGGCGCCCCAGGCGCAACTCGGCGACGGCGCCCCGGCGCTCCAGCGTGAGCGTCCGCAGCTTCACCCGCGGATGATATCAGGGCCGAGCGTCGCCCGGGCTGGGTGCCGATCCGCACTCACGCGCCTCGGGCATCGCGCGGGATACTGCGGACAGCAACAGCGGGAGGGTCGTGATGCGCAGGCTCGAGGACAAGGTCGCCATCGTCACCGGCGCGGGGTCCGGCATCGGCCGGGCGAGCGCGCTGCTCTTCGCGGCGGAAGGTGCGCACGTCGTCGCCGCCGACTGGAACGGGGAATCCGCGGGCGCCGTCGCCCAGGAGATCGTCCGCGCGGGCGGCGACGCGATCGCCGTGCGTGCGGACGTCTCATCGGAGGACGACGCGCGGGCGATGGTGCAGGCCGCCGTGGACACCTGGGGGCGGCTCGACGTGCTGTTCAACAACGCGGGCATCGAAGGGCACATGGGCACGCCGACGGGCGAGACGACGCTCGACGAGTGGGACCGGGTGCTGGCGATCAACCTCACCGGCACCTTTCTCGGCTGCCGCTACGCGATCCCGGAGATGCTGCGGCACGGCGGCGGCGCGATCGTGAACAACGCCTCCGTCGCCGGGCTCGTCGGCTTCGCGGGCATCCCCGCGTACTGCGCATCGAAGGGCGGCGTGGTGCAGCTCACGCGCACGGCCGCGCTCGAGTACGCGCACCAGGGCATCCGCGTCAACTGCCTCTGCCCGGGCGTGATCGACACGCCGATGGTGCGCCGGGCGGCGCCGGACGCGGCGACGCAGGCGGCGTTCACGGAGATGGAACCGGTCGGGCGCCTCGGCCGGCCCGAGGAGGTCGCCGCGCTCGCGCTCTTCCTGGCGAGCGACGAGGCCTCGTTTGTCACGGGCGCCGTCATCCCCGTCGACGGCGGCTTCGTGGCGCGCTAGGCACCGAGGGAGGACTGCGATGAAGGTACTGGCAACATTCGACGGCTCGGAGTTCGCCGAGTCGACGCTGCGGGAACTGGCGATCATCGCCGGGCTACCAAACGCCGAGATCACGCTGCTCGCCGTAGCGGACGAGCCGCGCGGGCGGCGGCGCGGCGTGCGCGAGATCCCGATCGCGGCGTCGGACGACCTGCTCGGCCGCGGGACCGGCGTCATCGTGCAGGCGCCGGCGCCGGATTTCGCCGAGACGAAGGGCCAGGCCGTCGAGCGGCGCGCGCACGAGCTCGAGGACTACCTGCGCACGCTCGTCGGACGCCTGCCCGCCGGGCCCCACTACGAGGTCGAGGCGCATGTCGCCCCGGACGCGGCGGCGACGATCATCGAACGGGCGGAGGCGGAACGGGTCGACCTGATCGTCATGGCGACGCACAGCCGCGGCGGCCTCACGCACGCGCTGTTCGGCTCGACGACGGAGCAGGTGATCCGCTCGGGCGTCGCGCCTGTGCTGGTCGTGCACCCGAAGCGATAGCCTGACCTCCCGCCGCCGGGCGGCGCCCGAATTCAGCGGCCGGTCGGCTCGAACCGCCGCACCGGCGACGAGAAGACGATGTACGTCCGCACCGGCGCATCGCCGCGGTTGACGAGCCGGTGAGGCACGCCGCGCGGCACGACGATCAGGTCGCCAGCGCGCAACGTCACGCGCGCATCTCCGAGCGAGTGCTCGACCTCGCCATCGAGCACGTAAACGACCTCGTCGCAGTCCGGGTGGATGTGCTCGACATTCCCCTTGCCGGCATCGAACACCGCGAGGCCCACCGTCTGCTCGGCTCCCGGCGGGTCGCCCTCGCGCGCGGCCCACTCGACCGAACCGAAGTCGGTCGCCTCGGCGTGCGCGCCGAGGGCGCGGCGCACCTGGCGCTCGATCGGCGGCGCGCCGCGGGGGTCATGCGGGCGCTGGCTCGCGGCGCAGCATCCGGCCGGCGCGCGCATCGGTCTGGCGTCCGCGCTCGGCCGCCACCTGCCCGTTTACCACGACGTACTCGATGCCGCGGGGATACTGGCGCGGCTCGGTATAGGTGGCGATGTCCTCGACCGTCGCCGGGTCGAAGACGACCACGTCCGCGTGCCAGCCGGTGCGCAGCATGCCGCGGCGCCCGAGCCGGTGCTTCGCGGCGGGCAGCGAGGTCATCTTGCGCACCGCCTCTTCGAGCGTCAGCGCCGGCTGCTCGCGGACATACTGCTGGATGACGCGCGCCATGGTGCCATACAGGCGCGGGTGCGGCTTCCCGCCGGAAGGCAGGCCATCGGACCCGACCATGCAGTGCTCGTCAGCGACCACGCGCCGCACGTCGTCCTCGTCCATGATGAACATGATCACGCTCGGCGAGTTCTCCTCCTCCTCGAGCAGGCGCCGGATCGCGTCGCCGACGGGCAGGTCCATCTCGGCCGCGATATCGCTGACGTACCTTCCCTCGTACTTCTCGTGCTGGTGCTTGACGCTGGCGATGATCGCCGGCGCGCTCTCGAACGCCCGCTCGCGACCGAGCCGCCACATCGCGGCGAGCGAGGAGCTCGAGGCCACGTAGGGATAGACGTCGATCGTGACGTCGAGGCCGCGGGCGCGCGCCTCCGCGATGCGCGCGAGCGAGGCCTTCGTCATGCCGAAGCAGTTCGCGCCGGCCGCCTTGTGATGGGAGATCTGCACGCCGCAGCCGCCGCGCTCGCCGACGGCGATCGCCTCGGCGACGGCGTCGAGCAGGCCCTCGCCCTCGTTGCGGATGTGGCTGGTGTAGATGCCGCCGTAGCGCGCGACGACCGACGCGAGCGCCGCCAGCTCATCGGTGCGGGCGAAGGTGCCCGGGACGTAGACGAGGCCGGTGGACATGCCGATGGCGCCGGCGCGCATGCCCTCGTCGAGCAGCTCGCGCATCCGCTCGAGCTCGCGCTCGGACGGCTCGCGGCGCTCGAGGCCCATCGCCGCGAAGCGCAGCACGCCGTGCGGCACGTACGCGGCAACGTTGCAGGCCGGGTGCGCGGCATCGACGGCGGCGAAGTACTCCGCGGTCGTCGTCCAGGGGAGCGGCGAGTCGCCGAGGATCGGCGCCATGCCCGTCGCGTAGTAGCGGCGAAACTCGTCGCTCGCCGGTGCGACGCCGGCGCCGCAATTCCCGACCACGTCCGTCGTCACGCCCTGCATCACCTTGAAGTCCACGCGCGGGTCGCGGACGACCGCCGCGTCGTCGTGCGCGTGGACATCGATGAAGCCGGGCGCGACGGCGAGCCCGCCGGCGTCCAGCTCCGCCTCGCCGCGGCCGCGCACCTCACCGATGGCGACGATCGCGTCGCCGGTGATCGCGACATCGGCCGTGCGGCCGGGCGCGCCGCTGCCATCGATGACCGTGCCGCCGCGGATGACGAGGTCGAAGTCCGCCACGCGCCCTCCCTCAGTCCAGCGCGATGCGCTCGCCGGAGCGCGCCGATGCGTAGACAGCGTCGACCACGCGGTGCGCCTCGACGGCGACGCCGAAGTCGGGGGACGCCGGGCGATCCTCGCTCACCGCTCGCAGGAAGGCGTAGTCCTCGAGCAGGTAATCCTGGCCGTGGTACTCGGGCGTGACGGCTGAGAGCAGGCGCCCGACGCCCAGGCCGTGCAACTCGAGCTGCGCGACGAATCGGCGCACGACCTCGGTCTCCGAGAGCTGCGTCCGCTCCGCGAGCGCGTTCGTGTCGGTCCAGACCGGCCCGGCCCAGTCGTCGTCCTCGTAACCGAGCTGGCCGTCCTCGCAGACGAGCGTCAGGCGCCGGCTCGATCCACGATGGAGCAGGTTGTGCCAGATCGACGTGTGGCTCACGACGACGCCCGACGCGAACTCCAGCACCGCGTTGCTGACGTCCTCCACCCCCTCCTTCTCGAAGAAGTGGCGCGTCGTGCCGTAGACGTGCGTCACCGGACCGAAGAACCAGAGGAGCATGTCCACGTCGTGGATCGCGTGCTCGAGCAACGTGCCGGCGCCGACCAGGCGCGCATCGCCGCGCCAGGTGCTCGCGTAGCGTCCCTGCGTCGGGAAGTACTGGTCGTCGACCATCACGGCGGTCATCGGGCGTCCCATCTCGGGCGCCGCGAGCAGCTCGCGCAGGACGTTGATGACGGCGGCGTAGCGGAGCACCAGGCCGACCTGGTGCGTGACCCCGGCCTTGCGCGCGGCCTCGGCCATGACGGCGGCGTCGCCGGCATTGAACGCGAGCGGCTTCTCGCAGAACAACGCCTTGCCGCGACCGAGCGCCTCGAGGGCGAGCGCCTTGTGGTGGACCGTCGGGGTGCAGATGTAGACCGTGTTGACGTCCGGGGAGGCGATCAGCTCGGCGGCGTCCGCCGTGACGAACGAGACGCCCGCCCGCGCGGCGTAGGCGGCCCTGCGCTCCGGGTCCGGTTCGGCGAGCGCGACGAACTCGCCGTCGATCAGCCCGTTCTTCAGGCAGAAGTGGACCGACTTGCCATGCGCGGCGCCCATGAGGCCCGCGCCGATGACGCCGATGCGTGGCCGCACGCTCGCCGCTCTTTCGCCGCGCGCCCGCAGCCGCCGGGCGCGGCGCAATCATAGCCGAGCGTCGGGGAGGGCGGAATCGGCGCCGCGGCGGCCGTCACTGCGGGCGTGGGCGGGGCGTTAGACCGGGCGGAGCGGCGTGCAGGTTCCGGACCACCCCCATCGACCGGAGCTTGCCGCCGCTCCCTTGCGATCAGTCGAGGCGGGGCCAGCGCTCGGGCGGCAGGACGCGACGGACGGCGGCGTGTATGCGCGCCACCAGCAGACGCACGTCGATCTGCTTCACGAGCCAGTCGTCGGCGCCGGCGGCGTTTGCCTGCCGCCAGACTTCGGGCTCGAAGAAGGCGCCGTGGACGATCACCACCGGTCGCACCGGCGCCGGCATCGACGCGAGCGCCGTCAGGGCGGCGATGCCGCCGCCGTCCGCGCGCCGGATATCCAGGAGGACCGCGTGGGCAGACGCCGCCTCGACGAGGCGCAGGGCCTCGCGGACGTCGTCCGTCTCCCCGGCGAGCGCTACCTGCGGGTCGGCCGAAAGCGACCGCGCGAGGGCGCGGCGGGCGCGCTCATGGTCGTCGAGGAGCAAGAGCGTCAGCGCGTCTGGCCGGAAGGCAGGCACGGGGTCAGGCTAGCGGCCAGCCTCGAGAGCGGGACGTGCCGTGGTTCCCGCGGATCAGGGCCGTTCGGCCTGCGTCGGCGTCAGGTGCCGAGGAGCGAGTAGCCACCATCGACCAGGATCACCTGGCCGACGATCATGCTCGCCGCGGGCGAGGCGAGGAAGAGCACCGCATCGGCGACGTCCTGCGGGCGCACCTGGCGCCCGGCCGGCACCCGCGCCTCGTACTCGGCGACCATTGCCGTATCGAGCATGCGCACGCCGTCGGTCTCGGCGACGAGGCCGGCGGAGACGCCGTTGACCCGGATGCCGCGCGGGGCCAGTTCGACCGCCAGGTACTTCGTCAGCGACTCCAGCGCGCCCTTCGAGACGCCGACGGGGGCGTACTTCGGCAGATAGCGGTCGGAGCCCGGGCTGAGCAGGTTGACGATGGCGCCGCCCTCGCGCATCAGCGGCGCCGCCGCTTGCGCCGCGAACCAGGGGCCGAAGAGGTTCACGTCCATCGTGTGGCGCAGGTGCTTCGGAAGCGAGTCGATCGCCGCCCGCGGGCGCTCGAGGCCGCGGGCTGCGCTGTTCACCAGTACGTCGAGCCGCCCGAACTCGCCGGCGGCGCGCTTCACCATCGCGAAGACGGCATCGCGGTCACCGACGTCCGCCTGCACGGCGAGCGCCCGTGCGCCGCATGCCCGGACCTCGTCGCAGACGCGCTCGGCGTGCTCCGCGCTCCGGGAGTAGTTGACCGCGACGTCAACGCCCTCGGCGGCCAGCGCGAGCGCGATCGCCCTGCCGATGCCGCGCGTGCCGCCGGTGACGAGGGCCGCCTTGCCCCGCAGTCCCGCTTCCACGCCGGGACTGTAGCGGTTCGCGGGCGGTCGCGCCTATGCTCCCGCATGACGCTCGAAGGACGGACGGCGTTGGTCACCGGCGCGACCGGCGACGGGATGGGGCGAAGCATCGCCCTGACCCTGGCGCGCGAGGGCGCCGCCGTCGTGCTGAACTATCGCTCCGACAGCGACCGCGCCCGTCGCGTCGTCGCGGCCGTCGAGCTGCTCGGGCGCGAGGCGCTGCCCTACCGGGCCGATGTGAGCGACGCGGTCGAGGTGGACGCGCTGTTCGCCGCCGCGCGCGAGCGGTTCGGGCACGTCGATATCGTCGTCAACAGCGCCGGCGGGTCGTGGAAGCCGCAGGACCTGGCGCAGGTCCCGCCCGGCCACTTCCGCCGCGTGCTGGAGGAGGAGGTGTTCGCGACGTTCCTGCTCCTGCGCGCCGCGCTGCCGGAGATGCGCGACCGCGGCTGGGGGCGCTTCGTGAGCATCGGCGGCCACGGCGCCGACGACTGGCGCTTCGGGCCCCCGCAGGCGCCGCTCGACTATCCGCTCGGCAAGGCCGCGCGCCACTGGCTCACGCGCACGGTCGCACCGCTCGAGGTCGCGCACGGCATCACGGTGAACGCCGTCGCGCCCGGGCCGACGCCGTACATCACGCTCGATGAGGCGCTCGCCGCCGTGCGCGGCCAGCGCCCGGAGGGCGCAGGCAACTCGCCGCAAGACGTCGCCGAGCTCGTCGCGTTCCTCTGCTCCGACGCCGCCGCGCGCGTCACGGGCGCCGTGATCCCGGTGCCGGGCGACAAGCCGGTGTAGGTCCGCGGGTCAGACGGCCCGGGCGGGTGACCAGCCCAGCATCCTATCCGGTGCTGCGCACGCGGTTCCGCAGCGGGCGGTCGGCGGCGAAGCGCTCGAGGTTGTCGAGGAAGAGCGCCATCGCGCGGTCCATGTTCAGCGGCGAGAAGCCCGAGTTATGCGGCGTGACGACGACGTTCGGCATCGACCACAGCTCGCTGTCCTCGGGCAGCGGCTCCGTCGCAAAGACGTCGAGGCAGGCGCCGGCGATCCAGCCCTCGCGCAGCGCGCGCACCAGCGCGTCCTCCTGCACCACGCGCCCGCGGGCGATGTTGATCAGCGTGGCGGTCGGCTTCATCGCGCGCAGCTCGCGCTCCCCGATCATGCCCTCGGTCTCCTTCGTCAGCGGGCAGGCGAGGACGACGTAGTCGCTGCGCGAGAGCAGGCGCGGGAGCTGCTTCGGCGTCACCTGCTCATCGACCCAGCGCGCCCGCCGCTCGCTGCGCCGCGCGCCGATCACGTGCATCCCGAACGCCTTCGCCAGCCGCGCGACCTCGCCGCCGATCGCGCCGGTGCCGACGATGCCCGCCGTGCGGCCGGTCAGCTCGTCGGCCGGGAGCTCGCGCCATTCGCGGCGGCGTTGCTGCTCGCCGAGCTCGGCGATGCGCTTCGCGCGGTGCAGCATCATCGCGATCACGTACTGGGCGATGGGTTTCGCCGTCGCGCCGGACGAGTTCGTGAGGATGACGCCGCGGTCGAGCAGCACCTGGAAGACGGGCGCATCGACGCCGGCGCTGAAGGTATGCAGCCAGCGCAGTCCCTGGATGCGGAAGAGGTGCGGCAGCACGAGCCGCCGCTGCTCCTCTTCCTGCCAGAGGTCCTCCGAGAAGCAGCAGGCGTCCGCGCCGGCCGGGTCGGCGGTCCAGGCGACGGCGCCGTCGCGCACCTCCGGCACCGCGAGGCGCACGCGCGGGACGGCGCGGCGAATGCGCGCGCCGTACTCCTTCGCGACGCGCGAGGAGACGATGACCTTCACGGGCGGGAGCGTAGCGCGCGCTGCCCGATGGCGCAGCCTCAGCGGATGCGGCTGCGGAAGTAGCGCAGGAGCGGCGGGAGGTACGGCGCGCCCGTCTCGAGCGCCACCTCCGGCACCCCGGCCGCGGCGAGGCGCCTGCGCCGGCGCTCGCGCATCGCCGCGCCGCGATCGGCCCAGGCGGCGCGCACCGCGGCGCTCGAGGAATCGACGGTCACGCGCCCGCCCGCCTCGGCGTCCTCCAGCTCGATCAGGCCGGCGTCGGGCAGCGCGCGCTCACGGCGGTCGTTGAGCGTGAGCGCGATGATCTCGTGGCGGGCGGCCGCGGCGCGGAGTTGCGCCTCGAACCCCTCGTCGAAGAAGTCCGAGAGGACGAAGACGAGCGCGCGCCGCGGGACCACGCGCACGAGCCACGCGAGCGCCGCGCCGACGTCGGTGCCGGCGCCCGCCGGCTCGAGCGCGAGCAGCCCCCGCAGCATGCGCAGGAGCGCGCGCCGGCCCTTCGCCGGCGGCACGAAGAGCTCGATGCGGTCGCTGAAGGCGAGCAGGCCCGCGCGGTCGTTGTTCGCGACGGCGGCCCAGGCGAGCGCCGCCGCCACTTCGGCCGCCAGCTCGCGCTTGCTTTCGCCGATGCTGGAGAAGAGCGACGACGCGCTGACGTCGACGAGCAGCATCACCGTCAGCTCGCGCTCCTCGACGTACGTCTTCACGTAGGGCGCGGCCATGCGCGCGGTCACGTTCCAGTCGATCGCGCGCACGTCGTCGCCCTCGACGTACGGGCGCACCTCGGCGAATTCGAGTCCGCGGCCGCGAAACACGCTCTGGTATTCCCCGAGGAACGCCGCGCCGACGAGCCGCCGCGCGCGGATCTCGATGCGCCGGACGCGCGCGAGCAGGTCGGCCGTCGTCTCGGGCGAGGCCATCAGAACACGTCCGGCGACTCGGCGATGAACTCCCACGGCACCTGAGCCTCGTCGCTGATGAGCTGGCCGAGATTGCGGATGCCGGGCGCCTCCGTGGCGTAGTGCGTGCCGAAGACGAGGTTGATGCCGCACTCCTTGGCGAACATGCGGCTGAACATGCCGCCCTCGCCCGTGAGATAGGTGTCGGCGCCGAGCCGTCGCGCCGCGTCGACTTCCGCGGTGTTGCCGCCGCCGCCGGGCACGATGGCGACGCGCCCGAACGCCCTGCCGTAGCGCTGCGCTTCGACCTGCACGCCCAGCTCGCGCGACGCGGCCAGCACGAAGTCCTCGAACGTGCCGTCTGCCGCGCCGATGACGCCGGCGTGGCCGCCGTGATAGTCGAGGAACGTTTCCTCGATGCGCACGCCGAGCAGCCCCGCGAGGACGTGCGCGTTGCCGACGCCGGGGGCGCAGTCGAGCGACGCGTGCGCGGCGTAGAGCGAGACCGTCGCGGCCTCGAGCGCGGCGAGCTTCTCCGCGCGCAGGTGCAGGTCGACCGCCTCCCACGACGGGTGGTGCACGACGAGGAGCTGCGCGCCGCCCTTCGCCGCCCCGACGATCGCCGCGATCGAGGCGCTCACCGCAACGGCGACCTTCGAGACGCCGGGGCCGGCGCGGTAGAGCAGGCCGTTCGAGTCGGGCTCGGCGGCGGCGTAGCGCGGCGCGTCGAGCAGGCGGTCGAGGAACGCGGCGATGTCATCGAGCGAGGCGTTCGCGTGCATGCAGACTCCAGCCGTTGCCCGCGCCCATGCTACCCCCGCCGGTCGTTGCTCGGGCGGAGATCGCATCCTATCGCGCTGCTCGGTGGTTCAATTCAAGGATTGGGAAGCGCTGGGGGACACCCCCAATCCGCCGGGGGCTCCGCCCCCCTGTACCTCCTGCTTGGTGACAGATCGATCGTTTGCAGGGCGCAACTCTCTCGTGAATCCGCCAGGAGCGCGCTGTCGACCGCCCCGGCGTCATTGTTTCCGTCGCGGAGCGCGGCCGAGCCCCGGAGCGCGGCGAACGAGGAGTGCTAATCCGCATCAGGAGTCGGCGGCTCACCCGCCCGGTGCAGGGGGCGCAGCCGGCTTGCTCGGGGCGCTCCGGTGGCTGTTTCCCGGAACACCCACACCCTCGCAGGGCCCGCGGGATAGGCAGGCACCATGCCGGGAGAGGGGCAGGCGATCCCTCAGCTCACCACTACGGCGGCAGGGGCGCGGCCCCGCGCGTTACGTCTTCTCGAAGCGCTCGACGTTGAGGACGAAGACGATGGCGCCGCCGGTGCGCACCTCGATCGGCTCCTGGAGGACGGAGCCTTCGCCGAAGAACGGCAGCGTCTGCACCGGGACGTACTCGCTGTGCGCGTAGCACTCCGCGCGCACCATGGCGACGATGCCGTCGACCTCGTTCGCTTCGACCCCGGAGAGGATGGTCGCGTTGCCCTTGCGCAGGAAGCCGCCGGTGCTGCTGATCTTCGTCGCCGGATAGCCCTGCTCGACGAGCTTCTTCATCAGCTTCTCGGCGTCGGCGTCCGAAGCGATGATGACGACGAGTTTGAGCTCCGCATCGCCGGGCATCGCGCCGCCGTCGCTGCCGTTCTCGCGCATCTGCGCGCATCGTAGTCCTGCCCCGGAGAGGGTGTCAATCGACGCGCCGGGCGGCGCATCCCGGCCTGCGCGCCGGTTTGTTACCCTGCCGTGCACGCCGGCGGCCGGGGGCGTCGTCGCGGCGATGGGTCATCGCCCACCCAGGGCGGGAGGTTCACGTGACGGACGCAGGCGGCGAGGCGGTGGTGCGCCCCGCGGTCGACATGGAGACGATCGTCTCCCTCTGCAAGCGGCGCGGCTTCGTCTTCCAGAGCAGCGAGATCTACGGCGGCCTGCAGGGCGCCTGGGACTACGGCCCGCTCGGCGTCGAGATGGCAAACAACATCAAACGCGCCTGGTGGCGGGCAATGGTGCAGGAGCGCGACGACATCGTCGGCATCGACGCCGCGATCCTGATGCACCCGGACGTCTGGCGTGCGAGCGGCCATGTCGAGACGTTCACCGACCCGATGGTGGACTGCCGCAACTGCCAGTCGCGCTTCCGCGCGGACGAGCTGGAGTCCGACGTCTGCCCGCACTGCGGCGCGCGCGGGCAGTTCACCGAGCCGCGCATGTTCAACCTCATGCTCCGCACGTTCGTCGGGCCGGTCGAGGACGACGCGGCGCGCGTCTACCTGCGGCCGGAGACGGCGCAGGGCATCTTCGTCAACTTCGAGAACGTGCAGACGACCACGCGCAAGAAGCTGCCGTTCGGCATCGCGCAGATCGGCAAGTCGTTCCGGAACGAGATCACCCCCCGCAACTTCATCTTCCGCGTGCGCGAGCTGGAGCAGATGGAGATGGAGTACTTCTGCTACCCGGAGGACTCCCGCCGCCTGCACGAGGAGTGGATCGAGGAGCGGCGCCGCTGGTACCAGCGCTTCGGGCTGAAGATGGACCGCCTGCGCGTGCGCGCGCACGCGCAGGAAGAGCTCTCGCACTATTCGTCGGCGACGTCCGACTTCGAGTACCTGTTCCCGATCGGCTGGGCGGAGCTGGAGGGCGTCGCGCACCGCGGCGACTTCGACCTGACGCAGCACGCGAAGCACAGCGGCAAGGCGCTGACCTACTTCGACGAGGAGCGCAAGGAGCACATCGTGCCGCACGTCGTCGAGCCGGCGCTCGGCGTCGGGCGCTGCATGCTGGCGTTCCTCGTCGACGGCTACGATGAGGAGACCGACGAGAAGGGCGAGAAGCGCGTGGTGCTGCGCCTGCACCCGGCGATCGCGCCGATCAAGGTGGCGATCCTGCCGCTCAGCCGCAACGAGAAGCTGACCCCGAAGGCCAGGGAAGTGCACGCGCTCGTGCGCAAGCACTGGATGACGCAGTACGACGACGCGCAGAGCATCGGCCGGCGCTACCGCCGCCAGGACGAGGTCGGCACCCCGCTCTGCGTGACCATCGACTTCCAGACCGTCGAAGCGGACGACGCGGTCACGATCCGCGAGCGCGACAGCATGGCGCAGGTGCGCGTGCCCATCGCCGGGCTGATCGAAGCGCTGCGCGAGCGCCTGGTCGACGTTGCGTAGCGCGCCCGCTCATCATGCGCCTCTATCATTTCAGCGAGGATCCGGGGATCCGCGTCTTTGAGCCGCACGTGCCGGCGCACCGCGCCGGCGACGGGCTGCAGCCGCTGGTCTATGCGATCGATGACGCGCACGCGGTGATGTACTGCTTCCCGCGCGACTGCCCGCGCGCCTGCTTCTGGCCCGGGCCCCAGACCACGGCCGCGGACCGCGACCGCTGGTTCGCCGGCGTCGGCGCACGCATGGTGATCGCCGTCGAGGCGGCGTGGCTGGACGCGATCCGGTCGTGCACGCTGTACCGCTACGAGCTTCCGCCCGCGAGCTTCGCCCTCGCCGATGCCGTCGCCGGGCACTGGGTGAGCCGCGAGCCGGTGCGGCCGCTGGCGGTCGAGCCCGTCGGGGACCTCCTGGCGGCGGTCGCCGCGGGGGGCGCCGAATTGCGCCTGATGCCGTCGCTCCGCGAGCTCTGGCCCGCCGTCATCCGGAGCACGATGTGCTTCTCGGGCACGCGCCTGCGGAACACGGCCTGGTGGGCGGAAGTGTGCGGGTGAGCCCCCGCTCCCCGGCTTCGGTGGTCAGCCTGGCGCCCCGGGGGGATACAGAGGCCATACCGAACTGTCGAAACCTCAAGTAGTGGGGGAAGCTACGAGGTAGGCCATGCGGCTGCGGTTCCGCCCGCCCGAATCCAGGCCCGAGGCCGCGCCGCCCGGCGGGCACGGCCCGCATCTCCTGCGCGACGGCGCCCTCCTCGCGAGCTGGTACATCCAGCACCGGCTCGAGGAGGAGGTGCAGCGCGCGCGGCGCTACGGCCGGCCGCTCGCCGTGATGCAGGCCTCCCCGGTCCTCCGCCCGGACGAGGCGCTCTCGCCCGCCGTCGTCGAGAACGCGGCGGAAGCGGCGATGAACGCGGCGCGCACCACCGACCTCGTCGGCTGGGCGGACGAAGGGCGGCGCGACATCCTGATCATCCTCCCGGAGACCATCGCCGACATCGCCCGCGTCGCCGCAGCCCGCTGGCGCGACGAAATGTGGCTGCACGGCCGCCGGGTCGATGGCCCGAAGTGGGACATCGCCCTGCTGCACGACCTCGACGAATTCACCTCCCGCGAGCTGATCGATGCGGCGCTGCAGCAGCGGCTGGAGGCCGAACGCATCCGCGCGCAGCGGCGCGCGCAGTACGAGGACGAGGAGGACGTGGCATGACGATCTCCCGCGCGCGGCTGGCGAGCGCGGCGCTCGCGCTCGCCGTCCTCGTCATGGCCGTCGCCGGGATCGCCGCGCTCTTCGTCCCGCCCATCGCCGTCGCCGCGCTGGCGCTCGCCGCCGCCGGCCTCGCCGGCGCGAGCACCCTCGCGCGCCGCGACGCGTCCGATGCGCCGGCGCGGCTGCTCGAGAAGGTCTCGGAGCAGGCGCAGTCCGGGCGCCGGCTCGTGATCTACGAGCGGGAGACCGGGCTCTTCGCCCACTGGTACATCGCGCTGCGCGGCGAGGAGGAGTGCGACCGCGCGGCGCGCTACAAGCGGCCCATGTCGCTCATGCTCGTCGAGCCCGGGAGTCGCGACGCCGGCTGGGAGGCGCGGTCCAAGCTCGCCGACTGGCTCAGCCGCAACCTGCGGGCGACCGACGTCGCCGGCTACCTGGGGAACGGGCGGTTCATCGCCATCCTCCCTGAGACGGAGCAGGGGAGCACGCCCGTCGTCATCGAGCGGCTGCGCAGCGAGATCGAGAGCGTCGAGACGAGCGTCGCGGCCTTCGGGAAGGACGGCGTGAGCTACGAAGACCTGTACCGGGCCGCCGCCAACGGCCTGCGCGCGTCGGTCGCCGCGTAGACCTACTCCGAGGGCTCGCTGCCCAGCACGCCGCGCGCGCGCAGCTCGGCGATCCGGGCGTCATCGAGACCCGCCTCCCGCAGCACTTCGTCGGTGTGCTGGCCGAGCGTCGGCGACGGCCCCTGCACCTGCAGCGGCGTCTCCGTCATCTGCACCATCGGCCCCGCCATCCGCACCGGCCCCATGAGGGGATGCTCGACACTGGTGATGAAGTTGTTCTCGAGCACCTGCGGGTCTTCGAGCAGCTCCTCGGTGAAGCGCACCGGCCCGGCCGGCACGCCGCCGGCGTCGAGGATGCGCAGCCATTCGTCGGACGTCTTCGATGCGAAGAGCGCCTCCGCCTCGGCCACGAGCCCGGTGCAGTAGTCGAGCACTCCCTGGTCGCGGTAGTCGATCTCGTCCGGGCGCTTGCCGACGCGCCAGTCGTGGAGCCCCGTCGCGGCGAGCAGCTTCTTGCGCAGCGGCGTGCTCAGGCAGCCGACGGCGATGAAGCCGTCCGCGGTGCGGTAGCAGCGGTAGTAGATGTTGCCGAAGGCCGGCCGCAGCCCGGTCATCGCCTCGATCTGCTCCTTGTACGAGGCGCCGTCCCGGCGCAGCGCGCGCACCTTCGCGAGCGCCGCCTCGCGCGCCTCCGTGTCCGTCGCCTCGATCGACATGATGCGCGTGTTCTGGATGCCGACGGCGCTGCCCATCAGCGTCGTGCTGATGCACTGCCCGCGCCCCGTGCGCTCGCGCGCGTAGAGGGCGGCGCAGACCGACCACGCCATCGCCAGGCCGGTGCTCAGGTCGGCCGAGGGGATGGCGTTGAGCAACGGCGCACCGCCGGGGTCCTGCCGCCCTTCGACCGCCATCAGCCCGGTGACCGCCTGCGCGATGATGTCGTAGCCGGGGCGGTGCGCGTACGGGCCGCGGCGCCCGAACGCCGTGTTGTCGCAGTAGATCAACCGCGGGTTCAGCGCCGAGAGCGTCGGGTAGTCGATGCGCAGCTTCGCCGCCACGTCCGGGCGGTAGTTGATGATCACGACGTCCATCTCCGCGACGAGGCGGTGTACGACCTCCTGCGCCTCCGGCGCGTTGAGGTCGAGCATGACGCCCCGCTTGCCGCGATTGAGGGAGATGTAGCCGCGGCCCTCGCGGAGGCCGAGGGGCTGGAAGCCGCGCCACGGGTCGCCCGCCGGCGGCTCGACCTTGGTGACCTCCGCGCCCATGTCCGAGAGCAGCATGCCCGCGAACGGCGCGGCGATGATCTCCGAGAACTCGAGGATACGCACGCCCGCCAGCGGCCCCGGATGCTGCCCGTCCGTGCTCACGCCCGCCTCCGTCGCCTCGCAGCCCGATGTGCCGAGAGTATAGTGCCGCGCGCCGGGAGCGGTGAAGCGCGATGCGGGTAAGATCGAGCGCCATGGCCGGTCCGCCGCTGATCACGCTGCTCACCGACTTCGGCTCGCGCGATGCGTACGCGGGCATCATGAAGGGCGTCATCGCCGGCATCGCGCCGGCGGCGCGGGTGGTCGACCTCACGCACGAAGTGCCGCCGCAGGATGTGCGCGCGGGCGCGTGGCTCCTGCGGACGGCGTTCCGCCACTTCCCGCCGGGGACGGTGCACGTTGCCGTCGTCGACCCGGGAGTCGGCACCGCGCGCCGGGGCATCGCCGCGGGAGCGGGCGGCTGGCGGTTCGTCGCGCCGGACAACGGTGTGCTGTCGTGGGCGCTCGACATCTGCGGCGATGCGCGCGTCGTCGAACTGCGCGAGCCGCGCTGGTTTCGCGCCGACGTGAGCCATACGTTCCACGGCCGCGACGTCTTCGCGCCGGTCGCCGCGCACCTCGCGTCCGGCGTGCCGCTCGAGGCGCTCGGGCCGCCGGTCGCGGACCCCGTGCGCATCCCGTTCCCCACGCCGGACGTCCGCGAGCGGGCGATCGTCGCCGAGGTGGTGCACGTCGACCGCTTCGGGAACTGCGTGACCGCGCTCGACCGCGCGACGTTCGACGCGTGGGCCGCGGGCGACGAGGCGCGCGTCGAAGTGGCGGCGCGCACGCTCGCCCTGCGTTCCACATACGGCGAGGGCGCGGCGGGCGAGGCGCTCGCGCTGTTCGAGAGCAACGGCTACCTGGAGGTCGCCGTGCGGGACGGGTCGGCCGCGCGCGCGTTCGGCCTGGCGCCCGGCGCCACGGTCACCGTCCGGCGGGCGCCATGACCGCGCCTCAGCCGGCAGCCGGCGACAACCGCTTGCGCATGGCGACGTGGGGGATGCCGACCTCGTCGTACACGTCGCCCTCCCGGACGTAGCCCGCGCGCGCGTAGAAACCCGCCGCGTGCAACTGCGCGCTCAGGCGCACCTCACGCAGGCCGCGGGCCCAAGCCTCGCGCTCCAGCGCGCGCAGCACCGCCGCGCCATATCCCCGGCCGCGATACGCGCGCAGGACCGCCATGCGGCCGACCTTCGCGTAGCGGTCGCCCTCGACGAGGCGGCCCGCGGCGACCGGCACGCCATCGGCGTAGGCGACGCAGTGCGTGGCGCTGGCATCGGCCTCGTCGAGCTCTTCGCTGCGGGGGATGCCCTGCTCCTCGACGAACACGGCGATGCGCACGCGAAAGGCGTCGTCCCGCCCGGCGCCCGTCGTCGCGATGATCGCTTCGGGCGTCACGCCGGTGCGCGGGCCGTGCCGACGATCGCGGGCATCAGGGGCCCGAGCTTCGTGTGCCGCACCTCCTCGATGCGGAATCCCGCGTCCGCGATCGCGCGCTCGGTCTCCCGATTCCAGTGGCAGCCGCCGGAGAACCACCCCCAGACCGGTTGCAGCGTGTCCTGCACCCGCGCGCCCGCGCCGGACGAGCGCACGTGCTCCAGGAAGCGCACCTCGCCGCCGGGCCGCAGCACGCGCCGCGCCTCGGCAAGCGCCTGCGGCACGTCCCGAACCGTGCACAGCACGAGCGTCGCAACGACGGCGTCGAACGCGTCGTCGTCGAACGGCAAGTGCTCCGCCGGCGCGCGCCGCACATCGAGGTGTCGCGCGCCGAGGCGCACGGCCTCGGCCTCCGCGCGGCGCAGCATGTACGGATCGGGCTCGACGGCGATCACCCGCGCCTCCGGGGTGTAGTGCCGAAAATTCGCGCCGGTGCCGGCGCCCAGCTCCAGCACGTCGCCGCGCAGGCCGGCGAGCAACTCGGCGCGCACCGGTCCGAGGCGGCGCTCCATGAGCCGCGACTGCATCGCGAACGCCGCCGCGAACCATCGGTGTCCCTTGAACTCGCCGGGGTCGGTGCGCGCGCGCGTCATCGCCTCTCCGTCGAGCAGCATCGTACTGCGCCAATGGCCCCCTGCGGCGGCAGCGGCCGCCGGGCGCCTGTCTCGTCCCCGCGGCGTCAGTTCAGCTTGATCTGGACCGCCTTCGTCTCCAGGTATTCGTCCAGGCCCTCGTGTCCCAGCTCCCGGCCGATGCCGCTCTGCTTGTAGCCGCCGTAGGGCATGTAGGGCAGCCCGGCGCTGTGATACGCGTTCACCCAGACCGTGCCCGCCTGGATCCCCTTCGCCATTCGGAACGCCGTGTTGATGTCCTTCGTCCACACGGCCGCCGCGAGCCCGTAGATCGTGTCGTTCGCGATGCGCAGCGCGTCATCGGCGTCCTTGAACGGGATCACGGAAAGGACCGGCCCGAAGATCTCCTCCTGCGCGATGTGCATGTCGTTGCGCACGCCATCGAAGATCGTCGGCTGCACGAAGAGGCCGCGGTCGTAGGCGTCGCCGGTCAGGCGCCCGCCGCCGCAGAGCATCTGCGCGCCTTCCTCCTGGCCGACGTGCACGTAGCGGACGACCTTCTCGAGCTGCGCCTCGTTGATCACGGGGCCCATCGTCGTCGTCGGGTCGGCCGGGTCGCCGACCTTCACTGTCTTCGTGAAGGCGGTCAGCTTCGCGAGGAATTCGTCTTTCACCGACTCCTGCACGAGCAGACGCGAGCCGGCCTGGCAGACCTGCCCGGTGTTCAGGTAGATGCCGAAGAACGAGCCGCCTACGGCCTGGTCGATGTCGGCGTCCGCGAAGACGACGTTCGGCGACTTGCCGCCCAGCTCGAGCGAGATCTTCTTCAGGTTTCCGGAAGCCGCCTGCATGATCGTCTTGCCAACGGCGGTCGAGCCCGTGAACGCGATCTTGTCCACTTTCGCGCTGGCGGCGAGCTCGGCGCCGACGACGGGCCCGGCGCCGGTCACGACGTTCATGACGCCCGCCGGCGCACCCGCCTCGCTGATGATGCGCGCCAGCTCGAAGGTCGTGCCGGCGGTGAACTCGGACGGCTTCGCGACGATCGTGCAGCCGGCGGCCAGCGCCGGGGCAAGCTTCCAGGTGATGAGCAGCACCGGGAAGTTCCACGGCGTGATCACGCCCACCACCCCGACGGGCTCGCGCACGGTGATGCCCACCGCGTCCGGCACGAACGTCGTCAGCGAATCGCCGCGGATGTCGAGGGCGAGGCCGGCGTAGTACTCGTATACGTCGGCGGCCATCGCGACCTCGGCGATCGCCATGTTCAGCGGCTTCCCGACCTCGCTCGAGAGGAGCTGCGCGAGCGGCACCATCTCCGCCCGCAGCTTCGCCGCGACGCCGCGCAGCACGTTCGCGCGCTGCACCGCCGGCGCCTTCGCCCAGGCGCCGCCATCGAACGCCGCGCGCGCCGCGTCGATGCCCTTGCGCGCGTCCTCGACGTCCCCCCACGGGATCGTCTCGACGAGCTCGCCGTTGGCCGGGTTGCGGCGCTCGTACGTCTGGCCGCTCGACGGCGCGACCCACTGCCCGCCGATGAACTGCTGGTAGCTGCGGGCGGCCGTAGCGCCGGCCGGCTTCGTCTCGGTGACCATGCTTCCCTCCCTGTCGGGCGCTAACTTAGCGAGCGCTAGATTCAGGTTACGACCGGCATCGGCCCGGGATCAACGGGAGCGCTGCCGCGGTCCCGGGTCCCGTCCGCGGCCCGCATGCCCGGCGATGCGGCCCAGCGCGGCCCTCGCGCCGGTCTGGCTGGAACCCGGGGCGCGCCTCGCTACACTGCGCGCCATGAAGATCACCCTCCGCTCCCATCACGCCGCGATCGGCGACGACCTGCAGGCCCATGCCGAGAAGAAGCTGTCCCGTCTCGAGCGCTATCTCCCGCGTCTCGGCGACGCCGTCGTCGAGGTCGAGCGCGAGGAAACGCGCGCGGCGGCGCACCGCTTCGCCGTGCAGGTGACCGTCCATGCGGCCGGCGCCATCCTCCGCGCCGAAGAGCGGGCGGCCGACGCCCGCACGGCGTTTGACCTCGCCGCGGGCGTCCTCTCGCGGCAGGCGCAGCGCCACGGCAAGCGCCTGCGCGACCGCTGGCACGGGGCAGCGGCCGGCAAGCCGGCGCCCGCGCCGGAGCCCGCCGAGGAGGCGGTCGAGGAGTACCGCGGCGGCCGCGTCGTGCGCGTCAAGCGCTTCGAGGCGAAGCCGATGTCCCGCGACGAGGCGCTCGCGCAGATGGACCTGCTCGGCCACGACTTCTACCTCTACCTCGACTCGGCGACGGGAGACTACGCGGTGTTGTACAAGCGCCGCGACGGGGACTTCGGGGTGCTCGAGCCCGAGCGGGCACGGTAGCTCAGAGGCCCGCCACGCCTCGCGCGGATCCACCGGAGTGCCGTACAATCGCCGCTCTGCTGGTCGGCCGCCACGCGCCGGGGGGCATCGTCATGCGCGCAGTCCTCACCTGGGTGTCCATCGGCGGCGTCGCGCTCGCCGCGGCGATGCTGTGGCTGCGCGCTCCCGCCGGGGCGCAGACGCCGCCTGCCGGCTACGCGCACTTCACCTCGGCCGTCCGCCTCTGGATCGATGGCGCGCAGGTAGTGATCCAGGCCCACGCCGTGCCCGACCACAAGAGCCCGTACTTCCCGACGACCGACCCGCGCTGGGAGGCGTACAACGGCACCAATCCCAACTGGCAGCAGAACCCGAACCACATCGCCGAGCAGACGATCGAGTTCCACATACCGCTCGACCCGCAGGAGGCGAGCACGCACCAGCCGACCCCGCTCGGGCCGATCGGCGTCGCGGTGAACGGCGTGCCGTTGTTCAACCAGTACGCCGGACCGAACCAGCCGCTGACCAACGAGGTCAACAGCTTCGACCAGTACGATGGGCACCCGCAGATGACCAACATGTACCACTACCATGTCGAGCCCTACGCACTGACCGCCGTGAACGGCAAGGACTCGCTCATCGGCTACCTGCTCGATGGCTTTCCCGTGTACGGGCCGGAGGAGGACGGGCAGACCATCACCAACGCCGATCTCGACCAGTACCACGGGCACTTCGGCGCGACGGCGGACTACCCGCAGGGGATCTACCACTATCACGTCACGGCGGAGGCGCCGTACATCAACGGCGCCGGGTTCTACGGCACGCCGGGCACGGTGACATACGCGTTCAGCCCCACGCCGACGCCCACCGCCTCGAGCACACCAACGGCGACGGCCGTCCCGACGGTCGTGGCGAGCGTCGGCGGGCACGCGGCGCCCCCGGACGCGGTTACGAGCGGCGAGGGGTCTTCGGGCACGGTAGGCGCGATTGCGGCCGCCGGCGCGGTCATCGCCGCGACGGCGGGTGCATGGTTCGTCGTGCGGCGTCGGAGCGCACGCTGAGCGCCGCGTTGACGTCGCGCGCGCGCCGGCGCTAGGCTCCAGACGATGTCAGCGAACAGCGGGCGAACTCGCATCTAGCTTCCGCCTTTCGGGGCGGAGCGCCGGCCGTCGTTGGCCGGAACATCGTCAGGGCACCACGAGTGGCGCCCGGGACGACGCCCGATGCCGCATCGCTGACTCACGCTGACTCTTCCCGACGATCGTGCCGTCTTCGCGACATCGACGTCCTCTGCGGGCGCGGAGGACGTCATGCATCGCGCTACCACGTATCGCTCACGCCGTCCCGAGCTCTCGCAGCACTTCCTCTGTCCGCGCGCCGCGCGCGACGTCGTGGGCCGGCTGCGCCTCCCGCCCGGCATGCTCGTCTTCGAGCCGGGCGCGGGCGCCGGCGCGCTCACCGCCAGGCTCGCCGACGCCGGCTTCCGGGTGATCGCGGTCGAGCGCGACCCGCGGCTGTTCCGCTCGCTGCGCGCGCGCTTAATCGGCCGCGCGAACGTCGAGTGTCATCTCGGCGATGCGCTCTCTTACCCGTGGCCGCGAGAGGCGCACGCGGTCGTCTCGAACGTGCCGTACGCGGTGACGGCGGCCCTCGTGCGGCGCGTGCTCGCGGGCGCGGCGACGGAGGCGGCGCTCATCGTGCAGCGCGAAGCGGCGGCGAAGTTCGCCGGCTCCCCGCACGAGACGCTCTTCTCGCTCGTGCATCGCCCGTGGTTCGACATTTCGATCGTGCACGCGATGCGCCGTACGGACTTCATCCCGCCGCCATCGGTCGAAAGCGTGGTGCTCCGCATCCGTCGGCGCGACACGCCGCTGCTGCCCTCGGGCGCGCGTCCGCGATGGCACGCGTTCGTGCGCGCGGGCATCGGCGCGTCGGACGTGCGCAGCGCCACGCGCGATGCGCTCACGTGGCGCCAGATCGCGCGCCTCGAGCGGGAGCTGGGGTTCTCCCGGCACGCGCGGCCGTCCCGCCTGGGATTCGAGCAATGGCTCGCGTTGTTCGAGTTCGCCGAGGGCGAATCGTGCGAGCGCGGCCGCCGAAGAGCGCGGGGGGCAGGCATACGCGTTGCTGGATAACGGCGCTCCTCGCAAGCGCACACGAAGAGCGTGCCGGCCCACTCGCCCGCGCACCCGCGTAAGATCTCGTGGAGTCGGGGACACCCCAGGGCCCTCGTCAGCGGGCTGCGCCCCGGCACATCGCGGGGTGCGGGGGAATCACATCTGCGCAATCGGCGTCATCTGTGGTCCGCGGCATCCAACCTCCGACGTCCAACACCCAACGCTCGGAGGCGCTACCGGAACATATCGCGCTCGGCAGCGCGGATGAGGTCGGCGCTCGTGGCGGTCTCGCTCGGCTCGTAGCGCACGCCCCGCACGACGGCGACCGGCACGCGGTCGAGCTTGCCGTGCACCAGCTCTGCCGCCGCCGCCAGCTCATCGACCACGGCCATCTGCGTCACGCGTAGCTCGTAGCCCGCCGGGTCGACCTGCCCCGCGTAGTTCACGACCGGCGCAATGCCGGCGATGCCGATCGCGAAGTTCACGTGGCCCTCGCGCCAGGGACGGCCGAACGTGTCGGAGACGATCACCGCGACCGTGCGGCCGGTCGCCTTGCGGAGCGCGTCGCGTATGCCGCGCGCCGAAGCATCGGGGTCGACGGGCAGCAGACAGACGGTGCCGGTGCGCTCGACGTTCGATGCGTCGACGCCGGCGTTCGCGCAGACGAAGCCGTGGTGCGTCTCGCAGATCATCACGCCATGCTCCATCCGGACGACGCGCTTCGTCTCGCGCAGCACGACCTCGACCTGGCGCGCGTCCTTTTCGAAGCGCTGCGCGTACTCGAGCGCGAACGGCGACGGCGTCACCGTCGCGAGGTCGACGATGCGCCCCTCAGCCTTCGAGACGACCTTCTGCGTGACGACCAGCGCGTCGCCGTCCTCGAGCGCGACGCCGGAGGACGCAAGCGCATCGACGATCAGCGCCGGCAGGTCGTCGCCGGCGCGCACCTCCGGCATGCCGCCGACGCCCATGACGCGCACGTCGCCCACGCTCATGCGCTCACTTCACGCCAGCGATGCGGATGCCGGCGTTGATCTTGTAGTTGCGGTTGATGCTCACGAGCAGCACGGTGATGCCCTCGACGAGTTGCGAGTTCGCGAGCCCCCCGCCGTCGATGCCACGCACGCCCGCGATCTGCCCGGCCAGGTCGATCACCTGCGCCTTCGCGGCGCCGTCGTCGGCGCAGACCACGACGTCCGCCTCGACGGGCGCGTCGCGCAGGAGCTTTTTCGCGCTCAGGTTCTGGAACGCCGCGACCACGCGCGACCGCGGCAGCAGCCCCTGTATCCGCTCCGCGGCGGATCCTTCCTCGACGCGCATCAGCGAGGCACGGCCGTCCGCGAACGCCATCGGCACGACGGTGCTGACGGCGATCCTGCCGGCGAGCGCCTCCGCCAGCGGCGGCAGCGCGCCATCGAGCCCCTCGTACGGCGTGGTGACGAGGACGATCTCCGACGCGGCGGCGACGTCGGCGTTCGTGCCGCCGTCGATCGCGAGTGCGGCGTCCTTCGCGCGCAGTTCGCCGGCGGCCGCCTCCGCGCGCTCCGCCGAGCGCGAGCCGATGCTACAGCGGTGGCCGGCCTTCGCGAGGCGATACGCCAGCCCCTTTCCCTCGTCCCCGGTCCCGCCGATGAACCCGATCCGCATCGCTGCGCGCTCGTTCCTTCCGTCTTCTGCTCTCTGCCGTCGCGTCTCTGCTCCGGGCGGCGCTAGTTCATCTCGCTGCCGCCGGTGACGTTCAGCGCCTCGCCGGTGATGTTGTCGGCGCGGCACAGGAAGACGACCGCCTGGCCGATGTCCTCCGGCGTCTGCGGACGGCCGAGCGGCACGCGCTCCTTGATGAAGCGCTGGAACGCCTCGTCGCGGGAGATGCCCTGCGCCGCCGCCATCGCCGGCGAGAGGACCTCCTGCCACATGTAGGAGTCGACCTCGCCGGGGCAGACGGCGTTCACCGTCACGTTGAACGGCGCCATCTCGTGCGCCAGCGACTGCGTGAAGCCGATGACGCCGAACTTCGACGTGCAGTAGTGCGCGACCGCCGCAGACCCGCGCTTCCCGGCCATCGAGGAGAGATTGACGATGCGCCCACTGCGCTGCGCCATCAGCTTCGGCGCGACGGCCTTCGCGCAGAGGAACGTGCCTTTCAGGTTGACATCGATCACGCCGTCCCAGTCCTCTTCGGTCAGCGCGACGACCGGCGCGACGGTGATCACGCCCGCGTTGTTCACCAGGATGTCCACGCGGCCGAACGTCTCCACGACGGCCTCGGCCATCGTCCGCACCTGCTCCCAGTCGCGCACGTCGACGTCGAACGCCTTCGCGTCGCTGCCCAGGCGGCGCACCTCCTCGATGGTCTCGTCCCGGTCGGCAGCGGTCGAGGGCAGGTCGGCGACGGCGATGCGCACTCCCTCCTTCGCCAGCTCGTACGCGATGCCGCGGCCGATGCCGCGCGCGCCACCGGTGACGATCGCGACCGTGTCCCGCAGTTCCATGGCGCCCCTCCCCTCGCAGTGCAGGGGGATTGTGCGCGATCGGCCGGGGTGGGACAAAGACGCGGAGGCGCACGGCGGCGCAAGCCCACGATGCCGCGGCCGAGGCAGGCGACGAAGGGGACCGGCCGCGCCCGTTCGCGCAAACGTCGCCAGCTTTCGCCGTGCCGTGATTCAGCAGCCGGGCGCTGTGATTCCCGAGCAAGAAAGGGCGGGAGCGACGAGCTTCGCCGGGCGCGTCGCCGAGCAGTTGCCGAGCGGGAACTGATCAGTCGCCGAAGCTGCGACGCTGGCGCTCGCCCGCCGCCGGCGGCAAGGCGCGAGATGACGGCGGCGGGGACGGACGGTAGCGAGTGGCGGAGAGGGTGGGATTCGAACCCACGGTACGCTTGCGCGCACACACGATTTCCAGTCGTGCCTGATCGGCCACTCCAGCACCTCTCCGCGCGGCCGGGGAATGACAAGGCCCCGCGCTCGGCGCGGGACCCGGTTGTTCAGGTGGCGGAGAGGGTGGGATTCGAACCCACGAGGCTCATCGCCTACCGCTTTTCGAGAGCGGCACCATCAACCACTCGGACACCTCTCCGAACGGCGAGCCCGCACGAGGCGGGCTCAGCGGCAGTATACAACGGCAACGGACGCCGGCGCCGTCGTTCAGCCCTCGTGACGGGTGAGCTCCTCGTATTTTCGCTGCTGCTCGAGCTGTGCCTCGCGCGAGGCCTGCCGCCCCGCGCGGATCGCCGTACGCAGGCGACGGCGCGCCTTCTCCACGAAGCCCTGCGGCTCGCCGGCCTCCGCCGCTTCGGCGTCGGCACGGAACTCGTCGGGGATCTCCTCCTCCGGCGCGCGGCCGAAGAGCCAGACCGCGACCCCGACGATGGCCGCGACGACCGCCAGGATCACCAGAATCCGCAGGAGCCCGCCACCACCGGTCGAGGCTTCCTTCGCGCGCGTCTTCTTTCCCCGCTGCTCCGCCTTTGCCTGCGCCTTCGGCGCCTCGCGCTCGGCCTTCTCGCGCTTGCGCTTCTCGCGTCGCCGCTTCCTCGTCGTCGGTTCGAACTCGAGTTCGAGCTTGCCGAACGGCGTCATCAGCTCGACCTCGTGCTCGACTTCTTCGTCCTCGTCCTTCTTCTTCCGCTTTTTGGCCTCGGCCTCCGCTTCGGCTGCGCCGTCGGCGTCATCGGCCGCGTGCTTCACCTCGCGCGCGGCGTCGTCGGTCGCCCGCTCCTCGGGCTCGGCCGCCACGGCCGTGGCATCGGTATCCTTCGCCATTCCTCACCTCCCTGTGCCTGTGAGCGAAAAGCGTGCGTGCCCGGCGGGCTAGCGCTCGCCGTCGTTGCTCGCGCCGGTGAGCCCGGCCAGCACGCCGACCGCGCGGCGCACGCCGGCGATGACGCCGTACGTGCGCACGATCGGCGTGACGGTGGCGCTCGAGACGTAGGTCGTCGTGCCCTTCACGTGGTCGGCGGTGTCCTTCGCCGAGGCGAGCAGCGGCTTCACGCTGTCATCGAGCAACGCCGACGTCTTGCGCAGGAGCGCGCGGACGAGCAGCCCGAGCACGACGGTCACGACCAGGCCCACGAAGAAGAAGGCCGCGACGCAGATGCCCATGACGATGATCACCCAGTCGCGGAACGTCGCGACGAAAAGGGGTGCGATCGCGCTCAAGCCCGCCACCTCGCTCACAGACGAGGATGATATCACGGTGCTCTATGGCGCAATACCGCCCGGATTTACGAAGAGCGGCCGAAAAACGCCGCAAGCCGCCACGCCACGGTCGCGTAGCTGAGCGCCGCCACGACGATCAGCCCCCAGTACGCCTGCCCCGCGATGGCCGCCAGCGCGAGCAGCAGCAGCCGCACGTCGCGCGAGGCGAGGCCGAGCAGCTCGGCCGTCATCGCCGCGCCGCCCTCCGCTTCGAGCCGCGCGCGCGAGTACGACACCATCAGGAAGCCGACCAGCGCCGCCAGCCCGGCGACGAGCGGCGCGCGCCAGTCCTCGTGCTTCCACGCGTACCAGGCCATCCCGGCGGCGATCGCGGCGTCGGCGTAGCGGTCGAGCACGCTGTCGAACACGGCGCCGAAGCGGCTCTCTCGCCCCTGCGCGCGCGCCAGGTCGCCGTCCATGCCGTCGACCACGGACGACGCTTGCACCAGCACGCCGCCCTCGACGTTGCGCCCGGCGCCGATCAGCGCCCCCGCCGCCGTCGCGACCGCGAGCGCGAGCACCGAGACGGCATTCGGCGTGAGCGGCGTGGCGGCGAGCAGCCGCGCCGCCGGCATGGAGATCCGGCGGTTCACGTAGCGGGAGACCGGCCCCTCAAGCGGCACCGGCGCCGGCCCCGAACATCGCTTCCGCCGCGTGGAGGTCCGCCTGCGTGTCGATGTCGATCCACCGGCGGCCGGTGACGTCCACCGCGTCGAGCTCGCCCGCCTCCGCGAGCGCCGCGAACACCGCCGAGAGCTCGCCGTCGCGCAGGTCCGGCGTGATCGCCTCGAAGATCGCCAGCGTGCACCAGAAGGCGCCCGTGTCGAGCGCGTCCCAGGGATCGAGCGCCTTGCCGAGCGCGACCACGCGGCCTTCGCGCAGCCGCGCCCGCGTGGCCTCGCCCGCGCGCGGGTCACCGGCGGCGGCGCGGTCGATGGCGAGGCGGCAACGGCCGTCCGGCGCACCTACGAGCGCGCGGATGATCTGGGGGTCGACGAGATGATCGCCCATCACGAGCACGAAATCGCCCGGCACGTGCTCGCGCGCGGCCCACAGCGAACGCGCATTGCCCGCGCGCCAGTCCGCGTTCTCGATGCACGTCGCGCGCATCCCCTGCGGCGTGATCCGGGGCAGCGCGTACACGATCTGCGTCGCCTCGTAGCCGCCAACGACCGTGGCAACGTCGACGCCGGCCGCGCGCAGCGCGTCGAGCACGTGCGCGAGCATCGGCCGGCCGGCGACGGGCAGCAGCGCCTTCGGCTTGCCGTCGGTCTGCGGGCGGAGCCGTCCGCCGTCGCCGGCCGCCAGGATCACCGCTTGCATGGTGCTCAGTATCTGCCGCGGCGCGCCTTCACCCAAGCGGAAGGCGCGCCGCGGCCGGCGCGCGCACGGCGCCTCGCGCGTCAGAGCGCGTTGCGCAGGAACCTGCCCCACAGGTCGCGCGCCGTCCGGTACGGGTCGCCCGCGTCGATGCCGTTGCGCTCCGCGTAGCGACAGACGTTCGTCAGGTCGCGCTCCAGCAGCGCGAGGGCGCCCGCGTTGAAGCGCGGGTCGACCGCCTGCGGGAAGTCGATGATGCGCACGCGCCCGGCATGCCAGAGCGCGTTGTACGGCGAGAGGTCGCCGTGCACGCGGTCGCAGCCGAGCATCAGCTCGATATTGCGCAGCAGCGTCTCGACGGCCTGCGCCGCCTCTTCCTGCTCCAGGCGCACGTCCTGCAGTGGCGGCGCCGGCCCCTCCTCGTCGCCGACGTACTCCATGAGCACGACGCGTCCGCTCCGGTGCACCGGCTCCGGCACGTCGCAGCCGGCCTCGTACAGCGCCTCGAGCGTGCGCCACTCGGCATCGACCCACGTGCCGAACGCGATCTCGCGCCCGGCGCGCGACTTGAGCTCGACCGCCCGCACGTCGCGGCGGCGCATGCCGCGCGTGCGGCCGCCCGTGTACGCGGCGTCGTTGCTGAAGCGCCGGACGTCGCGGTCGCGGTAGACCTTCGCCGCGAGCAGTGGCGGCGGATCGCCGCCATACGCGCGGCAGGCGTACACGGTCGCTTCCTTCCCGCTCTTCACTACGCCGATGATCTCCGAGATGACCTTGCCTTCGATCAGCCCTTCCAGCGCGGCGAGCTGTTCGGTCTCCTTGTTCTGACCCAAGCCGTCCTCCTGCAGACGTCGAAACCCGTTCGATTGCGTGCGGCCTGCTGCGTGGTCATCCTCATGCGTCCTCCTCTCGGCTTGCGGCAATTCGCGCAGACGAAGAAAGCCGCGGCGACGGCGCGCCACGGCTCGTAACACGAAGACCGCCGGGCGGCGGTCTCGATCGACGATCAGCGATGGTCGATGGTTACTCCGGCACCCTCCGGTGGCGCGACGATGCGTGGCTTCGCGTAACGGTTGTCATGCACGCACCTCCTCGCTCGCGCCCGGCTCCGGTCGCCGGTCTCGCGCATGGTACTCCATGCGCGGGCGGATTGGAACTGCGGCTTGGGCGCGGTTGGACGTGGGGCAGGGACATGACGCGCGAGTGACCGCAGATCGGAGGTCGCAATGCGAGTGGGAATGCATCTTCCACCCTCCATCCTCGATCCTCGGTCCGTCGCGGCGCTCATCGGCGCGAAGCGCACGATTGCGGCTGCCCAGCCCGACCCGCCGGTCAGGCGATCAGCCCGCCGCCGAGGACGCGCTCGCCGTCGTAGAAGACCACCGCCTGGCCGGGGGTGATCGCCCGCTGCGCACGCTCGAACTCCACGCGCGCGCGACGGCCGTCGAGCGGGGTGACGATCGCGGGCGCGGCGGCGGTGCGATAGCGGATCTTGACATCGCAGCGGAGGGCAGCGGCGGGCGCGCCTTCGACCCAGTTCACGTCCTCGGCGGCAAGAGTGCGCGTGAGGAGATCCTCCTCCGGGCCGACGGTTATCACGTTGCGCGCGGCGTCGATCGACGTGACGAAGCGCTTTTCCCCCGCCGCCACGCCGATGCCGCGACGCTGGCCGATCGTGAACCCGGCGATGCCGTCGTGCCGCGCGAGCACGTTGCCCGCGCCATCGCGCACCTCGCCTGGCGCCTGCGACAGCCGTCGCGAGACGAACGCGCGGTAGTCGCCGTCCGGCACGAAGCAGATATCGGCGCTGTCCGGCTTCTCCGCCAGCTCCAGGCGCATCTCGCGCGCCAGTGCGCGGATCGCCGGCTTCTCGTAGCGGCCAACGGGGAACAGCGTCTTCGCCAGCTCCGCCTGCCCCAGCGGGTACAGCACGTACGACTGGTCCTTCGCCGGGTCGGCGGCGCGCAGCAGCGCGTAGCCCGTGCCGCGGCGCTCGATGCGCGCGTAGTGCCCCGTCGCCAGGTAGTCGGCGTCGAGCGCGACCGCGCGGTCGAGCAGCGCGCGGAACTTCACGTGCTCGTTGCACGCCAGGCAGGGGTTCGGCGTGCGCCCGCGGCCGTACTCGCGCACGAAGTAGTCGATAACGCGCTCGTGGAACTCGCGCTCCATGTTCAGCGCGTAGTGCGGGATGCCGAGGACGTCGGCGGCGCGGCGCGCGTCGTCGGTGTCTTCGACCGAACAGCAGCGCTTCTTACCAACCGGCGCATCGGGATCCTCGAGCGTCCAGAGGCGCATCGTGATGCCGATGACGTCGTAGCCCTGGCGCGCGAGCAGGCCCGCCGCCACGGCCGAATCGACGCCGCCGCTCATCGCCACGACCACGCGCTCGCGCCGCGCCATGCGCTCCTCCCGTCCGTCCAGCCTAGCACGGCCGCGCCGGGCCGAAGGTATAATCGCGCTGTCCCGGCGCGCGTCATGCGCTATCTGCGACGGAGCGACGCCTGCAGCCCGAAGACCTCGCCCAGCGCCTCGCCGACCTGCTGTCCGACCGCCAGGCGGAGGACATCGTCCTCATGGACATCAGCAAGGTCTCGTCGTTCACGGATTACTTCGTGCTGGCGACGGCGGACAACCCGCGGCAGATGAACGCGCTCATCGACTCGCTGCAGACCGACCTGCGAGCCGACGGCGTGCGTCCGCTCCGCACGGAAGGCGCGCCGGACTCCGGCTGGGTGCTGATCGACTTCGGCGACGTGATCGTGCACCTCTTCGCGCCGGAGGAGCGCGCGTACTACAACCTCGAGGGCCTCTGGGCGCAGGGCGTCAGCGTCGTCCACCTGCAGTAGCGGCCCGTCCTCGGGCTGCAGGGCGCAGGTCGCACGCGACCGGTCGCCTGCTCGTTGTCATTCCGGGCGCAGCGCAGGATCCCTCCGTCCCCGCCGCGGCGTGAGCTTGCGCACGACCTCCTCGTACCGCGCGCCGTGCGCCTCGACCTCGATGACGCGGCCGCGCGCGCCATCGTACGCGAGGCGCAGCAGCAGGTGCTCGTCGGGAAGCTCGGCCGGCGCCCGCTCGGGCCACTCGACCACCAGCACGCCATCGGCGGCCAGCTCGTCGAGCGCCAGTTCCGCGACCTGCCCCGGGTCCTCGAGCCGGTAGAGGTCCGCATGGTAGAGGCGCGCGCGGCCCGCGTACTCGTTCATGATCACGAACGACGAGCTCTTCACCGGGTCCGTCACGTCGAGCCCGCGGCCGATGCCCTGCGCGAGCACCGTCTTGCCGGCGCCCAGCTCGCCCGAGAGCAGCACGACGTCGCCCGCGCGCAGCATGCGGCCGATGCGTTCGCCGAGGCGGCGCGTCTGCGACGGCGTCACCGTGCGCAGCGTCGCGCTCACGCGTCGCCCCGCAGGTGGTCCCACCCGCGCGTGCGCGGCGCGATGTCGCGCCCGCGCGCGTCGAGCAGCCGCACGTCGTGCCCCGCACGCTCGACCATGCGGCCGATGACGTGCAGCGGCGTCCGCGTGCGCGCGCGTACCGCGTCGAGCACCGCTTCCGGGGCGATGAGCAGCAGCTCGTAGTCCTCGCCGCCTGTGGTTGCGGACGCCAGCGCGTCCTCCGGGTACGCCGATTCCAGCGCGGGATCGATGGGCAGCGCGGCCGCATCGAGGTCCGCGCCCAGGCCGCTCGCGGCGCAGACGTGTCCCAGGTCCTGCAGCAGCCCATCGCTCACGTCGATCGCGCAGCGGACGCCGGCGAGCGCCGCCGCGGCGCCCGATTCGACGCGCGGCGCCGGACGGACGTGGCGTTCGACGAGCGGCGAGAGCGCGGGGTCCTGCGCGCGGCCCTCGCGGAGGGCGCGGAGGCCGCCGGCGGAGCCGCCGAGCGCGCCGGTCACGGCGATGGCGTCGCCCGCGCGGGCCGCGTCGCGCCGAAGCACGCGCGGCTCGCCGCCCGCCATCTGCGCCTCGCCCCAGAGCGCCACGGTGATGCTGAAGCACGGCGCCGAGACCACGTCGCCGCCTGCCACCGTCACGCCATACGCGACGGCGCACGCGCGCAGGCCCGCGTAGAGCTCGTCGACCGCGGCGGTCGCGGTCTCGGGCGGCAGGCAGAGGGTGACGAGCGCGAACGAGGGCACGCCGCCCATCGCCGCGATGTCGCTCAGGTTCACGGCCAGCGCCTTCCAGCCGACGTCGCGCCACCGGACGACGTCCGGCAGGAAGTGCACGCCGGCGACGAGCGTGTCGGTCGTCGCGAGCGCGCAGCCGGCGTCCGTGCGCCACGCCGCGGCGTCGTCGCCGATGCCGAGCACGAGGCGCGCGTCCGTTGGCCCCGCGAGCGCCTCGCGCAACCGCGCGATAAGCCCGAACTCCCCGAGCGCGCGCACATCTCCCATGCGGGGAGTATAGGGAGCGCTCCGCCCCCGGTCGCTGGTCGTTTGCGCGGCATCCCGTCCGCCTCCAGCCGTCCAGCTTGCAGCCTCGGTCCGTGACGGCGCCGAATGATCGCCGTGCCCAAGCCAGCCCCGGCACGGACGGGGAGGGGCGCGCTACCATCGCCGCATGCGCGTCGCGGTGGTCTCCGATGTACACGCCAACATGGCGGCGCTCGAGGCGGTGCTTCGGTCCGCGGACGCCGCCGGCGGCATCGAAGCGGTCTGGACGCTGGGCGACATCGTCGGCTACGGGCCCGACCCGAACGAGGTCGTCCGCGAGCTGCGCCGGCTCCATGCGGTGGCGGTCGCCGGGAACCACGACCGCGCGGCGACCGGGCAGATGGGCGTCGAGGAGTTCAACCCCGCAGCGGCGGACGCCGCCCTCTGGACGAAGGGCCAGCTCGGGCCGGGCGAGCGCGGCTGGCTGCACGCGCTGCCGCTGACGCACGAGGGCGACGCCTTCACGCTCGCGCACGGCAGCCTGCGCGACCCGGTGTGGGAGTACCTGCTGCGGCCCGACCAGGCGGCGGCGCAGTTCGCGCGGCAGCGCACGCCGTTCTCGCTCGTGGGGCACTCGCACCTCCCGTTCGTCGTCGAAGAGCAGCCCGAGGGCCCGCGCTTCCGCCCCGCGCGCGACGGCGAGACGGTCGCGCTCGGCCAGACGCGGCTGATCCTGAACCCGGGCAGCGTCGGCCAGCCGCGCGACGGCGACCCCCGCGCGTCCTGGATCCTGTACGATGCAGCGGCAGCCGCCGTCACCTTCCACCGCGTCGAGTACGACATCGCCGCCACCCAGGAGCGCATGCGCGCGGCGGGGCTCGACCGCTGGCTCATCGAGCGGCTGGCGCACGGACGATGAGCGCACCCCTCGATGCACCGGCCATCTCCACCTGTCCCGAGGCGCCCGCGGATCGGGACGCCGGCGAAGCGCGCGTCGCGCGGGTCGGCGCAGAAACCGCGGGCTTCGTGCCTTCGGGCCGCATCGAGCACCTGGACCCCGGCGGCCCGGAGCTGGTCTTCGTGCTGCTGCCGGAGCAGCGGCGATGAGCTGGACCGTCGCCGGGCAGGAGCGCGCCGTCGCCACGCTCGCCCGAGCCGTGCGAGCCGGACGCGTCTCGCACGCCTACCTCTTCGCCGGCCCGAAGCACACGGGGAAGACCCTCGCCGCGCTGCAGTTCGCGCAGGCGCTGAACTGCACCGGCCAGGAGCCGCCGTGCGCACGCTGCCGCCAGTGCGAGCGCATCGCCGCCATGGCGCACCCGGACATCGAGATCGTCACGATCGGCAGCCCCGTGTGCGATGCGCCGGCCGGCGAGTCGCACGACCACAGCAAGGACGCCTCGCGCGACATCCGCATCTGCCAGGTGCGGCGGCTCGGCCGGCTCGTCAGCCGGGCGCCGTACGAGGGCCGCTACCGCGTGCTGATCGTCGAGCCCGCGGACGCGATGAACGAGACGGCTGCGAACGCGCTGCTGAAGACGCTCGAGGAGCCGCCGCCGCAGGTGGTGCTGATCCTCATCACGGACCGCGAGGAGCAACTCCTGGAGACGATCCGGTCGCGGACGCGCCGGGTCGCCTTCGCCGGCCTGCCGAAGGCGGTCGTGGAGCGCGCGCTCCGCGAGCGCTGGGACGTCGACCCGTCGCGCGCGGCCGAGCTGGCGCGCCTCAGCGGCGGTCGCCTCGGCTGGGCGGTGCTCGCGCTGCACGACGAGCGCGTGCTCGAGCGCCTGCACGCGGCGCTCGATGAGGCGCAGGCCATCGCCTGCGCGCCGCTCGCGGAGCGCTTCCGCGCCGCCGGCACGCTCGGCTCCGGCTTCACGCGCGACCGCGCCGGCACGCACGCGACGCTCGAGGCCTGGCAGGCGTTCTGGCGCGACCTGCTGCTGATCGCCGCCGGGCGCGAGGACGCCGCCGTGCACCGCGACCGGCTGGACGCCCTGCGGCCGCTCGCGGCACAATGCGGTGTCGCGGGCGCCGCCCGTGCCGTGCGCGCCCTGACCGACGCGCGCCAGCAGCTCGATGAGAACGCCAGCCCGGTGCTCGCGCTCGAGGTGATGATGCTTGCGCTGCCGCAGCTCCACCCCTCGGCCGCCCCGGCCTGAGGCCCGAAAGGACGGCGCCCCACCCGGCGCCCCGACCCCATGAGCGACCGTGAACATCGTCCCGTCGGCATCCGCTTTCGCGAAGCCGGCCGCATCTACTACTTCGACGCCGGCGACTTCGACCTTGACACCGGGAATTACGTCGTCGTCGAGACCTCGCACGGGCTCGAGGTCGGGCGCGTCGTCATCGCCCCGGACCAGGTGCTCGAGAGCGCGGTCAAGGAAGAGCTGAAGCCGATCATCCGCCAGGCGACCGAGGAGGACTTGCGCCGCTCGCGCGAGCTCCGCGAGCAGGCCGAGGACGCGCTCCGCCAGGCGAAGCGGCGCGCGATCGGCGCGGGGCTCGACATGCAGATCGTCTCCGGCGAGTACAACCTCGATGGCTCGCAGCTCACGTTCTACTTCACCGCGCCCGAGCGCGTCGACTTCCGTGCGCTGGTGCGCGAGCTCTCCTCGCACTTCGGCACGCGCGTGCAGATGCTGCAGGTCGGCGAACGGGACCGCGCGAAGCTCGTCGATGGCTACGACGTCTGCGGCCAGCGCCTCTGCTGCGCTTCGTGGCAGACGTCCTTCCCGTCGGTCTCGATCCGCATGGCGAAGGAGCAGGAGTTGCCGCTGAACCCGCAGAAGATCTCCGGGGTCTGCGGCCGCCTCTACTGCTGCCTGACCTTCGAGTACGACGCCTACCGCGAGCTGCGCGGGCAGATGCCCAAGGTGGGCAGCATGGTGAGCACGCCCGCCGGCGAGGCGAAGGTCAACAGCGTCAACGTGATGAAGAAGACCGTCACCCTGTGGCTCACCGAGCAGCACCAGACCATCGAGATGCCGGCGGTGGACCTGCAGATGCAGTACGGGCTGACCGTGCGGCCGGTCGAGCTCGTGCGCGAGATCGAGGAGCCGCTGCGGCAGGCGCCGGAAGCGGCGACCGCCGCCGCGCCCGAAGCTGAAGCCGGCGCCGCGCCCGGTGAGCGCCGCGACGAGACCGAGTCGGCGATCACCCCGTCCGAAGGCGATGCCCAGCGCCGGCGGCGTCGCGGCCGGCGGGGTGGGCGCAACCGTCGCGGCGGCCGCCCGCCCGGGGCCGCATCGCCGAACTAGCGCTCAGCGCGGCGGGCGCGCCCGGCCGCTTGCCCTACAACCCCCAGCATCTGGCATCGAACCGCGGCGGCGATGGCGCGCCAGGGCCCGCAGACTGCCGGAGACGCCGGGATGGCGATGCGGGTGCGGAGGGCGCATCAGCGCGTGCGCGGGTCGAGCGCGTCCCGCAGCCCGTCGCCCAGGAACGTGAAGCAGAGCATCAGCAGGGCGATCGCCCCCGCCGGGAAGACGACATTCCAGACGTTGCGCTGGATGAAGTCGTAGCCGCTCTTCACCAGCGTGCCCAGGCTCGCGGCGGGCGGCGGCACGCCGAAGCCGATGAAGCTCAGCGCCGCCTCGGCGAAGATCGCGACCGGGATGCCGAAGGTGATCGCCACGATCACCGGGCCCAGCGTGTTCGGCAGCATGTGCTGCATCACGATCCGCCAGCGGGAGGCGCCGAGCGCCCGGGCCGCCAGCACGTAGTCGCGCTCGGCGAGCGACAGCATTTGCCCGCGCACCAGCCGGGCGATCGTCGTCCAGTTCACCATCGCGATGGCGATGATGATCACCATCTTCTGGTTCGTCACGATCGGCAAGTCGCGCGGATTGTCCGGGCTGCCCGTGAGCGCCGCCCGGATGAGGATGATGAAGAGCAGGTCGGGGAAGGCGTAGGTCACGTCCGTCAGGCGCATCAGGATGTTGTCCGTCAGCCGGCCGCCGAGCGCCGCGGAGGCGCCGACGAGCACGCCGATCGCGAGCACGAGCACCTGCGTCCCGACGCCGATCTGGAGCGAGATGCGCAGCCCCTCCAGCGTCCGCGCCCACATGTCGCGCCCGAGCTGGTCGGTGCCGAACCAGTACTTCCAGCTCGGCGATGCCTGCTTGTCGCCCGCTTCGAAGTGCTGCTCGCCCGGCGCGTAGTGCCCGATCCAGTGGACGTGCGGCGCGAGGAACGCGACGGCGGCGACCACGACGAGCATGACGAGGCCAACCATCGCCAGCCGGTTCTTCAGCAGCCGCCGCCACGCGTCCGACCACAGCCCGCGCTGCCGCCGCAGGTCCAGCTCGACGGACAGCGGCGTCTCCAGGCTCGTGGTGACCGACAGCCGCGTCGCCATCAGCGGTACCTGATCCGCGGGTCGACGATCGCGTAGCTCAGGTCGACGAGCAGGTTCGCGATCGTGACGATGAGCGTGTAGAACAGCGCGCTCCCCATGATCATCGCGTAGTCGCGCCGGCCGACCGCAGTGACGAACGCCCGTCCGACGCCGGGGATGCTGAACATCTGCTCGATGATGAACGAGCCGGTGACCAGCGCCGCCGCGATCGGCCCCATCACCGTCAGCACCGGGATCATCGCGTTCTTGATGCTGTGCCGCACGATCACGCGCATCTCCGCCAGGCCCTTGGCGCGCGCGGTGCGCACGTAGTCCTGGTTCAGCACCTCGAGCATGCTCGCGCGCGTCACCCGGGCGATGAACGCCGCCGGCAGCACGCTGACCGCGACCACCGGGATGATCAGCTTGTGCCAGTTGTACGCGGAAGGATCGAAGATGTCCTTGAACTGGATCGGCCCGCCCCAGCCCAGCGAGTCGAGCCAGTGGAGGTTCACCGAGAACACGACGACGAGGAACGCGCCCATGATGAAGTTGGGCACGCTCGCGCCCACCGTCGCGAAGACCACGCCGAGGTAATCGAGCGGTCCGTTCTGGTTGAGCGCCGAGAGGACGCCCAGCGTCATGCCCACGATGGCCGCGACCAGGAAGCCCATGATGCCGAGTTGCGCCGTCACGAAGAAGCCGTCGCGCAGCAGCTTCGAGACGTCACGGTCACCCTGGAACGAGAGGCCCAGGTCGCCGTGCGACGCGTCCCACAGGTACAGCGTGTACTGCTTCCACAGCGGCTGATCGAGGTGGTAGCGGCGGTTCAGCGCCTCGTTCACCGCCGGCGGCACGTTCTTGTCTTGCGTGAACGGCCCGCCCGGGACGGCGTGCATCAGGAAAAACGTGATCGTCGCCACCGCCCAGAGCACGGGGATCACCCACAGGATGCGGCGGACCGTGTAGCCCAGCATTGCCGATCAGGTGGCGGAGGCCGCCCCGCGACCCCCGCCACCTGCCTTCGTCCGTCAGCCGGACGCCGCTACTTCTTCACGTACATGCACTCGATGCACCAGTTCCCCGGCTGGCCCGCGTTGATCACGCCGTTCGAGATCACGCCGCCCAGCTTGTTGCTCACCACGAACGGCAGCGAGTCCTGGTAGATCGGGATGGCGCCGCAGAGGCGGGTGACGATCAGCGTCTCCACCTCCTGGTATGCCTTGATCCGGTCGTCCTCGCTCGTCGCCTTGTTCGCCTTTTCGTACGCGGCATCGATGTCCGGGTCAGAGCAGTTGTACTTGTTGTTGCCGCCGCCGGTGTTGAACAGGCCGACGAGCGGGTTCTCGATATCCGGATAGTCGAGCTGCCAGCCGCCCTGGAAGAGCTGGAACTGCTCGCTGTTGAACGCCGCGGACCGCGCCTTCGAGTCCACGAACTGCGGCGTCACGTTCACGCCGATCTGCTTCCAGGCGTTCACGAGGAAGTCCGCCTCGTTCCGCCGTTCCGGCGTGTCGCGGTAGATCAGCGTGAAGGTCGGCAGGCCCTGCCCGTTCGGGTAACCGGCGTCCGCCAGCGCCTTCTTCGCGGCGTCGAGGTCGAAGCCGATCTTGTCCTCGAACGCGTCGTTGCCCTGGAAGCCCTTGAGGCCCTTGACGACCCAGTACGTCGCCGGCGCGTGCACGCCGTCGTACACCGCGTCCACGAGCTGCTGGCGGTTGATCGCCCGGGACATCGCCAGGCGCAGGTTGAACGCCTTCTGGTCCTGGTCGCCGCTGCCGCCGAGCACCGGGTCCTTCATCTGCACTTCGATCGACGTGATGCGCGACGACGGCACGATCAGCAGCTCGTTCTTCAGCGTGCTGTCGCCCTTCGCGACGGTCACGTCCGTCGCGAGAATTTGCGTCATCTGCAGCTCGCCGTTCTGGAAGGCCTTGAACGCCGCCGAGAGGTCATCGATGAACTTGAGCGTGACCTCCTGGATCGCGGGCTTCTGCCCGATCCAGTTGGGGTTCGGCTTCAGCGTCGCGTGGTCCTTCGCGACCACTTCGGTGAGGACGTAGGGTCCGCTCGTGACGATCTTGCCGGGGTCCGTCCAGCTGTCGCCGTACTTCTCGATCGCCGCCTTCGGCGAAGGCATCGTCGCCCAGAGCGCCCAGATCGTCTTGAACGTCGGGATCGGCTTCGTGAGCGTGAACTCGACCGTCAGGTCGTCGATCTTCTTCACGCCGAGCGCGTCGATCAGCGCCTGCTTCTGCGCCGCGTCCTTGTTGTTGAAGAGCGCGTCGCAGCCCTTCAGGTCGCCCAGCCCCGCGCCGAGCACGTACTGGTACGGGCTGGCGACGTCCGGGTCGCACTCGCGCTGGAAGCCGAAGACCACGTCGTCGGCCGTCAGCGGCGAGCCATCGGACCACTTCAGGCCGCTCTTCAGCTTGACCGTGTAGACGCTGCCGTTCACCTGCGGGTCGCCATCGGCCAGCATCGGCACGACCTTCACGCCGCCGTTGCCGTCATCGACCAGGTTGTAGAGCGCGCGGAACAGCATGCGCTCGACGGCGATGTCCTGCTCGAAGTTGGACCGGTGCGGGTCGTAGAACTCCGGCTCCGGCAACTGCAGGACCACCTTCTGCTGGTCCGCCGGCGCCGCATCGGCCGGCAATTCGCCGGAGGGCGCGGTGCCCGCCGTCGTGGCCGTCTTGCCGCCGCCGCCCGCCTGGGCCGTCGCCGTCTTGTCACTGCTGCTCTTGCCGCCGCCGCATGCCACCGCCGCGACGAGCGCCACGGATATCAGCGCCGTGAGCAACAGGAACCATCGGTTCCGTATCGTCATGCTTCCTCCCTCCTGCGGCGGAGCCCCGCCCCGCCGGGTCACAGCGTCGAGTCGGCCCCCCGGGGGCCCTGCGGGGATTGGTCCCGGGCTCACCTCCTCCGTTCGATCACACCGCTTAGCGATTAGCGTCGTCTTTCGCGGCAGCTTGTGTCAATGCGCGCCGCTCGGGCCGCGCGCCTGCCTGACTCCGCGAGTGGCACAAGTATAGACCCGCCCAATGCCTGCTGCGCACGCACGAATTCAGAATCGGCACGAGCCCGGCGATCCGCTACGTCAGCGTTATGTCCTCTCGGCGCCCCGCTGCGGTTCATGCATGCAAGCGGGACAGCCGTTATGCTATGCCCGCCCTGAGATCATCCCGAATCCCTGCGGAGGCGCCATGGCTACCGTCACCAAGGACCTGTACGAGATCGGCGAGACGCCGCCCGTCGGCCACGTGCCGCCGAAGATGTACGCGATGACCGTGCGCCGGGAGAACTTCGGGGAGCCGATCAAGGCCTTCACCAAGGAGGTCGTCCAGACCCCCGAGATCGGCCCGCGCGAGGTGCTGGTCTACGTAATGGCCGCCGGCATCAACTACAACAACGTCTGGGCCGCCCTCGGCGTCCCCATCGACGTCATCAAGGTCCACGCGCAGATGGGCGACGATACCAACTTCCATATCGGCGGCAGTGACGCCTCCGGGGTGGTCTATGCGGTCGGCGCCGAAGTGACGAACGTCCGCGTGGGCGACGAGGTCGTCATCCACTGCGGCGCGTGGGACCCGGAGGCGCCGGACATCAAGGCCGCCGAGGACCCCATGTTCGCGCCGTCCTTCAAGATCTGGGGGTACGAGACGAACTGGGGGAGCTTCGCGCAGTTCACGAAAGTCTGGGCGCACCAGTGCATGCCCAAAGCGAAGCACCTCACCTGGGAAGCGGCCGGCGCCCCGACGCTCGTCGGCGCCACCGTCTACCGCATGCTGACGAACTGGAAGCCGCACAACGTCCGCCCGGACGACGTCGTGCTCGTCTGGGGCACCGGCGGCCTGGGCTCGATGGCGATCCAGATCACGCGGGCGCTCGGCGGCATCCCGATCGCCGTCGTGTCGAGCGAGGCGAAGGGCGAATACGCGAAGCAGCTCGGCGCCAAGGGCTGGGTAAACCGCAAGGACTTCACCCACTGGGGCATGATGCCCCACTGGAAGGATGAGGCCGCCTACAACGAGTGGCTGAAGGGCGCGCGCGCGTTCGGCAAGGCGGTCTGGGACGCCCTCGGCGAGCGCCGCAGCCCGCGCATCGTCTTCGAGCACCCGGGCGAGGACACGATCCCGACGTCGATCTTCGTGTGCGATACCGGTGGCATGGTGGTGATCTGCGCCGGCACGACGGGCTACAACGCCGTCGTCGACCTGCGCTACCTGTGGATGCGCCAGAAGCGCCTGCAGGGCTCGCACTTCGCGAACGACGAGCAGGCGTACGGCTTCAACGACCTCGTCGTCCAGGGCAAGATCGACCCGTGCCTCGCGCGCGTCTTCCCGTTCGAGGGCATCGGCGAGTGCCACCAGCTGATGTTCGAGGGGAAGAACCCAGAGGGCAACATGGCCGTCCTCGTCGGCGCGCCGCGCGAGGGCATGACGGAGTTCCCGGCCTGATCCCGCCGCTGCGCCCGTCCGCGGGAGCACCCGCGCCGGCGGGCGGCACCATCACGTGCGTCTTCGTCCGCAACCCGGCCTCGCGCGGCGCCATGCCCGCCGCCCGCATCCCGCAGATCCTGCGCGTCGCGGAGGACGCGCGCTGGCGCGTCGAGGCGGTCGAGACGGCGGCGCCGGGGCACGCGACGGAGCTCGCGCGCGCGGCGGCGGCGGCCGCCGCGGACGTGCTCCTGGTCAACGGCGGCGACGGCACCATCAACGAGGCCGTCAACGGCCTCGCCGGCACCGCGACGGCCCTCGCCGTCCTGCCCGGCGGCACCGCGAACGTCTGGGCGAAGGAAGCG
>DASRHM010000024.1:0-9366 GCA_035650575.1 Dehalococcoidia bacterium | reverse complement strand
ATCGTCCCCGCCGCGAACACCCGCGCGCCGCTCGCGGCGCTGTACATCGTCGTCGCCGCCGTGTCACTGCCCAGGTAGCCGCTCACCGCCGAGCTGCCCAGCACCGCGAGCCCCGCCGGGCGCTGGTCCGCCGGCGCCATGTGATCGTACTCGTATCCCACGATCCCCGGGAATGACTCCCCCGCGGCGATCCCCGTGTGTTCGAAGGCCCAGTGGTCGGTCGATGCCGCGCGCCACGGCTGGTAGTCCGGCACCGCGTTCGAGCCGTAAGCGAGGCCGGACAGCATGCTCTCCGGCCGGTTGACCGGCGCATCGCTGAACCGCACCGTCGTCTCGTCCGCCCGCTCCCGCGCGACGGGGTCGAGGTTCGCGTCCTTGTACACCGTGAGCACGCGCGCGGCCACGCCGGCGCTCGATGCCTCGAGCCGCCCCTGCCAGTACGCCTCGTTGCCGCCGAAGAACGCCACGTTCACGCCGGCGTCGCGCGCCGCCTCGACCGCGTCCCGCTCCTGCGCGGTCCAGTATTCGTCGTGCCCCAGCGACACGAACAACCGGTGTTGGCGCAGCGTCGCCGGCCGCAGCGAGACATCGACGTTCGTCGTGTACGACATCTCGTAGCCTCGCGACTCCGCCCACCGCACGAAGTCGTACTCCCACGAGAAGAACTCGCCGGCGCCGTCGTTGTGGCTGTTGTTGATCGTCGGGTCGTAGGGCCGGTCGTACGACACGCGGTAGGCGCGGCGCGTCTTCGGCACGTACTTGCGGTCGGCGCCAAACGAGCCGTACAGGCTCGCATCGCCCCACGTGTTGTACGCCTGCCACGTGTTCGTCGATGCCTGCACGAGCAGCGGCGCGCGCGACGCGTCGTCGCGCACCACGACGATCGCGTACGCCGCCGTGTCGCTCTGCCGCTCGTGGAAGCGCAGCACGTAGTACCCGCTGGTCCAGTCGTCGCGCACCGGCAGGCGCAGGCTGCGCTTCCAGTTCGCCTCGATGAGCAGCGTCGACGCGTCGAGCGTGCAGGCCCGGCAGTCCTGCAGGCCGCGCAGCGGGTCCCAGCGCCCCTGATTCTCGCCGGCGAGGCCCGTCACCGACTGCACCTTGCGTCCGCCGGCGCCGCCGTACCACCCCATGCGATAGACGTCCAGGTCGTAGGTCGCGCCGTCGCGGCGCGTGCTCACATACACGTCGAGCATGTCGCCGCGCTCCACGCTCACCTGCCCGGTGTACGCCTGGATCTCACCGTTGAGCGCGGGCCGGTCGATGCGCCAGCCGGCATCGCCGGGCAGCGCGTTCTCCTCCGCGATCGTGCGCTCCGGCGCCTGGCCGGGCGCGCTCGACTCGTCGTGCCCGCAGCGCGGCATGCCGGCGCCGAACGCGAGGGCGGCGACACCGGCGAGCGCCGCGAGCGCGAGCGCCATCCGTGGCAGACGCACCGACAATCGAGCTCGCTCCTTCGCCCGCGTCGCGCTCCCGCGGACGCGCTCGCGCCCACGCGCCGGGGCGCGCATCGGTGCATGCTATCCTGCTGTGCGAGACCGTGTAATTGGACAGGCCCCATTTGATCTTCATCTACAACCAGCTCATCAACACGGACTTCAGCCTCTTCCTCGTGCTCCTCGCATCCACGCTGCTCGCCCTGCTCGTCGGCATCGGCTTCCACGAGTTCTCGCACGCGTTCGCCGCGGACACGCTCGGCGACACGCTGCCCGGGCGTCAGGGGCGCGTCACCCTGAATCCCTTCGCCCACCTCGACCCGGCCGGGACCCTGCTCATGCTCTTCGTCGGGTTCGGATGGGGCAAGCCGGTGCAGTTCAACCCCTTCGGGCTCAAGGTCAGCCCGCGCACCGCGACGCTGCTCGTCTCGGCCGCCGGCCCCCTCTCGAACTTCGTCGCCGCCGGGCTGCTGGCGCTGCCGATCAAGCTCGGCTGGGTGCCCTACATCAACCCGCTCTCGATCGACCCGCGCGCGCTCCCCTCCATCGTCCAGACGCGGGGGGAGTACATCGGCGTCTTCCTCACCTCCGCCGTGTACTTCAACGTCATCCTCGGCGTCTTCAACCTGCTGCCGATCCACCCGCTCGATGGCTTCAAAGTGGCGCTCGGCATCCTCCCGGACGAGCTGGCGGACGAGTTCGCGAAGCTCGCGCGGTACGGCGCCGGCATCCTGGCCGTGCTGATCTTCCTGCCGTTCCTCATCGGCTACAGCCCGTTGACGGAGGTCATGGGGCCGTCGGTGCGGTTCATCGTGCACGGCTTCACCGGGGCGGGCTGATGCTCCGCCGCCTCCGCCACCGCGTCGGCCAGTTCCTGGGCGCGCTCCGCCCGCGCGTCGATGCGCGAGCGCGCGAGGAGGCGCATGCCTGGCTCGACGCCCCCCTGCGACCCCTGTTCGATGCGATGATGCCGCGCGACCAGCAGCACGGCATCGAGGTGTTCCGCCGCGTGCGCGCGCACGCCGGCGACGACCGCTCCCTCCTCGCGGCCGCGCTCCTGCACGACTGCGGGAAGGGGCGCGTCGCGCTGTGGCAGCGCGTGGCGCACGTCCTGCTCGGGGCGCTCGCGCCCGGCGTCCGGGCGCAGGTCGCCGCCGAACGCGGGGCAGCGTGGCGGCGCGCCTTCTGGCGCCTGCTCCATCACCCGGCGATCGGCGCCGAACTGGCCGCCCGGGCGGGCGCCGACCCCGAGATCGTGCGTATCATCCGGGAGCAGGAGGCGCCGCACCCCGACGCGCGGCTCGCCATCCTGCAGGCAGCGGACGAGGCCTGACATGCCGCGCATCGCCATCATCGGGCTCGGGCTGATCGGCGGCTCCATCGCGCTCGCGCTCAAGCGCGCGCAGCCCGAGGTCGAGGTCGCCGGTTTCGCGCGCACCCGCGAAACCGTGCAGAAGGCCCGGCGGCTAAAGGCCATCGACGTCGCCGCCGACTCCGCCGCGGACGCCGTGCGCGGCGCCAGCCTCGTGGTCATCGCCTCGCCGATCCTCGCGAAACGCGCCGTGTTCGCCGAGATCGCGGACGCGCTCGAGCCCGGCGCCGTCGTAACCGACGTCGGCAGCACGAAGTCCCGGGTGATGCGCTGGGCGAAGGAGATCCTCCCCGCGCACGCCCATTTCGTCGGCGGCCACCCCATGGCCGGCAAGGAGCAGGCGGGCATCGACGCTGCCGACGCGGACCTGTTCCAGGACCGGCCGTGGGTCATCGTGCCCTCCGTGGACGCCGATGAGGCGGCCGTCAACACCGTGCTCGGCCTCGCGCAGGTGTGCGGCGCGCGCCCGATGTTCATGGACGCGGAGGAACACGACAGCTATGTCGCCGCGATCAGCCACCTGCCGCTCGTCGTGGCCTCCGCGCTGTTCAGCGTGGTCTTCGGGAGCACGGCGTGGCCGGAGCTCGCGCAGCTCGCCTCGAGCGGCTTCCGCGACACGACGCGGCTGGCGTCCGGCTCGCCGGAGATGGCCCACGACATCGTGCGCACGAACCGCGACAACGTGCTGCACTGGATCGACCGCTTCGCGCAGGAGCTGCAGCGCTTCCGCGACGTGATCGCGTCCGAGGAGGGCGAGCAGATCCTCGAGGCGTTCCTGCGCGCGCAGGTCGAGCGCGACAATTACATCGAGTCCGGGCCGCCGCGCCGCGAGGCCTCGGAGCAGGAGTTCGAGCGCGTCAACTTCCTCGCCAACCTGCTCATCGGCAGCAAGCTCGCGTCCGCCCTGCAGAAGCAGGAGCAGATCATCCGCGATGCCGAGGCGCGCGCCGAAGGCAAGGACCGGAAGGGCCGCCCCTGATGGAACGCACGATCCGCCCGGCGCGCCGCCTGCGCGGGACGATCGCCGTCCCCGGCGACAAGTCGATCTCGCACCGCGCCGCGATCCTCAACGCGCTGGCCGGGGGCGAGGCCGTCGTGCACAACTTCCTCCCCGGCGACGACTGCCGCTCGACCCTGCGCGTGCTCCAGGCGCTGGGCGTGGACTGCGCGCTCGACGAGCACGACGACGCCCCGATGCTGCGCGTGCGGGGCGGCGGCCTGCACGGCCTGCGCGAGCCGGGCGACGTGCTGGACTGCGGCAACTCCGGCACGACCATGCGGCTGCTGGCGGGCGTGCTCGCCGGGCAGCCGTTCCACGCGGTCCTCACCGGCGATGCGTCGCTGCGGACGCGCCCCATGGCGCGCGTCACGCGGCCGCTCGCGGAGATGGGCGCCCGCATCGACGGCCGCGAAGGCGGGCGGCTGGCGCCGCTGGCCGTCCGCGGCGGCGGCCTGCGCGGGATCCATTACCGCCCGCCGGAGCCTTCGGCGCAGGTGAAGTCCGCGGTGCTGCTCGCCGGGCTCTACGCCGAAGGCGAGACGGTCGTCGAGGAGGCGGCGCCGACGCGCGACCACACGGAGCGCATGCTCGCGGCGATGGGCGCGCGGATCGCGGGCGAAGGCGGCGCGGTGCGGCTGACGCCCGGCGTGGCGCTGGCGCCACTCTCGATGCGCGTGCCCAACGACATCTCCGCCGCGGCGTTCTGGATGGTGGCGGCCGCGGCGCACCCGGACGCCGAGGTGCGCCTCACCGGCGTCGGACTCAACCCCACGCGCACCGGGATCATCGATGCGCTGCACGAGATGGGCGCCGATCTCGCGATCGAAGAGGAGCGGATCGTCGGCGGCGAGCCGGTCGGCGACGTCGTCGTGCGCTCGTCCCGCCTGCGCGGCATCGAGGTCGCGGGCGACCTGGTGCCGCGGCTGATCGACGAAGTGCCGGCGCTCGCTGTGGCGGCGGCGTGCGCGGACGGCGAGACCATCGTGCGCGACGCGAAGGAACTGCGCGTCAAGGAGTCCGACCGCATCGCGACGGTGGCGGCGGAGCTGCGCCGGCTCGGCGCGCGCGTGGAGGAGCGCGACGACGGCATGAGGATCGAAGGCGGCACGCTCGCCGGCGGCGCGGTCGCCTCGCACGGCGACCACCGGCTGGCGATGGCGCTCGCGGCCGCCGGGCTCGTCGCCCGCGGCCCGACCCGATTGAGTGATGCCGGGGCGGTGACCATCTCCTATCCTGACTTCTGGGAGCATCTGGAGCGGTTCTCGGCCGCTGAGGACGCTCCGTGAAGCCATGGGGGCCGCTGGGATGCCTACGGAGCTCATCCACATCGGGTTTGGCAACTATATCGCCGCGGATCACGTCGTCGGCATCGCCGCGCCCGGCTCGGCGCCGGTCAAGCGCCTCGTGCAGGAGGGGCGCGACAAGAGCATCACGATCGACATGACCAGCGGGCGGCGCACGAAGGCCGTGGTGTTCATGGACAACGGCACGATCATGCTCGCGGCGATCACGCCGGAGACCATCGAAGGGCGCGTGCGCTCGCAGCGCTCGACCCAGCGCGGGCTGGCGATCGGCAACCATCCCGGTGACGAAGCGTGACGAACGCCGCCGCCGGCGGGATGTCCGCCGCGCGCGATGCGCCGGCGCCGCTCTTCGTCGTCCTGTCCGGCCCGTCCGGCGCCGGGAAGGACTCGCTGCTCGATGAGCTGGAGCGCCGCGGACATCGCTTCCACCGCGTCATCACCTGCACCACGCGCCCGCCGCGCGCCGGCGAGCGCGACGGCGTGGACTACTATTTCGTCTCCGACGCGGCGTTCGACGAGTTGATCGCCTCGGGCGGGCTGCTCGAGCACGCGCAGATCTACGGGCACCGCTCGGGCGTGCCGCGCGCGCAGGTCGAAGAGCAGCTCGCGGCCGGCGTCGACGTGTTCGTGCGCACGGACGTGCAGGGCGCGGCTTCGATCCGCAAGCTCGCACCGCGCGCCGTGCTGGTGTTCGTCGCGCCGGCGTCGCTCGAGGAGCTGGAGGCGCGGATCCGCGCGCGGGCGACGGAGGACGAGGAGCGCATCGCGCGGCGGCTGGCAGCGGCGCGCGACGAAATGGCGCGCCAGGCCGAGTTCGACTACGTCGTCGTCAACGCGCCCGGACGGCTCGACCGCGCGGCCGACCGCCTGGAGGAGATCCTCGACGCCGAGCGTGCGCGGCCGCGCGCGGGCGGCCCGCTGCTCTGAGCTACTGCTCGTAGCGCTCGACGGTGTCCGGCGGCCGCACCCGCGCGTCGTCCGGGTCCTCGCCGCGGTGGCGCAGGCCGCGCCGCTGCCGGAGCAGGTCCCAGCACTGGTCCAGGCTCACCTCGACGGCGTGCAGGCGCTGGTGCCGCGGGTCGTTCTCGGCCGCGCCGGACGTCTCCTCGCGCAGGCGCCGCTCCTCCTCGACCAGGTCCGTGATGCGGCGCAGGACGTCGCTGTCGTCCATCGGTCCTCCCGCGGGCGAAATGCGCGCCGGATGATCCGATCGTCCCACGTGTGACGATCTGATCGTCCTGACAGCGCGCGTCACCCGGCTGCGGGAAGCGTAGCGCGGCTGGCGCCCTCCTGTCCCTCCCCGGACGGCGTAGCTGGCACCCGGCGGCGGCCTGCGCTTCAATGCGGCGATGTTCCTGCTGATCGATGGCAACAACGTCGCCTGGGCCGGCTACTACGCGCTCGAGCGCGCCATGAAGCCCGAGGACGACGAGCGCCGGCACCGCGTCGCCATGCTCGGGCTGGCGTCCGGCGTCCTCGGCGCCATCGCGCGGCGCGGGGAGCCGCCCGGCGGGCCGGCCGGGCCGCCGCTCACCCGCGTGGCGCTCGTGTTCGACGAGGGGCGCGCCGTCCGGCGGCGCGGGATCTTCCCGAAGTACCAGACCGGGCGCGAGTCCGACCCGAAGTTCGTCGCCAACGAGCCCGTCATCCTGCGCGCGATCGACGAGTTCGCCGGAATGGCGGCGCGCATCCTGCCGATCGAAGTCGTGCAGGGCGCGGACACGGAGGCGGACGAGCTGATCGCCGGGCTCGTCGCGACGACGCCGGGCGTCCCGAAGCGCATCATCTCGACCGACCGCGACTTCCTGCACCTGATCTCGGAGGAGACGAGCGTCTATGCGCCGGTGAAGAAGCTGGTGATAGACGAACGCAATTTCTGGGACGCGGTCGCGCCGAAAGCGTCCGACGGGACGCCGGCGCTCTTCCCGCGGGAGCGCTTCCTCGACTACCGCACGCTGGTGGGGGATACCTCCGACGACCTGCCGGGCGTGCCTGGCATCGGCCCGCTTTCGGCGGCGCGGCTGCTCGCCGCGGCGCCGGTCGAGGACTACTTCGGGCAGCCCGAACGCGTGCGGGCAGCGCTCGGGCGCAGGAGCGAGGCGGTCGAGCACGCGTTCGCATCCGGCGCGGCGCAGGCGGTGGTCGAGCGCAACCGGGCCATGATGGATCTGCGGCTGGCCGCGCCGAGCTGGGACGAGCTGCCGGGGCACACGCGCCGCGGCTCCTGGGACCGGGCGGCGTTCGAGGCGTGGCTGGACGAGCAGCGCATCACGTCCGTGGAGCGGGCGGCGCTGCTCGAGTCTCTGGACCAGCTTGCCGCCGCAGGCTGAACGAATCCCAATTCGCCCTCGTTGGAGGAGGGCGCGCAAGCGTTGCGTCCGTCAGGCTGATCGCGACGTACACTCCCCGGAGGTAGCACCATGCGCAACTCGTCGATCGCCCTTCTCGGCGCCCTGTTCGGCGCCTCGCTGCTGCTCGCCGGGGCATGCGGCGGCAGCAACGACAATAGCGACAAGACGGCGGTGAGCCGCTCCCGGGCGGACCAGGGCGCGCCCGCCACCACGGTCGCGGCGCAGCCGACGGGCAGCGCCGCCGCGAGCAGCCCCACGGCGGGCGCTACCGGCGGCGCGACGCAGGCGGCGGGACAGACGCTGCAGATCTCGGCGAAGGACATCGCCTACAGCACGGACAAGCTCACGGCGAAGGCCGGCGCCGTCACGATCGAGTTCACGAACAACGACAGCGCCACCTCGCACAACTTTGCGCTGTACAACTCGCCGGACAGCGCGACGAACGAGATCGGCCACACCGACATCGCGCCGGGGCCGAACACGAAGTCGCTCACGGTGACGCTGCAGCCGGGCACCTACCACTACGAGTGCCAGGTGCACCCGACGAGCATGAGGGGCACGCTCACCGTCAGCTAGGGCCAGTCTGGCGCGTCCACGCGGCGGACGCTTGGTATCCTGCCCTGACCGGCGCCCCGCGCCGGCGGAGGGCTTCGTGGCGGACCGCCGCATCGACCTGATCACGCGCAACCTGGCCGAGGTGCTCACCCCGGAGGACCTCGAGCACCTCGTCGCGTCCGGGACGCCGATCCGGCACTACATCGGCTTCGAGATCTCGGGGAAGATCCACCTCGGCAGCATGATCTGCATGGCGAAGGTGCGCGACTTCGTCGAGGCGGGCGCGCAGGCGACGATCTTCCTCGCCGACTGGCACACGTGGATCAACGACAAGCTCGGCGGCGACCGCGACGTCATCCGGCGCATCGCCGTGGGCTACTTCATGGAAGGCATGAAGGCGACGTTCCGCGCGGTCGGCGGCGACCCGGCGAAGCTCAAATTCGTCCTGGCCACGGAGCTGTACCACCACAACGACGAGTACTGGGCGACGCTGATCGACGTCAGCAAGAACACCACGCTCGCCCGCATGCAGCGGAGCATCACGATCCTCGGGCGCAAGGAGGGCGAGTCCGTCGACTTCGCGAAGTTGATCTACCCGCCGATGCAGGTCGCCGACATCTTCTCGATGGGGATCAACCTCGCGCACGCTGGGATGGACCAACGCAAGGCGCACGTCATCGCGCGCGACGTCGCGTCGAAGATGCGCGTGTCGCCGCTGCGCGACGCGGCCGGCACGCAGATCAAGCCGGTGTGCGTGCACCACCCGCTGCTGCTCGGCATCCGCAAGCCGGCGATGTGGCCGCCGCCGGAAGCCGACCTGACGGACTTCTGGGCGTCGATGAAGATGAGCAAGTCCGACCGCAACAGCGCGATCTTCGTGCACGACGCGCCCGACGCGATCCGGCAGAAGGTGCGCAAGGCGTTCTGCCCGCCCGACCCCGTGACCTTCAACCCCATGCTCGACTGGGTGCGCAAGCTCGTGTTCACGCGCGACGGCGAGTTCCGCATCGACCGCGACGAGCGGCACGGCGGGCCGCTGCGCTTCACGGACGCGGACGAGGTGGACCAGGCGTTCGCCTCGGGCGCGCTGCATCCGTCCGACCTGAAGAACGGGGTCGCGGAGTGGCTGGTGGGGGCGCTGGAGCCGGCGCGGCAGGCGTTCGAGGGTCCCGAGCAGCAGGCGCTGATCGCGGAGCTGGAGTCGTACGGCGGCTGACGCCCACTTCCCGGCGGGCGCTGCGCATCGCTGCCGCGCCGCTCCGCTCGTCCGTGAGAGCCATGGGGGACACCCCATACCCCCGGCGGGGGCTGCGCCCCCTGCACCCCTGCTTGGAGTTGCAGAACCCTG
>DASRHM010000023.1:0-37239 GCA_035650575.1 Dehalococcoidia bacterium | reverse complement strand
GATCCACGCGGGCATCTACTACCCGACGGGGTCGCTGAAGCACGAGCTGTGCGTGGAGGGAAACCGCCTGCTGTACGCGTGGACGGAGGCGCACGGCGTGCGGGTACGGCGCACGGGCAAGCTGATCATCGCGGTGGACGGCGGCGAGCTGGAGTCGCTGGAGCAGGTACGGGCCCAGGCGGAAGCGAACGGCGTGCCGGGCATGGAGATGATCGCCGACCGCGCGCGGGTCGAGGAGATGGAGCCCGCGGTGCGCTGCGTGGCGGCGCTGCATTCGGCGACGACGGGCGTGGTGGACCAGATGGGGCTGATGGCGTCCTATGCGGCGGCGCTCGAGGAAGCCGGCGGGTGGATTGCCCTGAAGCACGAGGTGACGTCGCTCGCGCGCGCGGGCGGCGGGTTCGAGGTGTGCATGCGCGGTCCGGACGGCGCGGAGGTGACGGTAACGGCCGAGGCGCTCGTGAACAGCGCCGGACTGGGCGCGCCGGCCATCGCGGCGATGCTCGGCTACCCGCTGGACGGCGAGGAGGGCGTGCCGGCGCTGCGGCAGACGGTGAACAAGGGGCGATACTACGACATCGTCTCCGGCGGACGGGCGCGGGCGCTGCGGCGGCTGATTTACCCGGTGCCGGAGCACGCGAAGGGCGGGCTCGGGGTGCACGTGACGCTGGACATCGACGGCGGCGTGCACCTGGGGCCGGACACGGAGTGGCTCGACGAGGGCGTGCCGCTCGACTATCGGGCGGACGACGCGCGCCGGGCGGAGTTCCACGCGGCGGCGGTCCGGTATCTGCCGTGGCTGGAGCCGGACGACCTCGCGCCAGGACAGGTGGGGTATCGGCCGAAGCTGCAGCGCCCGGGCGGGCCGATCGCGGACTTCGTGATCTGGCGCGACGGCGGCTACGTGCACCTGGGAGGGATCGAGTCGCCGGGGCTGACGGCATCGCTCGCGATCGCGCGGCGGGTGGCGGCGGAGCTGGGCGCGGGGGGCTGAGGCGTTGTCGCGTGCCGCACGTACCGGGGCGGCAGTTGTGAACGTGGGCTGAGGCCGATCGCGCCACCGGACGTGCGGGCGAAGTAGACGAAGAGCGAGCCGTCGGGCGAGACATCGCCGCGGCGCGCGTCGACGCGCGCCGCGAGCCACTGTCCGTGCTCGAAGGTGTCGGTGTCGGTGTGCCAGCGGCTGAGGCGCGCCCAGCCGCTGGATCCGCGATGGAGGACGACGGCGCGCGGCGATTCGCGGGCGAGATACACGAAGAGGGCGCGGGGGCGCGTCCGGCTGGACGCGATCAGTAATGGGACGGGGACGGGCGCTAGCGGACGCCGGTGGGGGACTGGCCGCGCAGGGGCGTCTTCGGCGGGTGCGCGTCGTCCTGGAACACGAAGTGATAGCGGCCGAACTGCAGTTCGTCGCCGGGCTCGAGGACGACCCAGTCGGCATCGCGGCCGCCGACGAGCGTCTTGCGGCCGATGCCGGCGGTGCTGTGGAGCAGGTAGCGACCATCGCGGAGCCAGATGCGGGCGTGCTCGAGCGCGACGTCGTCGCCGGCGGGGAGGGGGATCGTGCAGTTGCGGCCGCTGCCGATGACGACGGGCCCGCCGCCGAGGGGGTACTCGGCGCCGGTGCCGGTGGCGGTGCGCTCGATCAGGCGGCCGGTGCCGGCGGCCGGGGCGGATTCTTCCGGGGCGCGCAGGGCGGTGACGTTGCGCGGGATCGGCTGCCTTGCCGCCTGCGCGGGATTGGGCGCGACGACCTCGAGCTGATGACGGCGGATGCGCATGCGGCGCCACCAGCGCGAAGCCCCGAGAGCGAGCAGCGTGACGACGGCGAGCGCGACGATGCCGGCCAGCGCGTAGAGCGCGGTCTTGCCGCCCTGGGCTCCGCTGCCCGAAGTGCCGCCGCCTCGGGTGGCAGGGGGCTGCCCGGGGGCGGGTGCGGCGCCGCGCGTGTAGTCGCGCGTGGCGGTGGCGCCGATGCCTGCGACATCGGCGGTGATGCGCAGCGTGCCGGTCTTGCCATCGGCGGCGCCGGGCGCGCGCATGCGGATCACGTACTGGCTGCGGAGGAGCTGCGCGATCTGCGCGTAGACCGAGGCGACGGAGCCGGCATCGGCGGCGCGGTATTGACCGAGCGTCAGCGACGAGACTGACTCGAGATAGGCGGCGTCGGGCTGGTCACCGAAGCCGATGGTGAAGACGGGGACGCCGGCGGTCCGGGCGGTATCGCGCGAGCCGTCGGCGGTGGCGTCGGAGTCAGGGGCGTCGTTGGCGCCATCGGTGAGCATGACGACGGCCTTGCGGCTGGCGGGGGCGATGCGGGCGGCGTAGACGCTGGTCTGCGTGGCCTCGAAGAGGGCGGTATCGCCGCCGGCCTGCAGCGCGGCAATGGCGCGGTCGAGCGCCGCGTGGTCCTTCGTGAAGCCGACGATGTTCGTGACGGTGGCGTTGAAGGCGAAGATCGTTGCCTGGTCGTCGGGGCCGAGCGAGGCGACGAACTCGGTCGCGGCCTGCTTGGCGCGGGCGAGCGGCTCACCGGCCATGCTGCCCGAGACATCGATGGTGATCACGACGCTGAGCGGGAGCGTTGAGTCCTGGGCGCGCTCGACGCCGGTGATCGGGAGCGTTGTGATGCCGTCGGACGCCTGGAAGTCGCCTGGACCGAGGACGGAGATGGGCACGCCGTTCGCATCGAGGACGGTGGCGACGGCGACGATGTCGGGGTAAGCGGACGCATCGACCTGGCTGATGGTGAGCGTTGCGGCGGGCGCCTGGGCATCCCCCGTGGCGGGGAGCGCGAGGAGGCAGAGGAGGGTGATGAGGGCGGCGGCCGCCGCCCGGACCCTGGCGCGCATCGGCGAAATCAAGCGCTCCCCCGTGGGACCTCCCGCGCCGCTTCAGCGGCGGTTATAGAACTCAACGGTCCAGCGCCACTCGCTGCCATCGGCGGCGTTCCACCATGCCTCGAGGATGCCCGCCTCACCGCCGGGCAGGAGCACCGGCCGGCCGATGTCTTCCGCGGTCGGCCAGAGATCCTCGCGGATGACGCGCGCGCCCTGGCGGCGCAGACGCGTCATCGGAAAGTACGGGCCCTCGAGCGCGAGTTGGTCGCCGAACGCGAGCAGGTTACCGGCATCGTCGCGCACCTCGACGCGCAGGCGGTCGGGCGCGGCGTGCAGCATGAGCGCCTGTGCGGGTTCGATGCGCGCGCGGCAGAACGACAGGCCCTGGGCGCCGGCACCGGGATACCAGATGTCCCAGATCTCCATATGGATCCAACGACTATGCCGCCGCCAATGGTACGGGAGCGGCGGGCGCCCGGGACATAAGGAATAGCCACGGGCGGCATCGATGTCAACGTCACGCGGGAGGACGGGGTCAGGCGCCGGGGTCGTTGGTCATGATAATCGTGCCGGCGGCGTGGAACATGCCGCCCACGCCATGGGCGATGCTCGTGCGGACGTCCGGTAGCTGCGCCGCCGCTTCGCCGCGGAGCTGGCGGACGGACTCCTGGAGGGCGAACATGCCGTACATCCCGGTGTGCGTGTAGCTGAGGCCGCCGCCGTTCGTGTTGAGCGGGAAGTCGCCGCCCGGCGCGGTGCGCATCTCCTCGAAGAACGGGCCGCTCTCTCCCTTGCCGACGAAGCCGAGCGCCTCCAGCGCGTACATGGGGGTGTGCGCGAAGGCGTCGTAGAACATGGCGTGGTCGATGTCCCCGCGGCCGATCTTCGCCTCGGCGAAGGCGAGGTCGCCGGAGACGCGGAAGGCGCGCGACTCGGTGAAGTCGTGCATCATGCTGATCATGGAGTGCTCGCTCGACTCGCCGGTGCCGAGCACGTAGACGGGCTTTTTCGGGAAGTCCTTCGCGCGATCGGCGGCGACGACGACCAGGGCGCCGCCGCCATCGGTGACGAGGCAGCACTCGAGCAGGTGGAAGGGCCAGGCGATGACGCGCGAGGCGAGGACGTCCTCGACGGAGATGGGGTCGCGCATCATCGCGCGCGGGTTGCGCTCCGCCCACTTGCGGGTGGCGACTGCGACGGACGCGAGCTGGCGCTCGGTGGTGCCGTACTCCTTCATATGGCGCAGGAACGGGATGGTGAAGCGCGTGGGGGCGCCGGCGACGCCGTAGGGCGACTCGAACTGCGAGGCAGGTAGCTGCGGCGACTGGCCCCAGCCGCCCATGCCGACGCGCGAGCGGCCGCTCTCGCCGTGCGTGATCAGGGCGGTCGTGCAGAGGCCCGCCTGGATGGCGGCGGCGGCGTGGCGGACGTGGATCATGAACGAGCAGCCGCCGACGCCCGTGCCGTCGATGAAGTGCGGCGTGATGCCGAGGTACTCGGCGACGGCGACGGGGGACTGGCCGGCGCAGAGGACGCCATCGACCTGGTCCTTCGTGATGCCGGCGTCGGCGAGGGCGTTGAACGCGGCCTCGGCGTGGAGCTGGAGCGCCGACTTGTCCGGAATGACGCCGACCGTGTCGGTCTCGGCCGCGCCGACGATCGCGGCGCTCATGCGCAGGCTCATGCGGCGCCTCGCGGGCGGAAGAAGGGCAGCGTGATCTGTTCGTTCTGCTCCTCGAATGTCACCTCGAGCGGCATGTCGACTTGCAGCGCCTCGGGCGTCTGCTCGACGCCGACGATGTTCGTCATCATGTGCGGCCCTTCTTCGAGCTGGACGATGGCGATTGAGTACGGCACGGCGTCCTGGAAGCCGGGCGCGCCGCGCTCGACGATGACGTACGTGTGGAGCTTCGCGCGGCCGCTGGCGGTGAACCACTCGACGTCGCGCGAGGAGCAGTTGGGGCAGAAGGGCCGGGGGAAGAAGTAGGCCTGCCCGCAGCTGTTGCAGCGCTGGATGCGCAGCTCGTGGCGCTTCGCGCCTTCCCAGAACTCGCGGGTCTCGGGCGTTGGCTCAGGTAACGGTCGCCTGGGCATCGCGGGGGAGTATTACAACGCCCGCGCCTTAGCGGAAGCGCGCCCGCAGGCGCGAAGACGCGGACGGGGGGCTCCGACCTCGAGCCTCCAGGCGACGGGCCGGGAGCAGCGGGTCAGAACGGGCAGACCTTCGACGGGTCGAACGCCGGGTTGCCGTAGCCGAAGTCCCAGAACGCGGCGTACTCGTCGGCGTTCGCGGCGAGGTCGTCGCGGACGGCCGCGCAGCCCACGCGGATGTCCTGCTTGGCGGCGCAGCCCGCGGAGAAGGACGCGGCGAGCTGACCGTGCAGCGTCGTATGGTTGTCCGCGCGATGGAAGTCATCGAGCGCGCGCGCCGGGTCGCCTCCGGCGGCGAGCACGGCGAGCCCCGCGCGGAAGAGCGCGTACGACTCGAGCTCTGCGCGTTCGTGCTTCTCCGGCGTCCACTCCTTCAGCGACGTGTTGTCCACCACCGCAAGGTACGCCCGCTCCGCCGCGGCGTAGTTGCCGGCATCGAACAGCGCGCCGGCGTCGATGACCGCGTGGTACAGGTAGTCGGACGGGCCGGGCACGCTCGACCGGAGCGCGTACGCCGCACCGTCCCACGCCCACGTATCGGTGCGCGGACGCTGCGGGCCCGCGCCGACGCTGCCGATCTCGCCGCCGGTGAGCACGAGCTCCTTGCGCCCGTCGCCGTCGGTGTCGGCGAAGCGCGCGGTCGCCGTGGCAAGGGTGATACCGTCCGCGGGCGTCACCTCGGTGTAGCCGGTCGCGGTGCCGCGCACGACGTGCACCGCGAGCGTGCAAGTGTGCGCGCCGCACGATGTCGCGCCGTATGCCATCGCGCCGGCGCCGTCGCCGAGCAGGTCGCCGCCGTCGATGATGGACGCGCCCTCGCCCGTCGCGGCGATGAAGATTGTGACCGGCGGCGAGACGTAGGCGACGCTCGCCGCGCCGGGCTGAACGTCGAAGATCGCGACCTCCGACGCGGACGGCATCTTCAGGCCGGGGTCGGCTTCCGGCGCGGTGAGGACGATCGCGAGCTCGAGCTCAGGGTCCGCGTCGGCGTTCAGGCGCACGCAGGAACTCGGCGCGGGCCGGACGCCGTACCACGCCTGCACGAGCGCGGCCAGGCACGGCGTGCCGTCGGCGGCGCCGGGGTCGGCGCGCAGGTACGCGGCGACGGCGGGCGCATAATCGGCGAGCGCGGCGGGCCGGTCGGGGATAGGGACGGATGTCGGAGTGGCCGTGATCTCCGGGGTCCGGCTCGATGCCGTGGTGCGGACACTGTCGTCGCTGCCGCCACCTCCGCTGCACGCCGCGAGCAGGAGCGCGGCGCCGATGCAGCCGGCTGCGATGAGCCTTCGCATGGGCGAAGCGTACTCGATGGGGGCAGATGGGAGGTGGGAGATGGGCGGCGAGGCGCCGGATACGCCGATCGGGTGAGCGCGCTGCGTGCGACGCAGGCTGTGTGCGCGCGTGCGTGCCGCGAGCGGGCGGATCGCGCGATACGGTGAGGCGGTGGGGGCGATGGAGAAGGGGGACGACGTGCGGAAGAAGCGACTGATGGCGGCGGCGGGGGCGATGATCCTGGCGGCTGCGATGGCGTCGGCGTGCGTGGTGATCAACAGCTCGCTGATGACGTTCGATTCCAGCGACGTGTTCGCCGGGGAGCTGCACAACTACACCGCGGTGGACATCCTGGGGCACGATGTCGAGGTGGCGTTCAAGAACGAGAACGGCGAGGTCATCGAGACGCAGGTCGTGCACGGCTGCCTGCGCTCGCTGCAGCGCGGGCGTTCGGACTTCTTCGAGGCGACGAGCTCGTCGGACGCGGCGGTGGTCGCTGCGGCGACGGGGAAGATCTCGTACAACTCGAGCTTCAAGGTGGGGACAGTGGCCGAAGGCAACCTATCGATCACCAACGTCGATCCTGAGCGCACCGGTTCGTCGCTCGTCGTCACCGGCACCCTGCGGAACATCGGTGCGACGCTCGAGTCGCCGAAGGCGTGTGTGGTGGTGCGCGACCCGGAGGACCAGGTGCTGCGGGTCGGCAGCGACACGGTCGCGGACCTGGCGCACAACCAGCAGGCGACCTTCAGCGTGACGATCACGGTGCCTTCGGACGATACGCTCGCGGATCACGTGGACGTGTACGCGGACGGGCTGGAGGACGGGACGCCGATCGTGCCGTCGTCGAGCACGAGCCACTCGGTCGTGGTGGTCGCGACATCGACGCCCACCGCGACGGCGACCGCGACGCCGTAGCGCGGGCGCGCGCGCCGGGTGCGAGGACGGAGGAGGCGCGATCGCAGGCGTCTGTCCTCGGCGCTCTAACGTCGAGGCGGGGGCGAGGGGACTAGCGGAGCGCCGAGCGGCGGGCGAGGATGTGGCGCTCGGGGACCCAGCGGGCGCGGAGGGCGCCGACGAGGAACATCGAGCCGGTGACGCAGACGACGTCGTGCGCGGACGCGGACTCGAGCGCGCGGTCGAGCGCGCGCGCCGGCGAGGGCTCGAAGGCGACGTTGCGGGCGCCGAGCGCGCGGCGGAAGAGGTCGAGCATGTGCTGGGGGTCGCCGATGCGCTCCTCGAGCGGGGGCTGCGTGACGACGACGCGCGACGCGACGGGCGCCAGCGCGCGCACCATCATCGGCTGGTCCTTGTCGGCGAGGATGCCGACGACGAGGTGCAGCTTCGGCGCGCGGCGGCCAGCCGGGCGCAGTTCGTGGTCGCGCAGCGCCTGCGCGAGGCGGCGCGCCTCGACCGGGTTGTGCGCGGCATCGAGCAGGACGCGCGGCGACTCCGACATGAGCTCGAGCCGCCCGCTGAGGCGCACGCGCGCCAGTCCCTCGCGCACGGCGCCGGCGCTCACCTCGCGCCCGGTGTGCTGCGCGAAGGCGAGCGCCGCCGTGACGGCGAGCGCGGCGTTCGTCACCTGGTGCGCGCCTTCGAGCGGCAGGCGCAGGCCGACGAAATCGCCGTACGGCGTGCGGAGGTCGAAGACGCTGCCCGACGCATCGGCGCAGCGGACGCGCGCGCGGATATCGGCGTTGATGCGCAGGAACGTGGCGCGGCGCTCGCGGGCGCGCGCCTGCAGGATCGGCACGACCTCCGGGCGGCGCGCGCCGGTGACGAAGACCTCGTCGCCGGCGACGATCGCCGCCTTCTCGCGGGCGATCGCCTGGAGCGACCACCCGAGGCGCTCGCGGTGCTCGTAATCGACGTTCGTAATGACGCTGACGGGCTTGCGCGCAAAGACGTTCGTGCAGTCGGTGCGGCCGCCGAGCCCCACCTCGACGACGGCGGCGTCACAGGCGGCGTCGGCGAAGTGGCGCATGCCGGCGGCGAAGGCGACCTCGACGAGCGCCGGGCGGCCGTAGCCGACGCCGTCGAGCACCTCGAGGTGCATCTTGCGCACGAGCGGGTCGAGGCCGAGGACGATGTCGGCGAAGGCATCGGGCGCGATCAGCTCATCATCGACCTTGATGCGCTCGATGAACGTCTGCAGGTGCGGCGAGGTGTAGAGCCCGGTGCGCAGCCCGGCGGCGGTCAGGACGGACTGCGTGATCGCGGCCGTCGATCCCTTGCCGGCGCTGCCGCCGACGTGCACGACGGGAAACGCCAGGTGCGGGTCGCCCAGGTGCTGCAGCAGCGTGCGGATGCGCGCCTGCAACGCGCGCTCGATGGGGACGATCGGGAGCTCATGCCAGAGCCGGCGCTGGAGGTAGTCGACGGCCTCGCGGTAGCGCTCGAACGGCATGGCGGGAGCGTACCATCAGCGCCGCGCCCGCGCGTCACCACCAGATGATGTCGTCGAGGTCCTCTTCGGTATCGGCCGGGAGGTCGCGCGACCAGAGGTTGGTGTCGAGGTACTTCCACCCGGAGTCGGCGAAGACGAGGACGATGTTCCCCTTCTTCATGCGCTCGGCGAACTTCAGGCCGGCGTGCAGGACGGCGCCGGAGGAGATGCCCCCGAAGATGCCCTCGCGCTCCATCAGCAAGCGCGCGGCGCGGAAGGCGTGGCCGCTGCGCACGAGGATTTTGCCGTCGAGGAACCCGAGGTCGAGGATCGGCGGGATGAAGCCGTCGGCGAGCGACTTGAGGCCCTGGAGCTGGTTGCCGGGGTGCGGCTCGACGGCGATGACACGCGCGTGCGGGTTCGCTTCCTTGATCCGCTCGCCGGTGCCCATCAGCGTGCCGCCGGTGCCGAGCCCGGCGACGAGCACGTCCACCTGCGGCACCTCCTGGAGCACCTCCTGCCCGGTCCAGACGTAGTGGGCGCGCACGTTGTGCGGGTTGCGGAACTGGTCGAGCATGAAGCAGCCCTCGTCGGCCGCCATCTTGCGCGCGACGTCCATGGCGCCCGTGACGCCGGCATCGGCCGGCACCCAGTGCACGTCAGCGCCGTAGACGGCGAGCGTGCGCGGGATCTCCGGCCAGACGTTCTCCGGCATGACGATGCGGCTGTGGTAGCCCATCGCCCGGCCGATCATGGCGAGCGCGATGCCGGTGTTGCCGGTGCTGGCCTCGATGACCGTATCGCCGGGGACGATGAGGCCGTCGCGCTCGGCGTGCTGGAGCATGTGCTTGACGATGCGGTCCTTGATCGAGCCGGTGGGGTTGGCGCCCTCGAGCTTCGCGAACAGGCGCACGTCTGGAGACGGCGCGAGGTTGCGCAGCTCGACCATCGGCGTCTGGCCGACGGTGTGGAGGACGTGGAGGTGGTGCATCGGTTGGAAGCTTAGCGCGCGTGCGGGCGGGGACTGGCCGCCGACCGCGCGTTACGCACCAGGCGCTCGAGGACTGGCCGCAGTGCGGGCGCTCGTCACCGATGACATGATGCCGAGCGCGGACAGCGCGCGGTGACCGCAGATGGTGGTCTCGTCAATCGACGGGCGTCTGGCTCGCCTCCTGGTGCGGCGCCGCTGTGCTACCCGCGGGTCCGCTGCCCGGTTGCGGGCCTGGAGTCGCGTCTGATCCGAGGCACCGTTGCAGTTCAGTCGGTGGGGAGTCGAAGAGTTCCGTGGTCCGGCGGAGGCGGAACGTGAGCGCGCCGTTCTCGCGCAGGTCCTCGCCCTCGTACTCGCCTGTCTTTTCGTCGTAGTACGTTTCTCGGCGTTTGCCTGAAGAGAGCGTCGCTGTCACCGGCGTGCCGCTGGTGGGACCTGACGCACCGGGGAGAGACGCGAGGTTCTGCTCGGCCTCGGCGAGTGAATATACGCCGTAATCCTCCTGCTCGAGCCTTGTCCCGTCGGCGAAATTCGTCGTGAGCACGCGGGTCATCGGGTTGTACACGGAAGTCTGCAGGACGCTTCCCGCGGTGTCGCTCAGCACGGAACAGAGCAGGTCGGGCCTCCCGTCCGCGTAGCGCAGCCAGATGTCGCTGAGATAATTCTCCGGCGGCGCGTGCACGCCGCGCTCGGCGGCGGGGGCGCGATAGACGGTGTCGTGGAGATGGAGAATTTTACCGGCCCGCAGCCCGGCTAGCGTCTGCTGGTAGGCCGGCTGCTGGCCTGAGGTGGCCCCGTGCAGCGCGAGTAGGGCGGCTCCCATCGCGATTGCGATAGCGACGGCCGCTAGAACGATCCGTTTCATTCGCCCTCCACGGTGATCTGCCCGAACGTCCCAATGGAGCTGGAACCGCGTCTGACGACCGCGAGCGCGAGGGTCCATGCGAAGGTGCGAAGTGTTCGCCAGACCGAGTCGAATCTGGCGAAACTGCCTCGGATGCGAGCGCCACCGTACACCGTGCCTGGCACGCGTGTCAACCGGTGAGGGAACCGGATCTTGCCTGCGACGGCGCGGCCTGCGACGACGGGACGTGGTAGGATCGCGGGGACGGAACGCGACACCGAGGAGGCAACGATGCAGACCAAGCCAACGGTGACGCGCCCCGGAGCCGCAGCGGCCTAAGGACGAGCTCCTCCGCTCGGCATCGGGTGCGCTCCTTGCCCGATTGTCGATACGCATCGCGCTGATGCGGCGTGCGTTGCGCCGCCGCGAACCACAACAAGGAGCGATCTCTCTTGTCTCGATTGTCTTCGAACGACGGCGGCGCGCCGGAGCCGGTGGTGCGCGTCGCCGAACTGATGGCCGCATTCGGCGCGCCGTGGGCGCTGTGCGGCGGCTGGGCCGTCGATGCCTGGCTGGGGCGCACGACGCGCGAGCACGGCGACATCGACTTTTCGGTCTTCGCGCAGGACCACGCGGCGCTGCACGCGTACCTCTCGCCGGAATGGCAGATGGTGGCGCATGCGCAGGACTGGGATCCCGCCAACGGCAACGAGGTCTGGGACGGGCGCCGGCTGGAGCCGCCGGCGCACCTGCACGCGCGGAGCGGGCACCCGCCGCTGCCGGAGGACCCGATCTTGAGGACCGAGCAGGGCTTCGAGCTGGACATCCAGGTCGACGAATGCCAGGGCGACGAGTGGGTGCTGTGCCGCGAGCCTCGCATCGCGCTGCCGGTCGCGGAGGCGGTACGGCCTTCGCCGTGGGGCGTGCCGGCGGCGGCGCCGGAGGTGCTGCTGTTCTTCAAGTCACGCGAGCTGCGGCGGCGCGATAAGGCCGACTTCGCGGCACTCGCGCCGATGCTCGACCGCGAGCGCCGCGCGTGGCTGCGCGCCGCGCTCGAGCGCGCGGGGCACCCGTGGGTGCGGGAGCTATCGGCGGCGGTGTAGCGGACGGCGGGGAGGACGCGGCGTCCGGCGCCGTGTCCTCCCCGCGGCGGAGGAGGAGTGCCTGCGACCTGGGACCTGCGACGGTGGAAGCTGCGACGTGACGCCCGGGACCGGGGACCCGTGCCCGCCGCCGTTCCTTGACTCCGCCGAAGGGGCCTCCATATACTTACGGCGCGAACCCGCCCGGAGGGCGGGGCCTATTTTTGTACGGCGCCTTACCAGATTGGCCCACTCGTCGGTCAGGGGATCCTGAACGCGGAGGGCGGCGTTTCGGGCCCGAGTGGCGCAATGGCAGCGCAACCGACTTGTAATCGGTAGGTTAGTGGGTTCGAATCCCCTCTCGGGCTCCAGAGGACGGTCCGATGCGGGGCGCCGGGGCGGCCCGCATGACGCCGGTGCGCCCACATAGCTCAGTCGGCAGAGCACACCCTTGGTAAGGGTGAGGTCATCGGTTCGAATCCGATTGTGGGCTCCAGCAGGCTCGCGGCCCCGGGAATCGGGGCGGTAACCGATATCGCAAGCAGCATGCCGGGCGCACGATGAGCGCGCGGCGGTCGATCGAGAGGCGCGTCCGCGCGGGCGGGCGAACACGGAGAAGCCCCTCAGCCAGGGGGGCGCAAAGGAGAAGCCGGACATGGCGAAGCAGAAGTTTGAGAGGACGAAGCCGCACGTCAACATCGGCACCATCGGTCACGTGGACCATGGGAAGACGACGCTGACGGCGGCGATCACCAAGGTCCTCGCGCTGAAGAAGCTGGCGGACTACCGCGAGTTCGGCTCGATCGACAACGCGCCGGAGGAGCGCGCGCGCGGCATCACGATTGCGATCACGCACGTCGAGTACGAGACGGAGAACCGGCACTACGCGCACGTCGACTGCCCGGGCCACGCGGACTACATCAAGAACATGATCACCGGGGCGGCGCAGATGGACGGCGCGATCCTGGTTGTCGCGGCGCCGGACGGGCCGATGCCGCAGACGCGCGAGCACATCCTGCTGGCGCGCCAGGTGGAAGTGCCGAACATCGTCGTCTACCTGAACAAGGTAGACCAGATGGACGACCCGGAGCTGCTGGACCTGGTGGAGCTGGAGCTTCGGGAGCTGCTCACGCGGTACAACTTCCCGGGCGATGAGATCCCGATCATCCGCGGCAGCGCGCTGGCGGCGCTGAACTGCACGAGCGACGACCCGAACGCGCCGGAGTACCAGAGCATCCTGGAGCTGATGAAGGCGGTCGACGAGTACATCCCGACGCCGACGCGGCCGAAGGACCGGCCGTTCCTGATGCCGATCGAGGACGTGTTCGGCATCAAGGGCCGCGGCACGGTGGTGACCGGACGCATCGAGCGCGGGATCGTGAAGGTCGGCGACGAAGTCGAGATCGTCGGCTTCGGTGACACGCGCAAGACGACGGTGACGGGCGTCGAGATGTTCAAGAAGCTGCTCGATGAGGGCGAGGCGGGCGACAACGTCGGCTGCCTCCTCCGCGGCATCGAGCGCGAGGACATCGAGCGCGGGCAGGTGCTGGCGAAGCCGGGGTCGATCACGCCGCACAAGAAGTTCGAGGCCGAGGTGTACGTGCTCTCGAAGGACGAGGGCGGGCGGCACACGCCGTTCTTCTCCGGCTACCGGCCGCAGTTCTACATCCGCACGACGGACGTGACGGGGTCGATCGCGCTGCCGGAAGGCGTGGAGATGATCATGCCGGGCGACAACGTCAAGATGACGGTCGAACTGATCACGCCGGTGGCGGTCGAGACGGGGCTGCGGTTCGCGATTCGCGAGGGCGGCCGGACCGTGGGCGCCGGCGCCGTAACGAACATCCTGGAGTAGGGGAAGGGAATCAGGCACGGCCCGCCCGCGTTAGAATGGTGGGCGGGCCGTTCTGTCTGCCCGGCAGGGCAGGGCGGCCGCTGAGAAACGATGGCGAAGAAGGAAGACCGGCAGATCATCACGCTCGCGTGCACGGAGTGCAAGGAGCGCACGTACACGACGACGAAGAACCGCCGCAACGACCCGGAGCGGCTGGAGCTGAGCAAGTACTGCCCGCGCTGCCGGGTCCACCGGCCTCACCGCGAGGTCCGGTAGGAGGAGAGAGATGAGCCGAGCGCTGCGACGCCAGCCCCTCGTGCGGAAGCCGCCGGCCCAGGCGCCGACGTTCCGGCCGTCCGCGCGCCCCGTGCGCAAGCAGAGCGCGGCGGCGGCGGCGGAGGCCGCGAAGCACCGCTCGCTCTACGACCGGCTCGTGCCGAAGCCGGTGCGGGACATCATCTCCGAGCTGAAGAAGGTGTCCTGGCCGACGCGGGAAGAGACGGTGCGATTGACGGTGGTCGTCGTCGTGGTTTCGGTGGCGATCGGCATGGGGCTGGGCGGCGTCGACATCGGCTTCAACTGGGCCGTCGACCGGCTGCTGTTGAGGTAGCGGATGGCACGCAAGGGCAAGGCGGCGCTCGCGACCCAGGCGGAGACGGAACCGGCCGAGGGCGCGGGGCCATCGCCTGAGGAAGAGGCGATCCAGGAAGGGCGCGCCTGGTACGTCATCCACACCTACTCCGGCTACGAGAACAAGGTGCGCACGAACCTGGAGCACCGCATCCAGACGATGGATGCGAAGGACCTGATCTTCCAGGTCGTGGTGCCGACGGAGGACGAGATCGAGATCCGCGACGGGCAGCGGCGCACCGTCGCGCGGAAGATCTTCCCCGGCTACGTGCTGGTGCAGATGATCGAGCTGAAGGAAGACGACCCGAAGTCGAGCCAGGCATGGTTCGTCGTGCGCAACACGCCCGGCGTGACGGGCTTCGTCGGCAGCGGCACGAAGCCGGTGCCGCTGGAGCCGCCGGAGGTGAAGCGCATCCTGCGGCAGATGCGCGTCGAGGCGCCGAAGGTGAAGGTCGGCTTCGTCGTCGGCCAGAGCGTGCGCATCGTCGATGGGCCGTTCCAGGACTTCGTGGGGCAGGTGGACGACATCAACCTGGAGAAGGGCAAGGTGAAGGTGCTCGTGTCCTTCTTCGGGCGCGAGACGCCGGTGGAGCTGGACTTCCTGCAGGTGGAGCGGCTCTAGCCGCGGGTCCGGAGGGACGGACGAAGGAGATGCCTCGCCGGCGGCGAGGCATCGTCGCGCGAGCGGCGCGGGACGAGAGGGGACGGACATGGCGAAGAAGATCCGCGCGGTGCTGACGCTGCAGATCGAGGCGGGGAAAGCCAACCCGGCGCCGCCGGTCGGCCCGGCGCTGGGGCAGCACGGCATCAACATCATGGGCTTCTGCAAGGAGTACAACGAGAAGACCGCGAGCCAGGCCGGGACGATCGTGCCGGCGGAGATCACGGTGTACGAGGACCGGTCGTTCTCGTTCGTGCTGAAGACGCCGCCCGCGTCCGACCTGCTCAAGAAGGCGGCGGGGATCGAGAAGGGGAGCCCGGCGCAGCTGCGCCAGAAGGTCGGGACGGTGAGCCGGGACGACGTGAAGCGGATCGCCGAGATGAAGATGAAGGACCTGAACGCCGCGGACATCGACGCTGCGATGCGGATGGTCGAAGGGACGGCGCGCAGCATGGGGATCGAGGTCGCGTAGGGACGCGGCCGCAGGAGGCGACGGAGACCGCACGCCGCGGTCGCCTCGGCCCGTGAGGGTGACGTCGCCGGAAGGAGCACGAGGATGAAGCGCGGGAAGAAGTACGCGGCGGCGGAGAAGCTGATCGACCCGGAGAAGCTGTACGCGCCGCAGGAAGCGATCAAGCTCGCCAAGCAGGCGGCGTTCGCGAAGTTCGACGAGACGGTGGAGCTGCACCTGCGGACGGGGCTCGACCCGCGGCACGCGGACCAGCAGATCCGCGGGACGTCGTTGCTGCCGCACGGGCTGGGCAAGACCGTGCGCGTGCTCGTCTTCGCGGAGGGCGAGGGCGCGCGGCAGGCGCAGGAAGCGGGCGCCGACGAGGTGGGCGGCGACGACCTGATCAAGAAGGTCGAGGGCGGCTACACCGACTTCGACGTCGCGCTCGCGCAGCGCGACCTGATGGGCAAGGTGGGGCGGCTGGGCCGCGTGCTGGGGCCGAAGGGGCTGATGCCGAACCCGCGCTCGGGCACGGTCGTGGACGCCGAGGACATGGGCAAGGCGGTGCGGGACGCGCGGCAGGGACGCGTCGAGTTTCGGCTCGACCGCACGGCGATCGTGCACTGTCCGATCGGGAAGGTGAGCTTCAGCGAGGAAGCGCTCGAGGAGAACATGGCGACGCTGATTTCGGAAATCGTGAAGGCGAAGCCGGCGGGCTCGAAGGGCGTGTACATCAAGACGATCACGCTGACGACGACGATGGGCCCGGGCATCCGCCTCGACCCGACGCCGACGCTGGCGATGCGCGCCGGGTAGCGCGCGGTCGCAGGTCGCATCGGAGCGGGATTGGTGCGGACCCGTCGCCCGGCCCGCGCAACTCGCGCCCGGAAGCGGTCGCGGGAGCAGCGCGTCGGCGATGCGGTCGCTGTCCTGACGCTCAGCGCGCTGCGCCCGTTTGCGCGCGGGCGCATGCGCCCGATAGACTCCCTGCGCCAGAGACAGCAGGCGCGGCCCCACGGGGAGCTTAATCACAGCCTGCCGAGGCGCGATACGTGACATCGGGCGGCCCTGCGGGCTGCCTTCGCGCGTGCGCCCCTGTCTCGAGGCAGGGGTTTTCTGTTTGTCCCGCAAGGGCGCGCGGCGCAGGGCGGGAGGAGGTGCAACGGGTGCCGACGGAACGCAAGCAGGCGGCGGTCGCCGAGCTGAAGGACCTGGTCTCGAACGCGAGCATGGTGATCGGCGCGGAGTACCGCGGGCTGAGCGTGAAGGAAATGACGGCGCTGCGGCGGGCGCTGCGCGAGGCGGGTGTCGAGGCGCGCGTGGTGAAGAACCGGCTGTTCCAGCTCGCGGCGGAGCAGGCGGGCGTCGCGGACGCGGGGCAGGTGGTCGAGGGACCGACGCTGATCATCTTCGCGCAGGGCGACATCGTCGCGCCGGCGAAGGCGGTGGCGGACTACACGCGCACGGCGCGCAACGCCTTCGCGGCGAAGAAGGTCTTCATGGACGGCCGGGTGTCGCCCGGCAGCCTGGTCGCGGAGCTGGCGTCGCTGCCATCGCGCGAGGAGCTGATCGGCAAGCTCGCGGGCGCCTTCATCTCGCCCGTGCAGAACCTGGCTTCGCTGCTCAACGATTCGATCCAGAGCTTCGCGCGGCTGGTGGACGCGCGTGCGACGCAGCTCGAGGGCGAAGGCGGAAGCGCCGGCTAGCGCCGACGGCGCGGGCACGACCGGAGAAGAACGGGATAGCACGCCGAGGGGCGTCGAGGAGGACAAAGACATGCCGAAGGTCGAGGAAGCGTTCGAGATCATCAAGGGGATGACGATCATCGAGCTGCGGGATCTGAACAAGAAGATCGAAGAGGAGTTCGGGATCACGGCGGCGGCGCCGGCGATGATGATGGCGGCGCCGGCGGCGGGCGCGGCGGCGGGCGGCGGCGCGCCGGCGGCGGCGGAAGAGGAGAAGACGGAGTTCAACGTCGTGCTCAAGGACGCGGGCGCGAACAAGATCAACGTCATCAAGGCGGTGCGGGAAGTGACGACGCTGGGGCTGAAGGAAGCGAAGGACCTCGTCGAGAGCGCGCCGGTGAACGTGAAGGAAGCGGTCGCGAAGGCGGAGGCGGAGGCGGTCGTGGCGAAGCTGAAGGAAGCGGGGGCGACGGCGGAGCTGGCGTAAGGACGGGATGCGGCGGCGCGTGGCTTCGCGCGCCGGTGGTATCATCCTCCCCCGGTGGACTGTTACTCCTGCGACCAGGCAGCGGTCAACGCCTGCAAGCGCTGCGGCAAGCCGTACTGCGAGGATCATGGCAACGCGCAGTACTGCGCGGACTGCCTGCGGCCGGCGAGCGCGCTGCCATCGTTCAACCTGTACCGCGGGTCGCTGCTGGTGATGCTCATCGGCACGGCGCTCGCGGTGATGCTGCTCGTGCGGCCGCCGGGGGAGACGAAGGGCGCGCAGCCGGTGATCGTCGCGCGGACGACGCCGACGCCGACGACGTCCGGCGCGCCGCCGACGGTCGCGGCGGCGACGCCGCAGGCGACCGGCACGCCTTCGGGCAGCGAAACGCCCGGCACGGAGACGGTGACGGCCGCGGCGGGCACGCCGACCGTGGCGGCGACGGCGTCGCCGTTCGACGAGTACATCGTGCAGGAAGGCGACAACCTGTTCAGCATCGCGCAGGCGCAGTTGCCGCCGGGCGACGACCTGACGGCCTACGTGAATGCGATCGCGACGCTGAACAACCTGGGTGACCCGGAGACGGCGGTGCTGAGCATCGGCCAGAAGCTGCTGCTGCCGAAGCACAACCCGTAGCGCCGCGCGCACGGCGACGGAGGGAGCAACGTGGCTTTCATACGGGCGCGGATCATCGCCGCGCTGACAGTGGGGCTCGTGGCGGCGATGGCGCTCGGCGCGGGCGTCGCATCGGCGCAGCAGCAGGGCGTCCCATGGCACGAGGGGACGCGCGTGGAGGTGCAGCTCGCGGTGTTCGGGCTGGCGGCGTTCGTGGTCGTCGTCGTGGGGCTGGGGGCGTACGTGCTGCGGAAGAAGCTGGGACTCGTGGCGCCGCCGCCGGAGCAGCCGACGGGCGGGCACCACTAGCGGCCGCACGAGCGGAGTCCGGCGACCTGCCGCGAGCCTGCGGGCGCGGGTGAATCCACCGTTATGACGGGCGGCGTAGTACGTCTGTCAGCCCGAGACGCGCGGCGTAGTACGTCTGTCATGTTGACAGACACGAGGTGCGTCACCACAATGAACACCATTCATTGACGCCCCGCGGGTGGAGCGGACTGAACGAGGTGGGCAGCGTGGCGGACAACGAACTGGGGCTTCGGTACTGGCAATCAGGCCGGATCACGCGCCGCCGCTTCCTCGGCGGCGTCGCCGTTGCTGGCGCAGGCGCGGCGGCGATCGGTCTGGTTGGCTGCTCGTCGGGGAAAAAGAGCGGCGGGTCTTCGCAGACGCCGGGCGCGAGCGGCACGGCGCGCGTGAACGACGGCACGCAGGATGGCGCGCCGACGCACCTGGGAGGGATCCTGCGCGTGCGCCAGAACCCGGCGCTGCCGAGCATGAACGTGTTCGGCCCGGGCATCTTCCCGCTGGCACAGGGGCTGTTCCTGGGGTTCACGACGTTCGACCACATGTGGTACGTGCCGACGGACACGGGCCAGGTGGAGCTGTTCCTGGCGACGAAGGTCGAGCAGCCGGACGCGACGACGGTGATCGCGACGCTCGGCGACGCGACGTTCCACGACAAGGACCCGGTGAACGGCCGCGCGGTGAAGGCGTCGGACGTCGTGGCGAGCTTCAAGCGCTTCCGGGAGGAAGTGGGCATCGGCTTCGACTTCCTGCACAACGTGATGGACGACATCGTCGCGACGGACGACAAGACGGTGAAGATCACGATGAAGTTCCCGTGGGCGTGGGTGTTCACGTCGTCGAACGCGGGGTCGCCGATCTACAGCTCGATCATGCCGGAGGAGATCCTGCACGGTCACGACGACCTGCTGCAGAAGGACGCGATCGGGTCGGGGCACTGGGTGCTGGACTCACATGAGAACGGCGCGAACATCAAGCTACGGAAGTTCCAGCAGTTCCGGACGTACCAGAACGGCAAGTCGATCGCCGGGCAGCCGTACCTCGACGGCGTCGACTTCAAGCTGATCACCGACGACAACGCGGCGCTCGCGGCGTTCCGCGCGAACGAGATCGACAGCACGGGCTTCAGCAACCGCAAGCAGATGGAAGACACGATCTCGGCGCTCGGCGACCGGATCCGGACATCGAGCGACCTGTCGCGCGACTACATGTGCCTGATGATCCGCTACGATCCGCCGTTCAACGACGTGCGGGTGCGGCAGGCGTTCAACCTGCTGATCGACCGGCAGAAGGCGATCGACCTGCTGGAGGACGGGGACGCCGTGAAGTGCGGGCCGGTGCCGCCGGCGCACAAGCTGTATGCGCTGACGGAAGACAGCGACGACGTGATGAAGGAGTACTTCCGTCACGACGTGAAGGACGCGCGGGACCTGCTGACGGCGGCGAGCTGGGACTTCGACAGCGAATGGACGATGCGGCACTCGAACCGGCAGGGCGACTCGGACCTTGCGCAGTTCCTGCAGGCGCAGCTCGGGGAAGGCGGGGTGAAGATCAACCTCGAGCAGCAGGACCTGGTGAAGTGGTTCAGCCAGACGCTGAACCAGAGCGACTTCAAGCTGACGTGCTTCCAGCACCTGCCGTACGAGGACCCGGACCTGCCGCTGCGGTTCTACCTGGGGCCGGGCGACGGGCGCACGGACAACTTCATGCGCTATCAGGACGACACGGTGGACGCGGCGATCCTGGCGGCGGCGAAGGAGCTGGACGAGGACGCGCGCATCGAAAAGACGAAGGAGGCGCAGCGCGCCGTGATGCGGGCGTATGCGCCGATGTTCAACATCTTCTCGCAGATCAGCTTCGGCGGGTCGTACAGCTACGTGAAGGGCCAGATCACGGGGCGCGGCTCGTACGGGCTGTTCAACCGGACGACATGGCTGGACAAGGCGTGAGGCGGGGCGGGCCGCCAGCGCGCGGCTGACGGGACGGGCGAGGACGATGCTCCGATACACCCTGCGGCGGCTGTCGTGGTTGCCGATCATCCTCTTCGGCGTGTCGTTGATCGCGTTCGTGGTGTTGCGGACGCTGCCGGGGCAGGACCCGGCGACGGCGATCGCGGGGCAGGGCGCGACGCCGGAGCAGATCCAGCAGCTGCGGGACCAGCTCGGGCTGGAGCGGCCGATCTTCCCGATATCGGTGACGCGGACCGCGGTGGTCGTGCCGGCGTTCCACGTGCACGCGCACAGCCAGTACAGCGAGTGGATCGGCAACCTGGTGCGCGGGGATTTTTCCCGCGAGTTCTACTCGAAGAAGCCGATCCGGGACGAGTTCAAGCGGCGCTTCTTCCCGAGCTTTGAGCTGGTGGCGATGAGCCTGTCGATCAGCGCGGTGATCGGGATCGCGTTCGGGATCCTCTCGGCGGTGTACCGGAACAGCTGGCTGGACTATGTGGTGCGGCTGACGGCGGTGATCGGCGCGTCGGTGCCGGAGTTCTTCTTGCTGACGCTGCTGATCGTGATCCCGTCGCGCGTCTGGAACTACTCGATGCCGGTGGGCGGCTACGTGGCGCCGTGGGAGGACCTGGGGCGCAACCTGCGGCTGTTCGTGCCGGCGGCGCTGGTGCTGGGGTTCGCCGGCTCGGCGGGGCTGATGCGCCTGGTGCGGACGACGATGCTCGAGGTGCTGCGCGCGGACTACGTGCGCACGGCGCGCGCGAAGGGGCTGTCGGGGCGGGTCGTGGTGCTGGAGCACGCGCTGCGCAACTCGGCGACGCCGATCCTGACGGCGCTGGGGACGTCGTTCGTGGCGATCTTCGGCGGGTCGGTGATCGCGGAGGTGATCCTGAGCATCCAGGGGCTGGGGCTGTGGTTCTTCACGGCGGCGCAGCAGCGCGACCTGACGGTGATCCAGTTCCTCGTCGTGTACACGGCGTTCGTCGTCGTGATCGTGAATCTGATCGTGGACCTGTCGTACGCGTGGCTCGACCCGCGCGTGAGGTACAACTAGATGGCGACGGCGGTGCGCCCGGCGCCGCGCGCGGCCGCGGAGACGGCGTTCGAGCTGCCGCGCCAGGCGCCGCTGCTCCTGCGGCTGGCGCGGCCGTGGCTGCGCAACCCGCTGGGGCTGATCGGGCTGATCATCGTCGTGGTGTTCGTCGTGGCGGGGGTGCTGGGGCCGGCGCTGGCGCCGCACGACCCGCGCGCGCTGGGCGAGTCGCCAAAGTTCCTCTCGCCGTCGTTCGACCACCCGTTCGGGACGGACCGGCTCGGCCGCGACATTTTCAGCCGAACGCTATCGGGGGCACGGCTCTCGCTGACGTTCGGCGCGCTCGTGCTGCTGATGGGCTTCATCCCGGGGAGCGCGCTGGGCATCCTCAGCGGCTACTTCGGGCGGTGGGTGGACTACCTGATCCAGCGGTCGGGGGAGGCGTGGACGGCGTTCCCGCAGCTGCCGATCCTGCTGACGGTGATCGCGGCGGTGGGGCCCGGGCTGAAGGCGGTGGTGATCGTCGTGGCGATCGGGGCGATCTTCGGCGGCTCGCGGCTGTTGCGCGCGGTGGCGCTCGTGGAGAAGCACAAGGACTACGTGCTGGCGGCGCGCTCGCTCGGCGGTTCGGAGGGGCACATCCTGCGGGTGCACATCGTGCCGAACATCATGCCGTACATCCTGGTCGGCGCGAGCAGCGTGTTCGCCGTGGCGGTGCTCGCGGAGGCGTCGCTGAGCTTCCTGGGGCTCGGGGTGCAGCCGGGGACGCCGGGCTGGGGGATCGACCTGGCGGACGGGCGCGGGCGGGCGACGGAATACCCGCACGTGGTGCTGTTCTACGGGCTGGTGATCAGCGTGGTGGTGCTGGGGTTCAACCTGCTGGGCGACACGCTGCGCGACATCCTGGACCCGCGCCTGCGCGGCAGCCGCTGACCTGTCGCGGCCCCGGCGCGGCGGATACGCTGCACCCCGTGGCGGACCAACGCTTCTATCCCCCGCTGAACTTCGCGTCGCTGGACGAGGCGGACAGCGCGTTCGAGCGCGCGCGCGTCGTGGTGCTGCCGGTCCCGTACGACTCGACGGTGACGGCGCGGGCGGGGGCGCGCGACGGGCCGCGCGCGATCATCGAGGCCTCGGCGGACATGGAGCTGTACGACGTGGGGCCGGGGCTGGAGCCGTGGCGCCACGGCATCCACACGCTGCCGGAGCTGGCGCCGCACACGGGGTCGCCGGAGGCGATGATCGCGCGCATCGAAGAGGTCGCGGGCGAGCTGATCGACGCAGGGAAGTTCGTCGTGACGCTGGGGGGCGAGCACACCGTCGCGGTGGGGCCGGCGCGCGCGCATGCGAAGCGGCGTCCGGGGCTGTCGGTGCTCGCGCTCGACGCGCACTCGGACCTGCGCGACGAGTACCTGGACTCGCGCTACAACCACGCGTGCACGCTGCGGCGCGCGCTCGACGTCGCGCGGGTGACGCAGGTGGGGCTGCGCAGCGCCCCGGTCGAGGACGCGGCGCTGATCCGCGAGCGCGGGCTGGCGTTCTTCTCGCCGGCGGAGCTGCGGGCGCGCGGCGCGCGGGCGGTCGTGGACGAGCTTTCGGACGCGGTGTACGTGACGATCGACCTCGACTGCTTCGACCCCTCGGAGATGTCGGCGGTGGGGACGCCGGAGCCGGGCGGGTTGCACTGGGACGAGGTGAGCGCGCTGCTCGCGGCGGTCTCCGCGGAGCGGCGCGTGGTGGGGTTCGACGTGACGGAGCTGTCGCCGTCGCTGGGGCCGCGCTCCTGCGCGCAGCTCGCGGCGAAGCTGGCGTACCGGCTCATCGGCCTGGCCTTGGGACCGGCGGAGTAGATGGCGGACGCCGGGCGGCGCCGACCATGGTGACCGATGCCTGAGACGAAGGGACGGCGGCGGAAGCGGGAGCGCGAGCGGCGGCGGCGCGCGGAGGGCGAAGCGCGGCCCGGGGCGCCATCGCGCGTGGCGGGGGTGGATGCGCCGCGGCGGCGGAGCGGCGCCGGGAACATGCCTTCGGCGACGGCGCGCATGACGGGGCTGATGGTCGGGATCGTCACGGCGTTCCTGGCGATCCTGATGATCGTGCAGCAGCTGCAGGACGGTGTATCGGGCGCGGACGCGGCGTTGCGGATCGTCGCCGGGGTGCTGATGGTGGGCGTGGCGGTCGTGCTCGGCGCGCTCGTGCTGGCGCCGGGAGCGGTGGCGCGCGCGATCCGGCGGGTGCGGCGCTAGCGCTCGGCGCCCGCCCCGGAGCGGCCGGAGGTGCGCCGCGCATGCCCGTCGCGGTATCGCCGTGGCGCGCCGCGGCTGCGATGGTGTCGTTGGAGGCTCGACAATGCGCGTGCTCGTGGCGTACGCATCGAAGTACGGGGCGACGGCGGAGATCGCAGAGGCGATCGGCGGCGTGCTGCGCGACCGCGGGCACGACGTGACCGTGGCGGCGATGACGGACAAGGCGCGGGCGGAGGACGCGGACGCGGTCGTGGCGGGGAGCGCGGTCTACGTGGGGCGGTGGCTCGAGCGCGCGGTGGAGTGGATCGAGGACGAGGCGCCGGCGCTTGCCACGAAGCCAGTGTGGCTGTTCTCGAGCGGGCCGATCGGCGAGCCGCCGATGCCGCGCGCGGAGCAGGCGGTCGACGTGCGCGAGGTCGTGGAGAAGACGAAGGCGCGCGGGCACCGGCTGTTCACGGGGAGAATCGACCGGGCGAAGCTGAACTTCGCCGAGAAGGCGATGCTGTTCGCGCTGCGCGCGCCGACCGGGGACTTCCGCGACTGGGGCGCCGTGCGGGCGTGGGCCGAGGAGATCGCGTCGGCGCTGGACCAGGTGTAACGGCAGGGCGAGGGGCGTGGAGAATCCCTGCGGCGCCGAAGCGAGCAAGCCCGCTCGCGGCCTTGTCCGGCGGGTTGGGCGCGCTATGATCGCGGTGTCCCGGACGGCACAGGAGCACACATGAGCAAACTCGCGGACCGCATCCGCAAAGTGACCCGCCTCGCGCCGCAGCCGATCGGCTTCGTGCGCTCGCAGGCTTCGGCGGAGCCGACGATGGTGCTGGTGGCGTTCGCGCGCGACGCGGCGGAGGCGGCCGACTGCGCGCGCAGGGGCGCCGACGCGGTGGTCATCGGCACCGGCGACGCGCCCGCCACGCCGGAGACGCGCGCCGCGGCCGGGGAGGCGATTCGCGGCGCGTGGATCGCGGGCGCGGGGGACGACGACGCGAAGCGCTTCCGCGAGGCCGGGTACGACTTCGTCGTCTTCGACCCGGACCGTGCGGCGGCGACGGCGCTGCTCGACGAGGAAATCGGCTACGTGCTGCGGTTGCCGGCCGACCTGACCGACGTTGAAGCGCGCGCACTCGAGGGCTTCCGGCTGGATTTGCTGGACGTCGGGCGGATCGAGGGGGCGTTGACGGTGCGCCGGCAGATCGACCTGCAACGGCTGCACGCGCTGACGCGCAAGCCGCTGCTGGCGCACGTCGCCCCGGGCATCACGAACGCGGCGCTGCAGGCGCTGCGCGACACGAACGTCGCCGCGATCGGCGCCGACTCGGCGGACGCGGTCGAGGCGCTGCGGAAGGCGATCGACGCGCTGCCGCCGCGGGCGCGGCGGAAGGACGAGTCCGAGCGCCCGCTCGCGTTCGTGCCGCGCGCCGCCGCGGGGGGCGGGGAGGACGAGGACGACGACGGCGACTGACGCGCGGCGTTGATCCTTCGCGCCCGCCGGCGCGTACGATTCACGGAGGCTAGCGATGACCAGCGAGACGGCGCAGGGCGTCGAAACGATCGTCTACGGCGACTTCGCGGACCTGCTGAAGCCGGAGAGCAAGTGGGCCATCGGCGGCTTCCCGGGCTGGGAGTTCCGCGAGCCGGACGCCGTGGTCGTCGTGCAGAACGGACGGCTGCGGGTGGCGGCGGTGCCGCTGACGCGCGGCAACGGCGTGGTGCAGATCCTCGACAATGCGAAGCACATGTACTTCTCGAAGGAGACGTTTGCCGTGCCGGCGGGCGGGTCGATCACCGTCGAGCTGGACATCCGCGCGCAGAAATTCAACGGCGTGCCGGACGACTTCTACGATGGGTTCGTCTCGCTGAACCTGCTGGACTTCTCGACCGGGATCGCCGTCGACTTCTTCGTATCGAACGAGGCGTACGCGACGGTCTACGCGCGGCTGCCGTTCCCGGGGACGAGCGTGGAGGCGGGCGAGGGGCACAAGTACTTCGCGCTGTTCAAGGAGCAGCCGCTGCCGAAGGGGCCGCAGCAGGCGCACCACTACGCGATCACGTACGACCAGGGCGCGGCGGAGCTGCGGTTCGAGGTGGAGGGGGAGCTGGTGAACCGCGAGGTCGGCGTGCCGCCGTTCTCGTCGTTCATCGCGGCGCTCGGGCTGATGACGGAAAAGGACATCGTGGACGGCAAGAGCGTGTCGTGCCACGGGCAGGGGCTCAGCGGGGAGTGGAGCCCGCTGACGATCACGCGGCGGCCGGCGGGGGGCTGAGGGCGCGCCGGACAGCTTCGACCGGGGACGTCACCACAGGGCGAGTTGCCCGAAGCGCGCGCGCGGGGAACAATCCGGGCGATGGGCGACGCGATCAACCTGGCGATCCACATCATCGCGGCGGCGGTGTTCGTCGGGCCGCAGGTGTTCCTGTTCCTCGCGGCGATCCCGGCGATGCGGACGATCGAGGACGTGCAGGCGCGGACGCGGGCGACGCGGATGGTGACAGCGCGCTTCGGCTGGATCGCGGGCATCGCGCTGGCGGTGCTGATCGTGACGGGGATCGAGAACTACCGGCACGCGGACTCGCTCGGCTACCTGCACTTCGAGCGATATTTCTTTGTGCTGCAGGCGAAGCTGACGCTGGTGACGATCGTGGTGATCCTGACGGCGCTGCACGGCGGGCTCATCGGCCGGCGGCTGCTGCAGCTGCAGGAGTCGGACGCGCCGGAAGCGGAGATCGCGGCGGTGCGGCGCTGGTCGGTGCTGCTTTCGGCGCTGGTGCTGCTGCTATCGCTGGCGATCCTCGTGTGCGCGGCGCTGCTGGGTTCGGACTGGTCGCTGCGCGGCGGCATCCGTTGAGTAGTTGACCGAAAATCTCTACAATTTCTGACACGTCCCACATCCATCACGCCGCCGGACGGCGGCGCCAGCACACAGGAGGGGTGCCATGGCATCGGACGTTCTCGTCACGACCGAGTGGGTCGCGCAACACCTGGACGATCCAAAGGTGAAGCTCATCGAGGTGGACGTCGACACGACGGCGTACGACGAGGGCCACGCGCCGGGCGCGGTCGGCTTCAACTGGACGAGCCAGCTCCAGGACCAGGTGCGGCGCGACATCATCAGCAAGGAGGCACTCGAGGAGCTGCTCGGAAACGCGGGGATCAGCAACGACGACACGATCGTGCTGTACGGCGACAACAACAACTGGTTCGCGGCGTACGCGTTCTGGCTGCTGGAGATGTACGGCCACAAGGACCTCAAGCTGATGGACGGCGGGCGCAAGAAGTGGGTCGATGAGAGGCGGCCGCTGACGAAGGACGCGCCGCAGCGGCAGAAGGCGACGTACAAGGCGCAGGCGCCGAACGCGGCGCTGCGCGCCAAGCGCGATACGGTGCTCGAGAGCCTGGGCAACAGCAAGCGCGCGCTCGTCGACGTGCGCTCGCCGGCGGAATACAACGGCGAGATCATGGCGCCGCCGGGCCTGCCGGAGACGGCGCAGCGGATGGGCCATATCCCCGGCGCGGCGAACGTGCCGTGGTCGCAGGCGGTCGCGGAGGACGGGACGTTCAAGCCGGTGGAGGAGCTCGAGAAGCTTTACGGCGGCAAGGGCGTCACGAAGGACAAGGAAGTGATCGCCTACTGCCGCATCGGCGAGCGGTCGTCGCACACGTGGTTCGCGCTGAAGCACCTGCTGGGCTACCCGGACGTACGCAACTACGACGGCTCGTGGACGGAGTACGGCAGCCTGATCGACGTGCCCATCGAGAAGTAGCGGCGCAACCGCGGATCCTGAGCAGAGCCGGGCGCTACCGCCCGGCTCTGCGTTTGGGCGCGGGCCGGCGCGATGTTGGAGCGCGGGCGCTCGATGCTGGAGGGGACGGCAGGGCCAACCTCTTACGCCCACTGTCGATCGGCGCCGCGTGTCCCGCGCGCTGGATCGCGTCGCGGGGGCTAGGGCAGCGGGATGCCGTTGTAGAGCAGGTCGGTGTCGCCGGTGAAGACGTCCGTGCTGAGGTTCGCGAGCGCGACGATCGGCCGGTCGGACTCCAGGATCGCCGTGCCGGCGAAGCCGTCCGGGAGGATGCCCTCCTGCTGCTGGAAGACCGTGAACTCGCGGAACGCCGTCACGGTGTACGACTGCTCGCCGCCGGGCAGGTCGAGGCCGACGTAGCGGATGCGGACGTGCGCCTGGCCGCCATCGGCGACGAGGACGCGGAAGAACGAGTTCCAGCCGTTATGGCCGCCGTACGGGCCGTAGTTCTTGTTCAGCACCGGCAGCAGGACGCGCGTCGAGCCGTCCTCCGGGCGGAAGCCGCGGTAGTTCGTGAAGGTGTCGGCGTACTTGCTGCTGCGGCTGACGATGACGCCGAGCGGCTGCGACGAGGTGATGCGCGCCGTGCCGACGAAGTTGTGCGGCAGCGCATCGCCCGGGGCGAGGCAGTTCGCGAAGTCATCGCGCGCCTGGAAGCAGAGCCGCGCGGCGTGGATGCCGATCGTGGCGTCCCTGGTGACGAACGCGTTGCCGTGATCGAGGTCGAAGCCTTCGAAGCGCAGGCGCACGAAGGCCGCCTTCGACGGGTCCTTGTTCACGAGCTCGAAGTAGGTGCTGAACGCGTTCTGCGGGCCGACCTCGCGGTCGACGAGCGGCAGCAGGATCGTCTGGCTCATCTCGCCGTCGTTCAGCGCGCGGTAGGACGCGAAGGGGTTGTAGATGCTGTTCCAGGTGTCGGCCGTGGCGGTGAGCGGCTGGTCCGCCGCGGCGATGCCCTGGGCGTTCTTCGAGGTCTCGATGCGCACGGAGCCGGTGAAGCCGGGCGGGACGCCGAAGGAGTCGGGATCGCGGAAGAGCGTCGCGTGCGGGGCGAGCGGGCGGCCGCCGTTCGGGCAGCCGGACTGCTTCGGGCCGTTGGAGCCGAGCTTGTACGGATCCCAGGCGACCTCCGAGTCGGTGTAGTTGCTGACGTACGTCAGCGTCACGCAGGCGGTGACGGAGTCACTGAGGTTTTCGATCGCGAAGCGGCCGTTCCAGTCCTGCTGCGGGCCATCGCGGTTGGCGATGAGCGGGAGGTACATCTTGCTCGAGCCGGCGCCGATCGTGGTGGTGTTGCCATCGACCAGGAACGCGCCGTTGCGGCGGATGTCCTTCGCCTGCAGCGCGACGATCGGCTGGTCGCTCTCGACGAGCGCGGAGCCGCGGTAGCCGGCGGGAAGCTCCGGGTGGTTCTGCTGGAAGAAGGTCCAGCCCTGGCCGGGGCCGAGGGACGGGCACGCGGCGGAGGGACAGGTGTCCTGCGCGAGCTGCGCGCCACCTTCGCTGTAGTAGGTGACCGTGACGGTCGCGGGCGACGTGCCGATGTTTTGCACGCGCACCCACGAGTTCTCCTGTCCGAAGGTGTAGCTCGCGGTGAAGCTGGCGTCGGCGGGGCGCGGCTGTTCGCGGGAGACGGCGTTGAGGCTGAAGACGGCGGCGGTCGCGGCGGCGAGCGCGAGTGCGATGGCGGGGGCGCGGAGGCGGGCGAGCGCCGGCCGCAGGATCATCCCGATCGAGCCCATGGATCCATCCCTTCCGCCGCCACTCGGCGCATTCTAGGGAACGCGATCCGGGCGGGTCAATTTGCGGCTCCGGGAGGTTGCGGCGTACGGCGAGAGTCAGCGGTCCTGGTCGAGAGCCGGCGCGCGCCGACGCTGGACGTTGGATGCTGGAAGGATGACGGGACCAAGATGACGCAGATGCGCACAGGTACGGTTGTCGACCCGGTTGGCATCGCCGGCGGGATGCTCCGCTCCGCTCAGCACGACAGCGCTCGCGACGGGCGCAGCGGCGGTACGCGATCGTGCGGGGCCCTGCGCCGTCCCGGCCCCGGCGTCAGCGGCGCGAGAGTCGCGTATCCTGCGGGCATGGAGACGCGCTGGCAGGGGCGGCCGGTGTGGGCGGAGATCGACGTCGACGCGCTCGAGCACAACGTGCGCACGCTCGCGGCACGGGCGGCGCCGTCGCGGCTGTGCGCCGTCGTCAAGGCGAACGCCTACGGGCACGGCGCCGTCGCGGTGGCGTCCGCCGCGGTCGAAGCGGGCGCGGCCGCGGTCGGCGTGGTGTGCGCGGACGAGGGCGAGGAGCTGCGGCTCGCGGGCTTCGATGCGCCGGTGCTCGTGCTCGGCGCAGCGAGCGTGGCGGAAGCTGAGAAGATGGTGGACCTGCGCCTGACGCCGGTCGTCGGGTCGATGCAGCTCGCGCTGGCGCTATCGCGCTTCGCGGCCGACCGCGGCGTGGCGCAGCCGGTGCACCTGGAGCTGGAGAGCGGGCTGAACCGCCACGGCCTCGATGCGGACGCGCTCGTCGCCTTCGCGGAGAGCGTGCGGGCGCTGCCGGGCATCGAGGTCGAGGGGCTCTTCACGCACTTCGCGGCGGCGGAGGAAGGGGACACGGGCTTCACGCACGCGCAGTACGAGGCGCTCACGGAGGTCGCGCGCCGGCTCGACTGGATCCCGGTGCGGCACTGCGCGGCGACGGCGAGCCTGCTGCAGTCGCCGGACATGCGGCTCGACATGGTGCGCGCGGGGCTCGGCATCTACGGCTATCACCCGGCGCCCGGCTGCGGCGACGACATCGACCTGCGGCCCGTGCTGACGCTGAAGAGCCGCATCGCGCGCGTCAGCGAGGTGGAGGCGGGGGCGACGGTGGGCTACGGCCGTACGTGGACGGCCGGACGGCGGTCGAAGATCGCGCTGGTGATGTGCGGCTACGCCGACGGGCTGCGGCGCGCGCTCTCCAACAAGGCGCAGCTGCTCGTGCGCGGGCGGCGGGCGCCGGTGGCGGGGCGCATCGCGATGGACATGTGCATGCTCGACGTCACCGATGTGCCCGGCGTTGCCCCGGACGACGAGGTCGTTATCATTGGCGCGCAGGGCGGCGAGCGGGTCTCCGCGGACGAGCTGGCGGAGCTGGCGGACACGATCTCGTGGGAGATCCTCGCGGGGATCGGCGCGCGCGTGCCGCGGCTGTACCTGCGCGGCGGCGCGATCAGCGGCGTGACGACGCTGAACGAGCGCATCCCGTGGCCGCTGCCGGAGCCGGCGGCGGAGGCGACGTAGCGAAGGGCGAGCGATGGCGGGCGAGCGGCCGAACGTCTTCACATTCCCGCGGAACGAGCCGGGCACGACGGGCCACCTGGACCTCGTCGAGCCGCTGCGCAACTTGCCGCGCGACCTGGCGGCGGCGCTGCGCAGCGTGACGCTCGGGCAGCTCGACTGGCGCCCGGCGCCGGACGAGTGGTGCATCCACGAGATCGTCGGGCACCTGCGGGACGCGGCGGAGGTGTACCACAAGCGGCTCTACATGATGTCGACGCAGACGGACCCGGTCCTGCAGCCGTACGACCCGGACGCCTACGCGCGCGACCACAAGTACCTGGAGCGCGACATCGACGAGCTGCAGCGCGAGCTGGCGGCGTTCCGCGCGAAGACGGTGTCGCTGCTGACGACGCTGGTCAACTGGAACTGGGCGCGCACCGGCCAGCACCTCGAGGATGGGCGGATGAGCATCCGTCAGATGGTCGAGCTCATGATCGACCACGAGGGCGAGCACCTGGCCGACATCCGCCGGCTGCGCGCGCAGGCGCCGTAGCGTCCCCGGCAGATTACGCAGATTGCGCAGATGGGGTCTGGCAGCCGGCGATCGCGCCCATACGCGGCCGATGTTGGACGGTGGATGTTGAATGTTGGAGGAGCGCGCCTCGCCGCATGTCGGACAAGTCTCTTGGTCCTTTCCGCACCGCCGGCCGCGATCTTACAACGCTACAGACAATCGGCGCGAATCACTGTCTCCCGGAGCAGCTGGGTGACCTCTCGTGTGTCGATCATTTGACCGCTCTGGCGTCGCAACTCCTTTCGGATTGCACGTGCCACGGAGTCTGTGCACAGGACGGATGCGAGGGCCTTCGGCGACGTCGCTCGCTTCTGGCGCCAAAGCTCGTCGATTTGACGTCGCTTTAGCGACTCTCGGGTGAGGTAGAACAGCAGATTCACCTTCTGTGCGCTCGTCGCGTCCCCGAGTAGATCGACGTCGAGCGTCAGATCGATCTCCACGGGCAGGCCGCCGGTCACGTGATACACCTGCCAGTTCGAGCCGTTCGTCAGGATCATCCATTCGACACCCTCATTGACCGCATACATCTCGACTTGGTGCAGGTGTTTTGGCCCGAGCTTGGTTGTTACGCGTTTCACCTCGATGAAGGCGATCAAGTCCTTATCGATTCGGATACCGTAATCGGCAAACTCGCCCTTGACTTGGTACTCCGTCGTCAGGTCGTCGTATTTGTCAAAGCCGAGCGCCTCGCAGAGGAAGTCAGTGACGAGGAAGCGCGTGTCACCTTCGTTGGCATCCCGAGCGCGAAGTTCTGCCAAGCGGCGGGAGTATCGTTTAATCCCTGTGCGGAGTCGCTCACGAGCGCGGTATTGCCATGCAGGGACATGCGGTTCGCGTGCGCGGATCGTCCCCGGATTATCACTCGTTGGCTCAAGTGTAGCCTCGATCATCTTCCCTCCCCCGAAAATGCGTTGGGCAGCAATGTTCGAGCGTGCCTCGCTTACGGTCAATAGAAGGGACTGATCGAAGGGCGGTGCTCTACGCGGCCGCGCGGCGGCCGGGCAGGCGGGCGCGGAGCTCCTCGCGCGCGATGGCGGCGTAGCTGACGCCGCAGGCGGAGGTGCACGTCGGGCACTGGTTGCGCCGCAGGTCGTCGATGACGGCGCGGGCGCGGACGCCGGTCCAGACCGCGGCGGGCGAGGCTTCGGCGACGTTGCCGTACTTGCGCTCGTATGCCTGCACGCACGGCAGGAAGTTGCCCTTCGGGTCGATCGAGACGGTATCGCGCAGCATGGGGCAGGCGCGGCGCTGGGTGCCGCCTTCGAGCAGGCGGAGCATGTCGGCGAAGAGCAGGCGCTTGCCGGGGTTCGTCTCGCGCGCGAGGAGGAATCGGTAGAACGCGTGGATCTTCGCGCGCAGCGCCGCGTCCCTGCGCCGCACGTCGATTGCGCCGGTGCGGTAGTAGCCATCGGACTCGGTGACCATGGTGTACACGAAGTCGTAGTTGCGCTCGCGGAACCAGGCGTAGAGGTCGTACGCGCCATCGATGTTCGCTTCCTGCATGACGCAGCCGAAGGCGAGGTTGAACCAGCCGGTGCGGTCGCGCGCGCGCTCGATGAGCGCGACGGACTCCTGCACGCGCTCGAACGCGCGGGGCGTGCCGCGCACCGCCTCGTGCACGCCGCCGACGCCATCGAGCGAGATCTGGAACAGGATCTCGACGTCCGGCCGCACCTTCGTGGCGACGATCTCGTCGAGGCGCTCGGCCAGGCGCTTGGGATTCAGCGCGTTCGTGGCGATGGTGATGCGCACGAGGCGCGGCAGGCGCGACTCGAGGATGGCGACCAGGCGCGCGAGGTCCCTGCGGATCGTGGCCTCGCCGCCGGTGATGACGGCGCGGCGCACGCGCGCGAAGAACGGGTCGGCGAAGAGCCGGTCGTAGTCCTCGGTCGAAAGCTCGTCGGTCTTCTTGGTCTGCCAGAGGTTGCACATGACGCAGCGCGCGTCGCACAGCTCGGTGATGTGCATGGTCATGCGGGTGGGGCGCGTGCGGCGAATGCCGTTGCGCAGCTCATCGCCGAGCTCGATCGCGAGCTCGCGGAGGGTGCGGTCGTGCGCGAGGCGGCGTGCGGGCATCGGCCCTCCCGGCGGCTGCCTGGGGCACGGTAGCGGAGGGCGGGGGCGGCGGGCGTCGGGCGTGCGCCGGAGTTCGGCGCGCGGACTCCCCTACGGGGCGGCGCTGCCTGACAAACGATGCCCCGGCGTGCTACAACGCAGATGCCCCAGGGTAGCCAAGCGGCCTAAGGCAACGGTCTGTAAAACCGTGTATCGGTGGTTCGAATCCACCCCCTGGGACCACCTTCGCAGGTTCAAGACGGCGCCTCGCGCGCCGTTTTTTCGTTCGCCATTGGGTGCGCGAGGGCTGATGCTTCCGTAACGGGTCTACGGGCATTCCGTTACGGAGTGTCCGTAAGCGCTCGCAAGGAGGTTGTAGTCCAATGAGTTGATCACCCCGTCGCGGTTCTGGTCGATGCGGGCCGGCGCCGGCGGGACTTGTTGGCCATACCACCGGCTGAGCAAATTGAGATCCAGCGCGTTGACCGCGCCATCGTTGTTCACGTCGGCGCGCATGATGGCACAGTAGATGAGTGCACCCTTGCTGATGGCGAGCTCAGCCGCATCGGACCAGCCGTCGCCGTCGCTGTCGAGAGGCGGCGCTGCGACGCAGAGGACACATGGCGGCTGGCCGCTTTGACCATCATCATCGTTGCCCCAGCACACGACCGTGCCGTCGGTCTTGACGCCACACGTGTGGTACGTACCCGCGCTAACCTGAGTGAAGGTGCCGGGGAGCGGCTCTGTGTCACCAAATTTGTCCGCGCCCCAGCACACGACGGTGCCGTCGGTCTCGATGCCGCAACCATGGTCCTCGCCCACCGTGAGTTGGGAGAGCGCAACGGCTGGTGGCGGGCTCATGCTTCCCCAGCAGAGCGGAGTACCGTCAGTGGTGAGACCGCACGTGAAGGTTCCGCCCGCGCTGACTTGGGTAAACGTGCCGCTCTGTGGCGTCGCCTGGCCGTGGGTGTTGTCTCCCCAGCAGGCGACGGTACCGTCCGTTTTGATGCCGCAAGTGTGGTTGCCACCTGCGCTGACCTGGGTGAACGTGCCTATGGGCGGCGTCGCTCGACCGTCGCTGTTGATTCCCCAGCAGGACAGCGATCCGTCCGTCCTCACGCCGCAGGTGTGATAGTAGCCCGCGCTAACCTGAGTGAATGTACCTGTGGGTGGCGTTGCCTGACCGCCTGGGTTCCACCCCCAGCACGCGACCGTCGCGTCCGCCCGGACGCCACATGAGTGGAACAGATCGCCCGCGCTCACTTGAAGGAAGGCGCCCGTCGGTGGAGTCGCTTGGCCGTATGTGTTGTCCCCCCAACATGCGATCGTCCCGTCCATCTTGATGCCGCAGGTGTGCAGGTCCCCGGCGCTTACTTGCGCTAAGCTAGCCAGCACTCCGGCCTGCACCGGTGCCTGACCCCAAGCATTGCTACCCCAGCAAATGACCGCCCCAAAGGGCCTCAGTCCACACGTGTGCTGGCCGCCGGCCGAAATCTGCGTAAAGCGGCCAGGGGGCGGTGTAGCTCCACCAAAGCCGTTATCGCCCCAACAGGCCACGGTCCCATCCACCTTGATCGCGCACGTGTGGGACGTGGCGACGCTGATCTGGATGAAGGCGCCAGCGGGAGGCGTCGCTTGCCCGCTCGCGTTGTATCCCCAGCAGGCAATCGTCGCGTCGGACTTGATCCCACACGTATGGTAGGAGCCCGCGCTGACTCGCGTGAAGGAGCCGGTGGGCGGGCTCGCCTGCCCATAGGCGTTATATCCCCAGCAGGTCAACGTCCCGTCCGTCTTGACCCCGCAGCTGTGGCTCCCACCCGCAGTGACTTGCGAGAACGCGTCGCCAGGGGGCGTCGCCTGACCATAAGTGTTGTCACCCCAGCAGACGATGGTGCTGTCGGTCTTGACGCCGCAGCTATGCGCTTGGCCCGCGCTGACCTGCAAGAATGTGCCCGTGGGCGGCACCGCCTGCCCGCTCGCGTTGTATCCCCAACAGACGAGCGCCGCGTCTGTCCTGACAGCACAGGTGTGGTTTGCTCCAGCGCTCACCTGCGTGAAGGTGCCCGTCGGTGCCGCCGCTTGGCCGAAGTTGTTGGCTCCCCAGCAGGAAACGGTTCCGTCGGTCTCGATGGCGCAAGTGTGGGCACCGCCCGCACTGACTGTCGGGCCCGCGACGGACGGGTCGTCCGACCAGGCAATTCGCGCGTCGGCGTAATTATAGGACGAAAGGAACAACGCTACCGTACAGGTCAGGATGAGGGTCATGACTCCAAGTCGGGTAATGAGCATCGCTACACCATCCTATGAAGCAGGAGAGATTCTGATCCTGACCCCAAGTCTTACTCCGCTCAGAGTGCAAGTCGCCGTCCCCTGCCACACGTGCGACGAAGTCCTAGCGGCGGCGATTAGCAGCATTCCAGGCTTGACGAGACTGGGCGCGAAGTTACTCCTTTCCATTGTCGGGCGTGAGATTGAGAGGACGCTGGCCGAGGAAGCACTCTCAGTCGCTGCGCGGACAACTTTCAAGGAGCACGCGATCAGGCACGCCACCGAAGCAGGTGTTGACTCAGTGAGTGTCGAACGCGCAGTCATCTTGGATATGACTGAGAACGCGGCGCCAAAAAGGGGGTTTCTTCAAGCGCATTGTCGAAGTTGACGGAAAGACATTCGAGTATCATGGGTATGTCCTGCCCGACGGCAAGATCCACGTGGGGACTTGCTTCGAGGTGCCGTGACGAACGCTGGCTTCCGCGAGCTAAACGAATACGAGCTTGCTATTCTGCTCAGGCTGCTCAAGCCGGCTAACCTGGTAACCGAGGACACCTGGGAGCAGCTGCCTGGGTGCCGCGTCCGGGAGATCCGGAATTACTCCGATAACTACGGAAGTATCGAGTTCGACTCTGCACATTCTCTGCAAGTTCCGGCTGAACTCGTGGTCGTGGAAGCAACATCGCAGGATCGGGATCGGGTTCCAGTAATGTTCGTCTTGCATGCGCGCGGCCACGTTGTCACAGAGTTAGAGGTTGTCAAGGTCGACGGCTCACCGCTCATCGAGCGTCCTCACCCGGAGACCCTGACAGTTGCTGAATATCACATTAGTCCACGATGAGATCCTGAAGGTTTGGAGGCCATCGAGCATCCGCGCTCAGCCTGCTGGTTCTCGCCAAACCATCATTGCGATCGATGCACACATGGTGTTTGCCTGATGGTGCCCTCAGTCGGGAGGCCAGGCGCGACGTGGGCTAGCGACGCGGCGTTCCTGCCATCCGCCACACCCCCGCCGGCGCTGGCGCCGCGGAGACGGCAGGCCAGTGCGCCAACGGCGTCGACGACGACCTCGACGGGTTCACCGACGACGGCTGCCTGCTCTACCCCTTGCACGACCACCTCGGCAGCACCGTGGGCGTCACCGACCAGGCCGGCCAGCTCGTCGCGTCGCAGAAGTACTGGCCCTACGGCGCCACCCGCTCCGGCGGCCTGGACCCGGCGACGCAGACCGACAAGCAGTACACCGGCCAGCAGGCGGAGCCCGGCGACGCAGGCCTCGGGCTGTACTACAAGGCGCGGTTCTACAGCACGGTGCTCGGGCGGTTCGTGAGTGCGGATCCGTGGGCGCCTGACGGGACGCACGGCGGGTTGAACCGCTATGCGTACGCACTGAACAACCCGCTCCTTTTCACAGATCCGAGCGGCTACGAGCCAACGCAGCAGGATATCGACGCGTGTGCAGCAAACCTTGCATCGTGCTTCGCTTGGACATATGGCATCTCTCCTAACGGCTTCGTCATCGTGATGGGGCTAGGAGAGGGCATCAATGGCGGGTTGTTCGGGGGCCCAGGAGACTATTGGGGCTACGCAGAGGAGTTCGTCAAGCGCTATAACCCCGGATGCGCTGGCCGCGCCGGCGAATGCTGGGATGCCGCCTTGATGCTAATGAAGGACTCGGGGCCAGACGCCGTCTACAACGTCTTCGGGATCATGTTCATCGAATCTGACCCGGGAGGACACATTTGGCAGGGTGCGACCGGCATTCGCATAGATCGCGGCCGCGGAGCGCTGGCAGACATTGTCTTCAACCCGCGCGAC
>DASRHM010000022.1:0-29459 GCA_035650575.1 Dehalococcoidia bacterium | reverse complement strand
CGCTTCGCGGGGCGCATGTGATGCTGAAGGCGGCGCGATGACGATCGAGACGGGACGCGAAGCCGCGCATGCGGCGCACGGCGGCCTGCGCGAGGACATCGCGCGCTGCGTGCACTGCGGGTTCTGCCTGCAGTCCTGCCCAACCTACCTCCAGCTCGGCAAGGAGACCGACTCACCCCGCGGCCGCATCGCCCTCATCGACGCGATCACGTCGGGCCGCGCGCTGCCGACGCCGGCGCTGCTCTCGCACCTCGACCTCTGCCTCCAGTGCCGCGCCTGCGAGACCGCATGCCCCTCCGGCGTGGCGTTCGGGCGGATCATGGAGACCGCGCGCGCGACCACCATCGAGCGCAGGACGGCGCCCCTCGCCTGGCGCTTGCGCGCGGTCGCGCTGCGCGCCGTCCTGCCGTCCCCGGCGCGCACCGCGGCCGCTATGGGCCTGCTGCGCGCCTGGCGTCGCTCGCCCATGCGCGCGGCGCTGCGCCGTTCCGGCGTGCTCGCGGCGCTGCCGCGCCCGCTGCGGGACGCCGACGCGTCGCTGCCGGAGATGCCGCCGGCGTCGTTCGTGCCGCCGCCGCAGCCGGCCGGCCTCGAGCGCGCCGTAGCGATGCTCACCGGCTGCGTCATGCCGCACATGTACCCGCGCACACACGCGGCGGCCGTGCGGGTGCTCAACCGCCTCGGGTACCGCGTGGTCTTCCCGGAAGGCGAGACGTGCTGCGGCGCGCTCAGCCTCCACGCCGGCGACCGGCGCACCGCGCGCGACCTGGCGCGACGCAACATCGATGCGTTCCTCGACGCCGGCGTCGAGGCGGTGATCGTCGACTCCGCCGGCTGCGGCTCGACGATGAAGGAGTACGCCGACCTGCTCGCGCGCGATGCAGCGTACGCGGAGAAGGCGGCGCGCCTGAGCGCGATGACGCGCGACGTGCTCGAGTTCGCCGCCGCGCACGACCTGCCGCCGATGCGCCGCATCGCCCGGACGGTGACGTACCAGGACTCGTGTCACCTCGTGCACGCGCAGCGCGTGCGGGAGGCGCCGCGGGCGCTGCTGCGCGCGATCCCCGGCGTCGAGCTGCGCGAGCTGGCGGCGCCTGACCGCTGCTGCGGCAGCGCCGGGATCTACAACATCGTCCAGCGCGAGATGTCGCTGCGGCTGCTCGACGACAAGATGGACGACGTCGCGGGGACCGGCGCGACCTTCATCGGCACCGCTAACCCCGGCTGCATGATGCAGCTCGAGCAGGGCGCGCGCCGCCGTCGCATCGATGCGCGCGTGGTCCACGTCATCGAGCTGCTCGATGAGGCGCTCGCCCCCGAGCCCCGCCGCAACGGCGCCTCGCCCTAGCCCTCGCGGCCGAGCGCGTACAGGATCCGCCTGACGCTCTCCGCCGCGGACGCGCCGCCATCGAGCGTCACGTGCGTGCCGCGCTCGCCCGCGTCGGGCGTCGAGAAGCCTGCGCGCTGCGCGACGTAGACGGACCAGCCGGCGTCCGACGCGCCGCCGCCCGCCGCCCGTCGCGCGTCGAGGTGAGCGCGCACGACGTCATCGCTCGCGCGCACCTCCGCGATGACGAGCGGCACGCCCGCTTCCCACGCCAGCGCGGCCGCCTCGGCGCGGCGCGCCGCGTCGCCGTACGTCGCGTCGAGGACGACGGGCAGGCCGGCGGCGAGGTGCGCCCGCGCGCGGCCGTGCATCGCCGCATAGACCCTCGCACGCGCTTCGGGCGTGTACACGCCTTCCCCGTATGCGGCGGCGAGCCGGCGCGCGGCCGGAACGCCCGCGAGCTCCTTGCGCGCCACGTCGGAGCTCACCCACGCGGCGCCGAGGCGGCACGCCGCCGCAGTCGCGATCCACGTCTTCCCCGTGCCGGAGAGCCCGCACATGACGACGACGGCGGGCGCCGACGGCACGGGATAGCGCGCGGCCAGCGCGAAGTAGCGCCGGGCGCGATCCTCCGCTTCAGCGCGCCGGGGCGGCGGTACATCATCTTCGTCGAGCAGCAGGCAGTCCACCTTCCCGCGCACCCACGCGCGGTACGCGCGGTAGAACGGGAGCATCGCCGGCAGCGTCTCGTCCGGCGCGGCGTCAAGGTACGCCGCGCACAGCTCGTCGGCGAGCGGCGCGAACCTGCGGAAGTCGAGGTCCATCGCGAGGAACGCGAGGTCCGATGCGACGTCGCCGCAGCGCAGCCGCTCGTTGAACTCGATGCAGTCCATCACGCAGACGCTGCCGTCCTCGCGGAGGACGATCGAGTCGCTGCGCAGGTCGCCGTGGCCGTCACGGACGCGTCCGGCGTCCGCGCGCGCCTCGATCAGCGCGCCGTGCCGCGCGAAGAAGCGCTCCGCGCGCTCGTGCAGCGCATCGAACCGCTCGCGCGCGATCGTGCGTCCGACGAACGGCGCCACCTGCGCGAAGTTCTCCTCGATGTTGGCCCGCACGCCCGGCACCCGCCCGAACGCGGCGATGCGCGCATCCGTCTCGGCGCGCGCGTGGAAGGCAGCGATGTCCCGCGCGATGGCGCGGATCTCGGCCGCGCCCGCGGCCCCGCGCTCGAGCAGCGCCGGCAGCATGCGCTCCTGCGGCATGCGCCGCATCCGCACCGCGTACTCGACCGGCGCGCCCTGCCCGCCGACGCGATAGGCGGCCCCGTCATGCGTGATCGGGACGACGCCCAGGTACGCGTCCGGGCAGAGGCGCCGGTTCAGCCGCACCTCCGCCTCGCACATCGCCCGCCGCCGCTCGAGCGTCGAGTAGTCGACGAAGCCGAAGTCGACGGCGCGCTTCACCTTGTACGCGTACTCGCCGGCCAGGAAGACGTACGAGATGTGGGTCTGCACCAGCTCGACGTCCGGCGCCGGGTGCGGATAGGCGTCCGGCGAGCGCAACGCTTCGATCAGCGGCGGGTAGGCGGTCACACCTCGATCGTATCGTGCGGGCGAGCTCGTTTTGTCATTTTTCGCTTTTCGGCGGGCCATGAGAGGCCGCTCGCTCTCTCACTCTTGCCCTTCGGACGCCGGAGGGGCCCGGCCGTTTTGTCACTTTTGGCTCTCCGCCGCTGCCGCCGGACGTCGTTTTGTCATTTTTTCCTTCCGGCGCGGGCGCCGGCGGTGCGCGACGGCCCAGCCGTCCGGTACGATAGGCGGCATGCGAACCATCCTCCCGCTCGCGCTGGTCCTGGCGCTCGCCGCCGGCTGCAGCGCCGGGCCGTCGTCCAGCGCGACGACGCGGCCGTCGGCGACGGCCCGGCCCGCCACCGCGCTCGCCGCGCCGAGCAGCGCGACGTCCCCGACGGCGGTAGCCGCGTTGCCGACGGCGGCGCCGGGACGCTGCGCGCCGCCCTACCCGTCCGGCGCGCCGACGGCGGACACCGTGCTCTGCGCCGACCCCGCGGGCATGCAACCCGCGCGCGTGCTGCGCATCGTCGATGGTGACACTTTGCACGTCGAACTTAGCGGCGGGGATGTCACGATCCGCCTGTTCGGCGTCGATACGCCCGAGCGCGGCGAGCCGTGCTTCTCCGAGGCCTCCCGCGCACTCGCGCGCCTCGCCGGCACCACGGTGCTGCTCCTGCCCGACGCGCGCGACCGCGACCGCTACGGCCGCACCTTGCGTTATGTCTATACGCCCGACGGCATGAGCATCGACGCCACGCTTGTCGCAGAGGGGTTTGGCCATGCCTGGCGCCAGGACGGCGCCCTGCGCGACGCGATCGTCGCGCTCGAGGACCGGGCGCGCGCCGGTCGCGTGGGCTGTCTCTGGCGCTGACCATCGGCCGTTCGGCCGTTGCCACCGCGTGCATTGGAGGGCTACGATACGCCCCGTTGCGAGGAACGGGAGCGAAAGGAATCACATGCGCAAGCTTATGTTCGGAATCACCGCGATGATGCTCGTCGCGGCGGTCGCTGCTGCGGCGTGCGGCGGCGGCAAAAAGAAGAGCTTCACGGTGACCGGTGACAACGGCCAGAAAGTCAACGTCTCCACCAGCGACAAGCTGCCGTCGGATTTCCCCAAGGACCTGCCGATCTACCCCGGCGCCGACTACAAGGGCGGCGTCACGAGCACGCAGGAGGGGACTACCGGCTTCTACGCGAGCTGGGAGACCGGCGACAGCGTGGACAAGGTCAAGAGCTGGTACGAGGACGAGCTCAAGGACAACGACAGCTGGAAGTCCAGCGGCACGTTCTCGTCCGGCGACACCTACACCAACTCGCTCGAGCGCAAGGATGGCGCGAAGAAGATCGCCCTGATCACCGTCTCCGGCGATAGTGGCAAGACCGTGATCGGCGCGTTCTACGGTGACAACCCGGATGCATCCGGCGAGCCGACCAGCTCGAGTGACGAGGCGACGCCGGAAGAGGAGGCGACGAGCAGCAGCAGCGCGAGCGACACGCCGCAGGCGAACGCCTCGCTGCCCGACGAGGTGAGCCTCCCCTCCGACTACCCGGATGACCGCGTCCCCCTGCCGTCCGGCGCCCGCGTGACGAGCGCCAGCTCATTCTCGAGCGGCGGCGCCAAGACCTACGCCATCGAGCTGTACGTGAAGGGCAGCCCGAAGTCCGTGTCGGACTACTACAAGGGCGAGCTGCCAAAGCACAACTGGACGGAAGCGCTCACGTCGGAGTCCGACGGCGGCTTCTTCCTGAGCTACAGCACCGGCTCCGACTCCGACACGCCGGAATCCGCGACGATCTCGGCGGAGGCGTCGGACGTGTCCGGTTACGCGCGCGTCTCGCTGCTCGTCAACGTGAAGGAGTAACCCCCCGACCGCGCATCGCGAGCCGCGGCGGCCCGGACCATGCGCCCGGGCCGCCGCTGTGCTTCAATGCCGGGGCGATGATTTCCGTCGAAGAAGCGCTCGAGCGCATCCTCTCGTATGTCCACGTCCTCGAGGCCGAGGAGAAGCCGATCCTCGACGCGCTGGGCCAGGCGCTCGCCGAGGACGTGGTGTCGGGCATCGACATCCCCCCGCACGACAACACCGCGATGGACGGCTACGCCGTGCGCGCCGCCGACACCGCCGGCGCGTCCGAGCAGACGCCGGTGCAGCTGAAGGTGGCCGGCGAGCTCGCCGCCGGATACGTGTTCGAAGGCCACGTGGCGCCCGGCACGGCCGTCCGGATCATGACCGGGGCGCCAATGCCCCGCGGCGCGGACGCCGTCGTGCCCTTCGAGGAAACGGACGAGCCCGAGGGTCGCGCGTTCGGGTCGTTCGCGAAGTCGCGCGACGCCGTCGGCATCCTCAAGGCGGCCGAGCCCGGCGCGAACGTGCGCAAGGCCGCCGAGGACGTCCGCGCGGGCCAGCGCATCCTGCCGAAGGGCACGGTCCTGCGCCCGGCACAGGTCGGCGTCCTGGCCTCGCTCGGACTGGCGACCGTGAAGGTACACCGCCGCCCCGTGGTCGCCGTGCTCTCGACCGGCGACGAGGTGCAGGAGCCCGGGAAGCCGCTGCGGCCCGGGCAGATCTATGACAGCAACGCCTGGAGCATCTCGGCGATGGTGCTCGAGTGCGGCGGCATCCCGAAGCGCCTCGGCATCGCGAAGGACACGGTCGATGCCCTCACCGCGAAGATCCGCGAGGGGCTCGACGCCGATATGCTCGTCACCTCGGCGGGCGTCTCGCGCGGCGACTACGACGTCGTGAAGGACGTGCTCGCAAAAGAGGGCGAGGTCGACTTCTGGACCGTGCGCATGCGCCCGGGCAAGCCGCTCGCCTTCGGCGCCTTCCAGTCCGGCGGGCGTCGCGTCCCGCACATCGGCCTGCCGGGCAACCCCGTCAGCTCGATGGTCTCGTTCGAGCTGTTCGGCCGGCCCGCGGTGTACACCATGCTCGGCCGCGGCGACTGGCAGCGCCCGCGCGTGCGCGCCATCGCCGAGGAGGAGATCCCGAACACCGACGCGCGGCGCGTCTACGCGCGCGCCATCGTGCGCCAGCGCGACGGCCGTTGGTACGCCGCCCTGACCGGGCCGCAGGGCTCCGGCATCCTCACCTCCATGGCCGAGGCGAACGCGCTTGCGATCGTGCCGGAGGACGTGCCCGGCGTGCAGCCCGGCGACGAGGTCGAGGCGATTCTCCTCGACTGATGCACGGACCGGGCGGCCGCCTCGCCCGGGCGCCTGACTGTCCTGGCGAGCTAGGTGCGGCTGGGTCGTGGCAGCGGCGTCACCTGAGCGAAGCGAACGATCCCCCGCGCTGTGCGCGGTTCTGGCAGCGCAACTTCTCCGCGGCTAGTACTCGACGCTGAAGCGCGCGAAGCCGCCCCCCGCCTCGCTGTATTCCGAGTCGACGTGCGCGATCCGTGCGAAACGCGGGCCGACGTGCAGCACCTCGAGCAGCGCCTGCAGCGCCTCGTCCGCGCCCTCCGCGACGACCTCGACGCTGCGGCCGTCGTCGCAGTTGCGCACGTAGCCCGTCAGCCCGCGCGCGGACGCTTCGTACCGCACGTATTCGCGGAACCCCACGCCCTGCACCCGGCCCGTGACGAGCGCGCGCAACCTCCGCACGATGCCTGCTCCCCTGCCCTCGCAGTGCGACTCCCGTCGCGGCGGATCGTCGGATGTCCGGCAGTTTACCCCCGCGCGAGAGTATACGGACGCAAGCGCATGCGTGCTATGCTCGCTTCCGATGCGCATCATCTTCCTCGGTTCGCCGGACTTCGCCTTGCCCTCGCTCGATGCGCTGGTGGAGAGCGAGCATGAGATCGTCGCGGTGTTCACCCAGCCCGACCGCCCCGTCGGCCGCGGCCGCAGGCTCGCGCCGCCGCCGGTGAAGGTGCGCGCGCTCGCCGCCGGGCTCGACGTGCGCCAGCCCGCATCCGTGAGCCGGCCGGAGGTCGTCGATGAGCTGCGCCGCATGGCGCCCGATGTGATGGTGATCGCCGCATACGGACAGATCCTGCGCCAGCGCGTGCTCGACGTGCCACCGCTCGGCGTGCTGAACGTGCACGCGTCGCTGCTGCCGCGCTGGCGGGGCGCGTCGCCCGTCGCCGCCGCCATCCTCGCCGGCGACCGCGAGACCGGCGCGACGATCATGAAAGTGCAGCGCGAGCTCGATGCCGGCCCGATCCTCGACGCCGTCGCCCTGCCGATCCGCCCCGACCACACGACCGGCACGCTCACCGCGGAGATCGCGGAGGCCGGCGCCAAGCTCCTCATCGACGTGCTGCCGCGCTGGGCCGCCGGCGAGATCACCCCGCGCGAGCAGGACGCGTCGCAGGCGACCTACGCGCCGCCCCTCAAGAAGGAGGACGCGCTCCTGGACTGGGAGCGCGACTCCGCCGAGGCCGTCTGGCGCAAGACGCGCGCCTACAATCCCTGGCCGTGCGCCTACACGTACATCGATGGCGCCCCGCTCCGTATCCTCGACTGCACGCCGCTCGCGCACGACTTCGATGCCGAGCCGGGGACCGTGTTCACCTTCACCGGCGTCGAGGAACAGCAGCTGATGGGCGCGGGGTTCGGCGTCGTCTGCGCGCAGGGAGAGGTGGGCGTCGTGACCGTGCAGCCGCCGGGCGGCCGGCCGATGCGCGCCGCGGACTACGTCAACGGCCACCGGGAGATCATTGGCAAGCGGCTGCGGACGCGCGCCGCGGCGTGACGCCTACGTGGCGTGCGGGACCTCCGTGCGCAGGAACCCGCGCACCGGGATGGCGTCCTGGTACCGGTCCTGGACCGTGATGTCGGCCGGCGCGATCTCGCGACACGCGTCGCAGCGGATGCACGCGACGTCGTCGATCGCCCACTGCCCGCCTTGCTGCACGATCGCCCGCGTTGGGCAGATCGGCGCGGCCTGCGCGACCGCATCGCTCTGGCGCGTCACGACGTAGCGGATCAGCCCCGCGCACACCTTCGCGGGACAGCGGTTCTCGAGCGCGTGCGCGTCGTACTCCTCGCGGAAGTACTGCATCGTGTTGTTGATGATCGTCGGCGAGAGCGTGCCGTGGAAGCAGTTGGAGTACTGCATCGACGCGGCGAGCGACTTGATGCGGTCGGGGTCGTTCGCCTCCGCCTCGCCGCGCGTCGTCCGCCGCACGATCTCGACCATGCGCTGGTTGCCGCCGCGGCACGTCGTGCAGCGCGCGCACGATTCGTCCTCGAGGAACGACGAGAACATCAGATTCAGGTCGATCACGCACGCCGTGTCGTCTACGAACACCAGCCCGCCGCCGCCCATGCCGGCGCCGAGCGGACGGAACGGCTCCGGCTCCAGCGGCAGGTCCGCCGCGATCGTCGCCGGCAGCAGGCCGGAGAGCGGCCCGCCCTGCTGCAGCGCCTTGAACGGCCGTCCCCCGGCGATCCCGCCCGCGGCCTCCAGCACGTCGCGCACCTTCGTCCCGAACGGCACCTCCATGCAGCCCGTCTGCGCGACGGCGCCGGAGACGGTGAACATCTTCGTGCCGCGGTTCACCTCCGTCCCGACGCTGCTGTACGTCTCGGGTGAGACCTCGAGCAGCGTGGTCACGGCCGCGTACGTCTCGACGTTGTTCACGTTGGTCGGCTGGTCGAGCACGCCGCGCTGCGCCGGGAACGGCGGCTTGATCTTCGGCATGCCGCGCTCGTCGTTCACCGAGGCGATCAGGCCCGTCTCGTCGCCGCAGACGTAGGCACCAGCGCCGCGCACGACCTCGGCGTCGAAGTTCACGCCGCTGCCGAGCGCGTTCGGCCCCAGGATGCCCCGCTCCCGCGCCTGCGCGATCGCCGTCCGCATGCGGGCGACCGCCAGGCCGTACTCGTCGCGGATGTAGATCCAGCCGTATGTGGCGCCCGTCGCGTAGGCGCCGATCAGCATCCCCTCGAGGATGCGGTGCGGGTCGCTCTCGAGCAGCACGCGGTTCACCCACGCGCCGGGGTCGCCCTCGTCGGCGTTGCACACGAGGTACTTCGGCTCGGCCTTCGCGTCCTTCAGGAAGCTCCACTTCGTGCCGGTGGAGAAGAACGAGCCCGAGCGCCCGCGCAGCGTCGAGCCCTTGATCACCTCGATGAGCTCGTCGCGGCCGGTCTTGCGCGCCTCCTCGAAGCGGCTGTAGCCGCCACGCGCGATGTAGTGGGCGATGTCCTCCGGGTCGATGACGCCGCAGTTCGCCATCAGCCAGCGCACCTGCAGCCGCATCCACGGCAACTCTTCGAGCGCCGGCACGCCCGCCACCGGGCCGCCCGCGATGACGGCGATCGCGCGCTCGCGGTCGATGTCCTTCGCCGCGGCGGCGGCGAAGGCCTCGGCGTCGCGCGCGGTGACGCGGCCATACAGCACGCGGCGCCGGTCCGGGTGCGTCACCTGCACGACGGGCTCCGCCCACGCGAGGCCCGTGTCGCCCGTGCGCATCACGTCGAAGCCGTGCTGCTCGCCGAGCGCCTTCAGCGCCTCGTACGTCTGGCGCGCGCCGCCGGCGACCGACGAGGTGTTCAACGACACCGCGAAGAGCGGCCGCGCCGGCCGCTCGATGGCGCTCCAGGCCTGGTCCGCGGCGCTGCGGAGCTCGTCGTATGCGGCCATCAGCCCCGGTCCGTGCCTTCCTTGAGGTCGCGCACGAGCTGCACCGTCTCGGCCACGGAGAGCGGGCCGACGACCTCGCCGTTCAGCCACACCTGCGGCGCGTGCTCGCACGTGCCGTTGCACTGGCCCAGGTGCAGGCCGAGCCTGTCGCCCTCCGTGTTCTCGCCCATCCCGATGCCGAGCTCGGTCTCCAGCACGCGGCGGATGTGCTCGCCGCCCTTCAGCCGGCAGGCGGGCCCGCTGCACCAGGCGATCAGCGTCTCCGGCGGCGGGATCAGGCGAAACTCGCTGTAGTAGGTCACGCAGCCGAAGACCTTCGCCTCGCTCATGCGGAGCTGGCGCGCGACGACGCGCATCGCGATGCGGGGGATGTAGCCGTAGCGGTGCTGGACGGCATGCAGCGCGCCCAGCAGGTCGCCGTCCTGCGGCTTGAAGTCCTTGACGAGCTGCTGGATCTCGAGGGTGGCCTCGGTGTCGAGCATTGTGCGCGGATTCACTATAGGGATGCGCCCGGGCATGGACAAGCGCCGGGGGCGCGCCCTGGGTTACGCCCCGGCACGCATTCGGAGCCGCAATCGCATGTTGGACACGGGTCTGGGAGGCCCGGCCCTCCGGCGTCGGAGACCGCGGCGCTCAGGCGACGGCGCCGGGCGCGGGCTCGGCGCCGCGGGCAGCGCGGTCTTCGATGACCATCTCCGCGACCTCTTCGCCCATGCGGATGCTGTAGTTCTGGCCGCGGTCCTCCGGGTAGATCTGGGTCATGTTCTCCAGGTACAGCCCCGGCACGGGCGTCCGGTGGTCCGGCCGCTTGTCGCGGTACTCGGTCGTGATGATTGGCTGCGCGTACGGGCCCTTGAACAGCCAGCGCCGCGTCACCCAGTCCGACGAGAACCGCGGGTTCACCTTGCGCAGCGCCGGCTCGAACAGCGCCCACAACTCGTCCTCGCTCTTCGAGAAGTACGCATGCCCCGGCTCGAGGTAATTGGAGATGTACAGGATGTGGTTCCCGCCATAGTGCTCCGGCCCGACGAAGTTCGTGTGCTCCACGAGCGCCAGGAACGGCATGCTGCGGTCGCCGATGTTCATCCAGTAGATTGGCGAGAGCGAGCGGTCCATGGTCAGCACCATGCAGAGCGCGAACTGCCAGCCGACGGCGTCGAGCCGCCGCTCGTAGTCCGGCGTCAGCGGCGGCGCCATCTTCTTGAAGATGCCCGACGGCACGGCCGCAACCACCGCGTCCGCCCGCTCGTGCCCGCCCCCCGGCAGCGCCACGCCGCTCGCGCGGCCGCCTTCGACGGCGATGCGCTCGACGGCGACCCCCGTCCGCACCTCGACGCCGCCGTCGCGCAGCCGGCGCTCCAGTTCGTCGATGTAGACCGCGAAGCTGCCCATCATGTAGCCGAGCTGCTCGCGCTGCATCGGCCCGCCCTTCCGCGACGAGAAGCGCAGGTGGATCTTGCTCCATAGCCACGCCATCGCCACCTGGTCGTAGGCGTCGCCGTACTTGCCGTGGAGCAGCGTCCCCCAGACCTTGTCGAAGACGTTCTTCGAGACGTTCTTCTCGATCCAGTCCTTCGCCGTGACGTGCTCGAACTCCTCCCAGTCGTCCCGCTTGCGGAGGTTCAGGCCCATCAGCCCGAGCTTCACGCGGTCGATGAGCGGCAGCGGCGAGAAGCGCGCGAGGTCGAGCGGCGTCACGAACGGGTAGATCTTGCCGTCGGTGAACCAGCCGACCTTAGAGTCGATCCATCGCATGCGGTCGCCGAGGCCCAGCTCCTCGATCAGCGCCAGGATCGTCGTGTCGGTGCGGAACAGGTGGTGGTAGAAGGCCTCGAGCCGCGTGCCGCCGACCTCGAACGTGCGCACCAGCCCGCCGAGATGCGGGCTCGCCTCGTACAGCGTCACGGCGTGCCCGCGCTGCATCAGCCGGTACGCCGTCGTCATGCCGGCCACGCCGCCGCCGATGACCGCGACCTTCACTTTCGGGCCGGTCCCTCGACGACCGGCTGCGCCGCCGGCGTGAGGATCACGCGCCCGGCGTGCTCGCCCCCGTCCGGGGGCGGCTCATCGCCGCGCGAGGTGCGGAGCATGTCGCCGAGCGTCAGGTTCATCGACCACATCAGCACCAGGCCGATCACCACGATCGGCACCAGCAGCAGCGCGTGCAGCCCGATGGCGTACGCCTCGGCGACGCCCGCGGCGTTGGACGCGCCGGCGAAGGCGATAATCGTGCGGGAGACGACCAGCTCGAACGGGCCGATGCCGCCCTGCGACGCCACGATCGCGATCGCCAGGTTCGCCGCGGCCGTGAGCAGCAGGAAGATGTGGAACCCCTCGTGGATCCCGAACGAGAGCGCGACGATGTAGTACATCGTCGCCTCCAGCGTCCAGGAGATGAGCGACATCACCCACGCGAGCGCGAGGTCGAGCGGGCTGCGCAGCGCGTGCAGGCCCTCGAAGAACGAATGCAGCATGTCCTCAACGGCGGGCTTCACCCGCTCGGGCGCGAAGCGGTGCACGATGTGGTGCAGGAAGCGCCGGCCGCTGTCGTGCAGCGCCAGGTAGAACAGCACGGCGAGCGCGATGCCGAAGAGCACCGCCATGACGATGCCGAGCCCCGCGAAGCTCAGGCTCTTGCCGAAGCCGACCGGGAAGCGCGCGTCGCCGCCGGCGAACGCGGCGACGATGAGCATCATCGGCACGAGCGTTACCCCGTCGAACAGGCGGTCGACGGCGATCGTCCCGAGGGAGGTCGTCTTGCTGATCTTCTCGCGCTGGCCCAGCACGTATGCCCGGGCCAGCTCCCCCGCCCGCGCCGGGATCAGGTTGTTCGCCATCAGCCCGATGATGACCACCGGGTAGAGGCGCGGCGTCGAGACCTTTTTCACGGGCCGCAATAGGTACTGCCAGCGGATGGTCCGGACCCAGAGCCCGGCGAAGTAGACCGGCAGCGAGAGCAGGGCCAGCCAGCGCATCCGGCTATCGAAGGCCTGGCGGACCTCGCCGAAATCGGTGCTCCGGACGAAAAAGCCGATCAGGACGGCGCTGACCAGGATGCCGATCCAGAATCCGCGGCTCTTGAGCAAGCTGTTCTCCCGGGGAGCAAGACAAGGTGATGTAAGGGTCATCACCTAGGGTTATGTTCGGCAGGCGAGTCGGCGCATTATAGGGCGGCGGTTGCCCGCCGGGTCAATCTGCCGCCCGAGCGAACGGGCGCCACGTCTATCGACGCGCCCTCCGGCATTGGCGTATGCCGATCGGCCTCACTTCACGACCTCCGCCACCGGGATCTTGCGCACCACGTTCGATGCGCCATCGGACACCAAGACGCTGTCGCCATCGACCCAGACACCCACCGGGCGGGCGGGCTGGCCGTTGACCTGCGGGACATCGTACGACGGCAGCGGCGAGCCATCGGCGGCGAAGACGAGCACCTTCGCGTTCGCGGGGTCGGTCGCGAGCAGGCGGCCGTCCGGTAGCAGCGCGAGGTACGGGCGGTCGGTGACGTTGTGGCTGCCCCACGACGGCACGGCGATCTGGCCCCTGGCGTTGAAGTCCTTGTCGTAGTGCACGATGCGCTTGTTCCAGTAGTCCGCGAGGTAGACGTCGCCGTTCGGCGCCACGGCGAGCCCCACCGGCTCGGCGAGGTCCAGCGGGCCCGGGTTCGGCGCGTTGTCCGGCGCCTTCTGGCCCCACTGCCCGACAGGGTCGCCGTCCTGCGTGTAGGCGATCATTCGGCCGTTCCCGGTGTCCGTGATCAAGATGTTGCTGTCCGCGGTGAGCACGATGTCGCGCGGCCCGAAGAGCTTCAGCGGGTCGCCGCCGGCCTCGGTCTGCGCGCCTGAGCCCCACTCCTTGACCTTATTGAGGTCCTTGTCGAGCTTCACGATCTTGTGGTCCCAGGTATCGGCGACGAAGACGGTGCCGTCGGGCGCCACGACCATCGACCACGGCTGCACGAGCGGGACGTTCGTGCCCGCCGCGAAGCCGCCCGCCGCCGCGAGGTAATTCCCCTGCGGGTCGTACTTCTCGATGCGGTTGTTGTTCGTGTCCGCGACGTAGATGTTCCCCTGCGCGTCCGTGCGCACGTTCGACGGCTGCGAGAGCTGGCCGGGCGCCGTGCCGGTGCCGCCGATGACGAGCTGCGTGCCCTCGGTGCGGACGGTGGGGCCGACGGGCTGCGTCTCGACGTGCGAGAAGCCCTTCGGGAAGAACGCGACGCCATCGAGCGTGCCGATCTGCGCGGGCGGCGTGCGGCGCACCCAGTAGTCGAGCCAGTTGCTCAGCGCGCTCTTCGAGAAGAGGTCGCCAAAGAAATCGTGCGTCGTGTAGACGCCGTTCTTCCCGCGGTACTCCTCCGGGAACCAGCGCCGGTGGTGGTAGGCGATGCCGTCGTCGTACTGCCCCGCGAGGTTCAGGTTCGGCACGTTCTGCTTCGAGATCAGCAGCACCGCGCGCGGGTCCTGCGGCTGGTAACCCTGCGAGATGCCCGTGTAGGCGACGGACTTGTATTCGCGCAGGTACCACGCCCACGGCCACGTCAGGCCGTCGCTGGAGTCGACGACGATCGGCGTGTTCTTGCCGAGCCCCGTCTCCTTCGCGTAGCGGTCGATCATGTCGCGCAGGATCGGGATGTCGCCCGAGGTCTGCGTGTAGACGAGCAACTCGACCGGCAGCGCGCCGTGGTCGTTCGTCGAGAGCCCCGGCGAGTAGTCGGCGAGCGCCGGGTTCACGCCGCCCTGGTCGAGCGACGACAGGACGCCGGCCCGGATCGTGAAGATGCCCAGCGCCGCGACGAGCCCGACGAGCGCGACCTGCGCGGCCGTGAACTTGCTGTACGACGTGTACGCCCACCAGCAGCCGGCCGCCGCGACAACCACGAGGATCCACGCCCCCGCGGATGCCAGGGTGAACGGACCGACGACCACGAACACCAGCACCGCCAGCGCCGCGGCGAGCGCTGCGTAGGCGAACGGCGCGAACCGCTCGAGCGGCGGCAGGTCCTCGCGGAGGTCCGTGCGGCCGAGCAGGTCGCCGATAAAGCGCCCGGCGATCACGGCCAGCGGCAACGCGATATGCACGTTGAGCCAAGGCATCTTCTCGCTGGCGACGGTGAGCGAGAAGCTCGTGATCACCGCCCAGAAGATGAGGAAGCGCGTGAACATGTCCATGCGCAGCGTGAAGACGCCGAGCAGGACGATCGAGAACGGCACCCACACGTGGAACAGTGACGCGCGCGACAGCTCCGGGCCCGGCCGGATCAGCAGGAAGACGATGATCGCGACGAAGCCGCCGGCCAGCAACAGCGCCTGGTCCAGCCGCCCGCGCACCACGAAGTACACCGCGCCGATCGTCGCGATGATCAGCGGCAGGAACTCGTACACCGGGATGGTCATGAAGTAGTAGTAGATGGGCTGGTTGCCGCGCGCGACCTTCTGCTGGCTGATCCAGTAGTCAGCCGACCCCCAGACCACGGACATGAAGCCGTCGATGTTCGTGAAGAACGTCGTCGCGAGCAGGACTACCGGCACCCAGAAGCAGGCGGCGGCGATGAGCCACTGCTTCGGCTTCCACGAGAGGCCGATGAGCGCCGAGAGCCCGATCAGCAGGAATACGCTCGCGTACGCAACCCCCTTCTCCCCGCTCGCGACGTGCAGGTTGCCGACGTCTCCGGCGCGGTCCTTCCAGGTGCTCCCGAAGCCGGGCGCGAACTGCACCATCGCCGCGTACATCGGTGCGGCGAGCGTGGCCATGACGATCGCGAGATTGGCTTCCCGCGGCATCTCCTCCCAGCCGCGCTTCCGGCGCTGGTCCGCGATGAACGGCCACAGCAGCGCCACCGCCCACGCGACGAAAAACAGCACGAGCACGGTCCCGGCGAAACGGAGGTCGTCCATCGGCTGCCGTTCGCGGAGCGTGTTCGCGAACCGCACCGCCAGCATGTATTCGAGGAAGATCAGGAAGGCGCCGATCGTCATGAAGGTCGTTTCCTTCGTGCAGAAGGCGCCCGCCATGAAGCCGGTGGTGAGGTACAGGAAGCGATCCTGGCCGGAGGTCAGGTAGCGCCACATGAAGATGACGATGCCGAACGTCCAGAAGGCGGTGTAGATGTCTTCGCGGGTGAAGCGGCTGTAGTACAGCAGCGTCGGCGAGAAGGCGATGAACGCGGCCGTGGCCAGCGCCCCCGCCGTCCCGAGCTGCTTGCGCAGGAGCCACGGGAGCAGCACCAGCCCCGTGCCCATCGTCGCGGCGAGCATGCGGCCCTGGTAGTCGCCATCGCCGAAGATGAACATCATGAAGCCGTTGCCGATGAACTGGAACGGCCCGTGCATGAACGGCACATGCCGGTACGTCTCGTCGGCGCCGGCGTGGTGGAACGTGAAGACCCAGCGCAGCCCCTGCGTGAAGCCGTAGCTGAAGAAGCCGTGCAGGCTCTCGTCGTGGTGATAGGCGCGCGCGCCGAGGTTCCAGAAGCGCATGCCCCCGGCCACGAGGGCGAGCACCGCGTACGCGGCCACCTCCCAGTAGCGCGCCCAGAGCGCCGCCAGGCGCTCCCGGCTCTCCGCATTCAGCGCAAGCGCACGGACGCGCTCGCCGGTCGTGCCGTACGGGACGTTCGGTTCCTGGGTGCTCATGGACTGGGCTGGACCTCGCCGGTGGTACTAGTCGCGGTTCGGTATATCGTAACGGTTCCCTCCCGGAATGCCACGGGCAGAGATTGGAACTTCGCCAGAGCCGCGTCGCCGTACGTGCTCCGCTCCAGCGGGCCCACGTAGATGTAGTCGATGCCGTATTTCCTAACGATCGCGTCCACGCGCTGCATATCAGCCGTCTTGTACAACTCCGTCACATCTTCGAAGCGGCCGGCGCGGGCCTTCGCCGTGCCGCCGCGCCACTGGTCCTCGTGCCCGCCCCAGCCGAGCACCGCCGGGATGCCGGTGGTTTCGGAGATGCGGGCCGCCCCCGTATAATCGCCGCCCACGGCCTCCGCGATCACGAGGTCCTGCCCCTGCGCGAGACTCGTAAGGAAATCGATAGCTTTGCGCTCGTCCGCCGGGAAGTACGCGATGCCATCGAGCCCCTGGTGCAGGCGCTTCCCCTGGGCGTCGTGCGTGCGGTTGAAGCCTCCCTCGAGCGGGTAGAGCATGCCCGCGACGAGCGCGAGCGCGGCCAGGCCACCCCACGCCATCCGGTAGTTCAGCGCTCCCGGGAAGGACGCCCGCCAGCGACCGTAGAGCACCGAGAGCGCCAGCGCGCCGGCGACCGCGAGCAGCAGCCACGCCTGGTAGTAGAGCTTGAAGACCGTGTTCATGCGCGAGTTGAAGACGTCGCCGACGTAGAAGAACTCCGTGCCGAGCACGAGCAACAGCGCCGTCGCCGTCAGCCCGAGCGCGAAGACCACCGGCTCACGTTCGCCGCGGCCGTCGTCCGCCGTCAGCTCGAGCCAGAGGGCGAGCAGCGCGGCCCCGAGCATCGCGCCGAGGAAGGCGTCGGTGAGCCAGGCGCTCCCCCGGTCGGCGATCTGCGAGCCGAGCCCGCCCGCGCCCGCGAGCTTCCCGCTGTCCGTCGCCTTCTGCCAGCCGAAGAGCAGCAGCCAGCCGAGCAGGACGAGCAGCGATGGCACGCAGGCGAGCGCGACCATCGGCCGCGTGAGGCGCGCGCGCTGCGCTGCGATGCGCGCGAACACGAACGGCAGCGTGATCGCGAGGAGCGGCCCCCAGTAGAGGAACGCGTGCAGCGGCCGCGTCGCCGGGACCGTCACGGCGTCGTTCGAGACGACGGCGCCGATGCCGTTCGCCTGCGACGTGAAGCCGGCGTAGAACGGGATGTAGGCGATCACCGCCAGCAGCACGAGCGGCACGGCGAACGAGACCGCCTGCACCACCCAGTCCGCCGTCAGCGCTCGCGTGCGCCGGAAGTTGCTGACCAGCGCCGCCCCGACGATCACAAATGCGAACGTCGCGATGTCCCAGGTGTTGAGGAATGCCAGGCCGCCGAGCACGATCGCGGCCGCGACGAGCGCCAGCGGGCGCTGGAGCCAGAACGCGACATCGAGCGGCTCGCGGCTGCGGTAGAGCGTCAGTGCCACGCCGACCGCGAGCAGCACGAACGGCAGCGCCATCACGTGCGGGTGCAGGTCACCGAGGATGAAGCTGAACATCGGGAACTCGGTGATCACCCGCCCGTCGTGGTTGTCGAGCGGGTAGATGCGCGAGGCGTTGAAGAACCCGAAGAACTGCGTGGGGTACCAGGCGTGGCGCGGCCAGTCCGCCGTCAGCCCCTGCACGTCGATCCAGTCGTAGAACCCCTTGCCGCCGATACCCCATGCCGACATGAGGTGGAGCACGCCGACGAGGTTCCCCATGAGCACCAGCATCGCCCCGGCGAGCAGGCCGAAGATCGCGGGGCGCGGCGCCGTCAGCGCCACCGCACCGCGCTCGCGCGCGGGCACGGCCGCGACGGGTTCCGGAGCCGGCGCCTCGACGGGCATCCGCGCGGGCTCCGGCATCGATGCATCTTCTTCGGCGAGCGCGTCTTCGCGCATGCGGACGAGGTTGTACGCGAGCCCGCTCGCGCCCACGAGCGCCAGCGTGGCGATCGTGGCGATGCCGATGTTGTAGCCGATCTCCGGCGGCACCCCCGCCAGCTTTCCCGTCATCGCCACCAGCAGGTAGCCGAAATAGTAGTACGCGACCGTGTGGCCGCTGAGCCACGGGTCCTGCGGCGGGAAGTGGTCCGCGCGCGTCGCCGCGTTCACGAACATCAGGTCCATCGGCTGCTCGGTGCCGCTGATGTTCCCGACGAGCGACCGCAGCCACACCGCCGAGACGAACACGACGAGCAGCAGCGCCTCGACCGCCAGCGCGTATCGCCAGGCGTCGCGCGCCCAGCCGCGCAGCTCGTCGCGCCGCCAGCCGGCGAAGCCCGCGGAGATCGCGGCCAGCACCGCGAGCGCGAACACGATGCCGCCGCGGCTGTTTGGGACGGCGTGCAGGCTGTTCAGCAGCCAGAACGCGTACCCGGCGAAGAGCAGGCCGAAGGGCTTGGAGAGCGCGTAGCCGCGGTCCGGGAGCCCGCGAAAGAGCGAAAGGCACAGGGGCAGCGAGACGATCGCCACGACCTGCAGCACGAACCACCAGCGAATCGTCTCGGCCATGCGCCCCACAGCTTACGTGCGCGCGCGGGCGCGCGTCTAACCGGCTCGGTACAGGGGCGCAGCCCCGGCCGTCAGGCGAACAGCGCCTCCACGAACTCCTCCGCGTCGAACGGGGTGAGGTCCTCCGGCTTCTCCCCCGTACCGATGAACCGCACGGGGATCTCGAGCTGGTCCGCCACCGCGAACACGATCCCCCCCTTCGACGTCCCGTCGAGCTTCGTCAGGCAGAGGGCCGTGATCGGCACCACTTCCGCGAACGCCTTCGCCTGCACGAGCGCGTTCTGTCCCGTCGTCGCGTCCAGCACCAGCATCACCTCGTCCGGCCCTTCGGGGACCTTGCGGTCGATGATCCGGCGGATCTTGCCCAGCTCCTCCATCAGGTTGAACTTCGTGTGCAGCCGGCCCGCGGTGTCGATGAGGACGACGTTCGCGCCGCGGCTCTCGGCCGCGGACATCGCGTCGAACACGACCGCGCCCGGGTCGGCGCCCTGCTTGTGCGCCACGACCTCCGCGCCGACGACCTCGCCCCAGCTCTTGAGCTGCTCGATCGCGGCCGCGCGGAACGTGTCCGCGGCGGCGATCACCACCTTGTTGCCATCCTCGCGGTACGCCTGCGCCAGCTTCGCGACGCTCGTCGTCTTGCCGGTGCCGTTCACCCCGACGACCAGGATCACGGAGGGGCGGGTCGGCGGCGGCGGCTCCTCCGCGCCCCAGATGCGCCCCTTGTCGCGCCCGGCCTGCAGCACCTCGACGAGCACCTGCTTCAGGCAGTCGCGCACCTGCTCCGCGTCGCGGATCCGCTCCTTCTCGACGCGCGCCTGCACCTCCCCCAGGATCTTGTGCGTCGTCGAGACGCCGGTGTCCGCGCCGATCAGCAGCTCCTCGAGCTCTTCCCACAGCTCGTCATCGATCTTGCCGCGCTCGAACAGGCCGGAGATGTTGCTGAACCAGCCCTTGCGCGTGCGTTCGAGCGCGTGCTCGGTCTTCTCGTCGGTCTCCTTCGTGCGCTTGAAGATGCGGAGCAGACGTCACCTCCCGTCGCCGCGCATTGTATCGAGCGCGCCACGCGCGCAGATTACGCCAGGTGATGCCGAGGCTTGCCCCGCGCCCTCCAACATCGATCACCGTCCGTCCCCCACCCTCGATCCTCGGTCCGCGGCGACGCAGCCGCTCGGGCGCCCGGACGTCGCGCGCGTATCGCGCTCCGGCGCCCGCCGACGGGTCACTCCGGCGGCGGCAGCAGGTAGAGCAGCGCCAGCGCGCCGAACAGCGTGAGGCTGAGCCAAGGGCTGAGGAACGCCAGCGGGATCGAAGCCCCGTAGAGCACCGGCCCGAACGCGTACCGCAGCGTCCGGCTGCGCACCCGCGCCGGCGTCGCGCCGTCCGCGAGCAGGCGGGCGCGGTACGCCGCGTAGAGCCAGAGCGCGTTGAACACGACCGCCATCGCCGTGTAGGTGCCCCCGTACGCGGCGACGGCTACGACCTCGTGCCGCCGTTCGCGCACGTATTGCGCCAGCAGCGCCGTCGGAAACGGCGCGAAGGCGATGCACAGGAGCAACAGCAGGTTCAGCACCATCAGGACGTGGTCGGCGGCGCGGATGTCCTCGAACAGCTCGTGATGGTTCCACCAGACGATGCCGATCGTCAGGAAGCTCACCACGTAGCCGAAGTACGAGGGCCACTCGTGGCGCAACGCGTGCGCCAGGCTCTCCCCCGGCCCCACGTCCGGCACGGCGACATCGAGGATCAGCAGCGTGATCGCGATCGCGAACACGCCGTCGCTGAACGCCTCGATGCGGCCCGTCGAATGGTCCGGGTGCGCGCTGCGCCGGCTCAGTCGGAGTCCACCCGCACGTCCGCGAGCTTCAGGCTGAGCACGCGCGAGACGCTGTCGGCGCCCATCGACACGCCGTAGATCGTGTCGGCGTTCTCGATCGTCCGCCGGTTGTGCGTGATGATGATGAACTGCGTCCGCTGCGACAGCTCCCGCAGCTCCTCGACGAAGCGGCCGACGTTGGCCTCGTCCAGCGCCGCGTCCACCTCGTCGAGCACACAGATCGGCGAGGGATTCGCCTGCAGCAGCGCGAACAACAGCGCCACCGCCGTCAAGGAGCGCTCCCCGCCCGACAGCAGCGCCAGCGACCCGAGCTTCTTCCCCGGCGGCTGCGCCACGATCTCGATGCCGGGAAGGCCCTGCTCGTCGGTCTCGCCCAGCTCGAGGCGCGCCGTGCCGCCCCGGAAGAACGCGCTGAAGTAGCGCTCGAACTCCCGGTTCACCGTCCGGAACGTCGTGCGGAAGCGTTCACGGATCACCTGCTCGAGCTCGCCGATGGCGTCGTGGAGCTGCGCCTCCGCCTCCGACAGATCCCGCATCTGCGTCGTCAGAAAGTCGTAGCGCTCGCGGCTCTCGCTGTAGTCCGTCGCCGCCTGCTCGTTGACCGGCCCCAGCGCCCGGATCTGCGCCCGCAGCTCGGCGATGCGGTCGCGGACCTCCGTGGGGTTGATCGTGGAGCCGCCGCGGATCGGGGGCAGCTCCGCGTCGCCGTCGTCGTCGCTGCGCAACCACGTCGGCAGCCCGCCCTCCGCCACCGGCTGGGGCTCCGGCGCCGGCGCCGGCCGCACGTCGCCGTCCGGCGTCGTCACGAACCCCTCCGCCTCCAGGCTCTCGCGCAGCGTCTGCAGCTCCTCGCGCCGGATCCGCACGTCGTTCTCGGCGTCGTACAGCGCGCGCTCGGCCTCGCGCACCCGCGCGTTCGCCTCGGCGAGGTCGTCCGTCAACGAGCGCTCGCGCGACTCGAGCTGCGCCCGTTCGCGCCGCGCGGGCTCGAGGTCGGCGCGCAGCGCCTCGATCTCCCCGCGCTTCGCGGCGAGCTCGCGCTCGGCGGCGTGCAGGCGCGTCGCAATGGCCTGCGATTCTTCCATGCTCTTCGCGCGCTGCTCGTCCTTCGCTGCGATCTGGCGCTCGATGCGCTCGCGCGCGAGCCGCTCGCCCTCGCCGGCCTGCCGCTCGCTGCGCAGCGCGCCGTCGATCTGGGCGACGGTCGCCGCCTGCTCCGCCGCCGCTTCGACCAGCGCCGCGCGCTCCGATTCCAGCGCCAGCGCCCGCTCGCGCGCCGCCTGCTCCTCGCCGGCCGCCGCGCGCGCGTCGCGTTCGGCCGCCTGGCGCTCGTCTTCCATCCGCCCGCGCTGCACCGTCAGCGTCCGCAGTTCCGCCGCCGATGCCGCCGCCGCGCTTCGCGCCGATGCGATGCGCCCGCGCAGCGTCGCCAGCGCCGCCCGCTGGCCCGCGAGCTCCAGCTCGAGCCGCGCCCGCCGGCCGCGCGCCTCGTCGAGCGCACGGTCGAGCCCGTCCGCCCGTTTCGCCGTCTCCTCGCGCTCCGATGTCAGCGCCGCGAGCGCCTGCTCGCGCGCTTCGAGCTGCGCCCGCAGCGACGCCAGCTCCTCCGGCGCCTCGGCGACCTCGCGCTGGCGCACGAACGCCGCCTGCACGCCCGTGCTCGTCCCGATCGATACCGACCCCACCGGGCGCAGCAGGACGCCATCGAGCGTCGCCACCGCGGCGGCCATGCCCCGGCGCACGACGCGCTGCGCCACCGCCAGGTCCTCGACGACCACCGTGCGGCCGAGCAGCGTATCGACCAGCCGCCGGTAGCGGTTGTCGCACTTGACCAGTCCCGACGCCACGCCGATGATGCCCCGCTCCTTGATCAGGTGCAGCGGCCGCACCTCCTGGACGTCGTCCAGCGCGAAGAGCGTCGCCCGGTCGGTCTGCGCCTCGAGCAGCAGGTCGATCACGGGCCGCAGGTACTCGCGCCGCTCCAGCACGATCGCGTGCAGGCTGTCCGCGAGCGCCGCGCCGATCGCCTTCTCCAGCCCCGGCGGCACGCGCAGGATCTGCCCCACCAGGCCCACGACGCCCGCCAGCTCGATGTCCTCGGGCACGGTCTCGCGCTTCAGCACGCCGCCCGCCTCGAGCACCATGCGGATGCCGGCGTCGGGCGCCTGCGGCTCGACCTCGAGCTGCTCCAGCAGCGCGATGCGCGCCAGCGCGGTCTCGATGCGGATGCGCAGCCCCTGCACATCCTCGGCGGCGCGCGCGTGCTCGGCCCGCTGCGCCTCGATCAGCGGCGCCAGCCGCGCGCGTTCGCGTTCCGCGCGCTCGGCGTCCGCCGCCGCGGCGAACGCGTCCGCGCGAGCGCGCGCGAACCCCCGCGCCCAGGCCGCGATCTCGCCGATGACCTTCCGCCGGTCCTCGTCGGACGCCGCGCTCTCGCGCCGCAGCCGCGCGATGCGGTCCGCCGCCTCCTCCAGCCCCCGGGCGAACTCGCGCGCCAGCGTCTCGTTGCGCTCGCGCGCCTGCTCGGACGCGATCGCCGTGCGCTGCGCCGCCTGCAGGTCGTGCTCGACGGCCTGCAGGCGCTCGCGCGTCGCCTCGAGCGCCGCCCGCGCCTCCGCGAGCCGCGCCTCGAGCGCCGACGTGTCGACCGGCGCGGCGGCTTGCGCCTGCGCCGCCGCGTCCTCCCGCAGCGTCGCGAGCTCGGCATCGAGCTCCTCGATGCGCTCCCGCAGCAGCGGCACGCGTTCGCCGTCGAGCGTCGTCCGCCGCTCGAGGTCGCGGGCGTAGTCCTCGAGCGTGCGCAGGCGCTCTTCGCGCGCCGCGATCTCGCGCCGGCGCTCGTCGATCGCGGCGCGCAGTTGCGCCAGGCCGTCCTCGCACGCCTTGGCGTCGCTCTTGAGGCGCGACAGGTCCTCGGCGCGCTGGTCCGCGTCGCCCATCGCCGCGAGGAGCTGCGCGTTGACTTCCTGCCACTGGTGCGCGTACCACACGTGCAGGTTCTGCGCGAGCTCGCGCGCCAGGTCCTGGTACTTCACCGCGCGGCTCGCCTGCCGCTCGAGCTGCGTGATGCGCGGCTCGATCTCCCGGACCAGCAGCTGCACCCGCTCCAGGTTCTCGCGCGTCGCCTTCAGCCGCGACTGCGCTTCCTCGAGCCGGGTGCGGTACAGCCGCACGTCCGCGGCTTCCTCGATCAGCGCGCGGCGGTCCTCCGGACGCAGGCTGAGCACCTGCTCGACCATGCCCTGCCCCATGAACGCGTAGCTGTTCTGCCCCACCTCCGCGCGCATGAACAGCTCGACGACGTCGCGCAGCCGCACGCGCGCGTGGTTGATGAAGTACTCGTTCTCGCCGTTCCGGTAGGCGCGCCGCGTGACGACGACCTCGCTGAAGTCCACCGGCAGCCAGCCGCCGCTGTTGTCCAGCGCGATGCTCACCTCGGCCATCCCCACCGGCGCGCGCTTGTCGCTGCCCGCGAAGATCACGTCCTCGGTCTTGCGGGCGCGCAGCGTCCGGCTCGCGTGCTCGCCGAGCACCCAGCGCAGCGAGTCGGCGACGTTGGTCTTGCCGCAGCCGTTCGGCCCGACGATGCACGTCACGCCCGTGCCGAATTCGAGCGCCGTCTTGTTCGCGAAGCTCTTGAACCCCTGCAGCTCCAGGCGCTTGAGGTACATCTACGCGATCTCCTGCCGCTCGATGTCGTTCAGCGCCTGCTGCGCCGCCGCCTTCTCCGCCATCTGCTTGCTGCGCCCCTCGCCGGTCCCCAGCGGCTTGCCGCTGACGATCACCTGCACGGTGAACCGCCGCGCATGGTCCGGACCCTCCGTCTTCAGCACCTTGTACGAGGGCGTGGTCTGCCACTTCGACTGGATGACTTCCTGCAGGCGCGACTTCGGGTCGTGCGGCATGCCGCTCTGCCGCAGCTTCTGGAACTCGTCGGCGAGCGTGCGCTTGATGAACGCCCGCGCGCGCGGCAGCCCGCCATCGAGGAAGATCGCGCCGACGAGCGCCTCGTACGCGCGCGCCAGGTTCGTCGGCCGCTTGCGCCCGCCGGCGGCGTCCTCGCCCCGGCCGAGCTGCAGGTACTCGCCGAGCTCCAGCCGCGCCGCCGCCCGCGCGAGCGTGTCGCGGCGCACCAGGTGCGCCCGCAGCTCCGTCAGCTTGCCTTCGTCCACGTCCGGGTACTCGAGGTAGAGCTGGTGCGCGACGACGATGCCGAGCGCGGCGTCGCCGAGGAACTCCAGTCGCTCGTTCGAGCCGGTGTCGATGCCCGGGTTCTCGTTGAGGTAGGAGGTGTGGATCAGCGCCTGCTTCAGCAGGCTGCGGTCCTTGAATTTGAGGCTCAGGCGCGACTCGAGTTCCTTCCGATCGGGCACGCACCTACCTCGCGCACCGGCCAGGCGCACCGCGTGCGCACCCGCCGAAAACAGGACGACCGCCCGAGGCGGTCGCGTCGCGCTGCAATCCAAGGGGGCGACAGAGCCTGGGCCCGGCGCGTGACGCAGTGCCCGCGCGCCGATAGCGCTCCTTCCGCTCCATTCGGTTGCGGCCATGGGGGCTCCGTCCCCTACGCGTCCGCCGGTCCGATGAACCCACTCGCCGCCAGGCCGCCGTGATCATAGGTACCGATCAGTCGGGTGTCAAGACGAACCCCGGCTTGCGGCCGCGCCGCTCACGATCCGCGCCGCCGCCCCAGTTGCAGCAGCACCAGGAGCAGGTCGCGCACGTCCACGCGCCCGTCGTGGTTCACGTCGGCGCGCGGGTCCGGGTTCCGCTTGCCCATGTTGCGCGCCACCAGCGCCAGGTCGCGCACGTCCACCACGCCGTCGCCGTTCGCATCGCCCGGCACGCCGTTCGAGCGCGCCGTCGCGGTCGCGGTAGCCGTCGCGGTCGGCGTGCGCGTGCTGGTGCTCGTCGGCAGCGCCGTGTTCGTGGGCGTCGGCGTGCTCGTCGCCGTCGGCACCGGCGTGCTCGTGCTCGTTGCCGTCGCGGTCGCGGTCGGCGTGCGCGTGCTCGTGCTCGTCGGCGGCGCCGTGTTCGTCGGCGTGGGCGTGTTTGTCGCCGTCGGCACCGGCGTGCTCGTGCTCGTTGCCGTCGAGGTCGCCGTCGGCGTGCGCGTGCTGGTGGCCGTCGGCAGCGCCGTGTTCGTGGGGGTCGGCGTGGTCGTCGCGGTCGGCACGGGCGTGCTCGTATTCGTCGGCGTCGCGGTCGCGGTCGGCGTACGCGTGCTGGTGCTCGTCGGCAGCGCCGTGTTCGTGGGGGTCGGCGTGTTCGTCGCCGTCGGCACGGGCGTGCTCGTGCTCGTCGCCGTCGCCGTGGCGGTCGGCGTGCTCGTATTCGTCGCGGTCGGTGTGCGCGTGCTGGTGTTCGTCGGCAGCGCCGTGTTCGTGGGCGTGGGCGTGCTCGTCGCGGTCGGCGCCGGCGTCCCGGTAGAGGTCGCCAACGCGGTGCTCGTGCTCGTCGGCACCACCGTGTTCGTCGCCGTGGGCGACGGCGTTCCCGTCGGCGTCGGCGAGGGCGTGGGCGTGGCCTTCGGCGCCCAGCCGCTGAGCTTCGTCAGGTGCGATGCGCTGACCGTCTGTCCGGGCGCGATCACGAAGCTCCAGCTCATCGCGATGCCGCCCGGCTGCGGGTTGTCGCAGTCGCACGTGTCGGGCAGCGGCGCCTTCCCGGAGATGGCGAGCCACATGCCATCCGCCGATGCCTCGAACACGTGCGAGCCTCCGGTCAGCGCATCGAACTCGAGCGTCCGCCCCGCCGGCGTGTCGTCCGGGTTCTCCGCGCAGCCGATCCGCCCCGCGCCCATCACCCCGAACCGGCTCCAGTCATCGCCCAGGAAGCAGCCCCCCGCCCGGTAGACCGTCACGCTCACCGGCGCCGCCCCGGTGTTCGTCACCGCGACGTCCGTCCGATAGCTGATGTCGCCCGCGACGTAGCGGTCGGTCTGCGTCACGCGCAGACCCGCCGCCGCCGCGTCCGCCGTCGTCGTGATCACGTACGGGTCGCCGCCCGTGCCGCTGCCGCTCACCCCCGTTTGCGCGACGGGCGTGAAGTTGATCCACGAGCCCAGGTTCAGCGTGCCGGTGCCGTCGTGGCTGAAGAAGTCGGGCGCGTACAGCACGCCGCCGGCCGCGAGCAGCGTCCCGCAGTCGCCCGGCGTCACGTCCGGATAGAAGTCCGCGAATTCGTCGCCGTCCACGCGCACCTGGCACGACAGGTCGTTGCTGACGGCGATGTCCGTGAGCGGCCCCGACGAGGTGATCTGCTGGTACACGACCGCGCCTTCGCCGCGGCTCGCGCGCGCGAGCAGCGCGCCGCCGACCGATGCCACCGCCAGCATGACCAACCCCGGCATGAGGAAGCGCGCGCGCACGCGCGGAGCGGCGTCTCGTGTCATCTCCCCCGACCCCTCGGCGGTCGTACAGGTGAAGTCGCATTCACCTGTCGCTCAGAGCATCGGCCGCCATATCCCGGGCTGTTGGGTTTGCGGGAGCAGACCGGGGCCGCCGTACCGACGCGGCGGATCGCGCCGCGCGGGGCCGGTGCGCCTGGTCCGGGAGGGGGGCTACGCCAGGCTGACCTCCGCCTCGCGCGCGTCCTGGTCGTCGATCGAAGGACGCACGGGGATCAGCTCGTCGGCGCTCTCGAGGTAGTCGATGTAGAGGATGCCGTTGATGTGGTCGATCTCGTGCTCCAGCGCTTGCGCGAGCAGCGAGTCCGTTGCCTTGATCCGGATCTCCTTGCCGGTGCGGTCCTGCGCTTTCACCGTCACCTGCCGCGAGCGGGTGATCTCCGCCTGGTAGCCCGGGACGGAGAGACAGCCCTCCATCACCCGCCGCTCGCCCGACGACTTCACGACCTCCGGGTTGATCAGCACCAGCAGGCCGTCGTCCGGCGTCTCGATCACCACCACGCGCAGCGACTGCCCGACCTGCGGCGCCGCCAGCCCGACGCCCGGCGCGGAGCGCATCGTGTCGATCATGTCGTCGATCAGCTTCTGCACCGACGCGTCGATCGTCCGCACCTTCTTGGCCTTCTCGCGCAGCACCGGGTCGCCCGCGATACGGATCGGCAGAATGCCCATCGTGGTCACCTCATCTGCAACAGTGACACTGTAGGTGTTCCGGTCAGGGAAGAGGAAGGCTGGCGGAGGGGGGACGCGGAACGAGGAATGAGCCGGCTGCTCCGGAACGAGGCGCGGTGGGCATCGCACGGGCCGGGCCGTGCCGCGAAGCGTCCCCTCGGGCCGTGCGCAGCTACACCGACGCCGGCTCGAAGCGGTCGCACAACCGCCGCAACTGCCACAGGTGCGCCAGGTCGTGCTCGTTCATCTCCCGCGCCACCTGCGTGATCGTCATCGGCCCCAGGTACGGGTGCACCCCGCGCCGGTCCCAGTCGCGGTCGTCGAGCGACCAGAGCAGGTACACCGACTGCCGGCGCAGCACCGAGAACTCGTCCATCAGGTCGAACACGCTCTCGTCCTCGACGGGCGCGCGCTCGATGGAGTCGCCGTCGAACGCGTCGATCTGCGGCTCGTCGAGCCGCACCATGCGCTCGAGCCGGTCGATGTACCGGCGCTCCATCTCCGTCATGTGCGACGCCAGGTCGCGGCACGACCACTCGCCCTCCTCCGGCCGCCGGTCGAGCGCCGCGTCATCGAGGTTCCACAGCAACGACTCCATGGCATGCGCGGTTTCGCGCAGCGCCTTGAGCAACCAGCTTTTCGGGTCATACTCGGGGACGGGCCGCATGGCCGTGCCTCCGTTGCGGGGCATGTAGTGTGCGATCGTACGATCGCCGCCGCGCGGATACAAGTGCCCACCGGGGTGAAATGCGCGACCTGAACCGCGTGACATCCGTCACCACGCCGCACCCGGCGGCCAGCCGCGCGCGCATCCGCGCCGAGCGTCTCGCGCTCGCGGCGGTCGCGCTCGGCGCGCTCGCGGTGCGGCTGGCGTGGATCTTCTCCGTGCGCTTCGCTCCGACGCTGCAGGACGACGCCGGCCGCTACGACCTGCTCGGCCGCTCACTCGCGCACGCCGCGGGCTACGTGAACCCGAACGGCAACACGACGCTCTTCTGGCCGCCGGGCTATCCGTTCGTGCTCACCGCCGTCTATCGCTTCACCGGCGACAGCGTGCGCAGCGCGCTCGTGCTCAACGCCGCGCTCGACACGCTGACGGTGCTCCTGGTGTACGCGCTCGCACGCCGCGTCTCCGGGGTGCGCGCGTCGCTAGCGGCGGCGGCGATCTATGCGGTGCTGCCGAGCGCGGTGCTCTTCACGAACATCACGCTCACGGAGACGACGGCGACGTGCCTGCTGACGCTCGCGCTCTGGCTGTTCCTCGCCGCCGGCGAGCGCGTGCGCCCCTGGCCGATGCTCGTCGCCGCGGGGCTCGTGGTGGGGTTCGGGGCGCTCGTGCGCGGGCAACTGCTGCTGCTGCCGCTCGTCGCCGTGCCGGCGTGGGCGGTGGCGGACGGCTGGCGCCAGGCGCTGGCGCGCGGCGCCATGGCGGGCGTCGTCGCGCTGGCGGTGATCACGCCGTGGACGGTGCGCAACTACCTCGAGTCAGACGCCGTCGTGCCCATCGCGACGAACTCGGGCGTCGACTTCTACATCGGGCATTCGGCGGGCGCGGACGGCCGCGGCCGCATCGTCGACGAGCTGGTGTTCCGCTACCCGGACCTGCCCCCGGCCGAAGCGGAGGCGCGCATCAGCCGCGACGGCTTCCGCGAGGGGCTGAAGTACGCCGCGCGACACCCGGCCGACGAGGCGAAGCTGACCGCGCGCAAGGTGTTCTTCCTCTGGTACGCGGACGATGAGGCGGTGCAGTGGACGGACGCGCACGCGGCGCTGCACGTGATGGACCGGTCGCTGCGGCACGCGCTGCTGATTATGTCGAACGCCTACTACCGTGTGCTCCTCGCCGTGGCAGCTCTAGGCGTTGTGCTTAGCATCGTGCAGATTCGCCAC
>DASRHM010000021.1:0-5733 GCA_035650575.1 Dehalococcoidia bacterium | reverse complement strand
CGCAGCCGGTGAGCATCGCCACGGCGCGCTCGAGGCCGGCCGGCTGCGGCGGCGGCGCGAACGACGCCGGCGGCATCTCCGGCAGGGACGCCTCGGCGTCGCGCAGGAAGCGGGGCAGGGCCGCGAGCACGCCGGAGCGGCGCAGCGCCGCGCGCAGCGGCGAGCGGGCGTACCCGCGAAGCAGGCCCATCGCCGCCGCCGTTCGCCCCCGCGAAGGCAGGACGGCGCGCAGCGCGGCGGCGCGCAGGCGCCACGCGAGCGGCGCCGCCCCGCGCTCGATGGTCGTCGCGCGCGCGGTCTCCATGATCCGCCCGAACGCCACGCCGGAGGGGCATGCGGTCTCGCAGGCGCGGCATTGCAGGCAGAGGTCGAGGTGCGAGAGCAGCGCCGGCGTCGGCTGCGCGCGGCCGGAGGTCATCGCGTCGATCAGGGCGATGCGGCCGCGGGGTGAGTCGGTCTCCTTCCCGAGCTGGAGGTACGTCGGACAGGATTGCAGGCAGAACCCGCAATGCACGCAGCGCGCGATGTCCTCGCGCAGGCCGCCGTGCGCCGCATGCGCGGCTTCGCGTCCCGTCTCGATCGTCATCGCGCCGCCTTCAGCATCACATGCGCCCCGCGAAGCGCCCCGGCGAGAGCCGCCGCCGCGGGTCGAACTCCTGCTTGAGGCGCTGCATGACCCCGTATTCCGGGCGCACCGGCGCGAAGACGTCGATCTCTCGCTTGACCGTCGGGGGCGCGGCATCGACGCGGACGTGCCCGCCGAAGCGCTGCGCGACGCCGCGCGCGCGCTCGAGCAGCACGCGGGCGCGCACCTCGCGCGTCGGCTCGAGCTGCGCGCGGACCACGCCGGCCGCGAGCGTCGCGGACAGCATGGCGCCGGAGCCGATGAAGCGCCGGTCGAGCAGCTCGACGGCATCGGCGACCTGCGACGGCAGCACCGCGACGCGCAGCGTCAGCGACGCCGGCGCGAAGGCCGATGACCAGGCCTCCCACGCGGTCGCCGTCTCCCGGATAGCGAACGCGCCGTGGAGCCCCGCCGCCAGCTCGTGGAGCTCGCGCAACGTGCGGTCCACGGCGCCGGGCCCGCCCCCAACGCGCGCCATCGCGCACCAGCGGTGCTCGCCGAGCACGCGGTCGGCGGCGGGCGGCGAGAGCAGCTCGGCGGCGCGGAGCGCGAGCCCGGCGTCGGCGGCGGCGAGGAGCAGCGTCGCAACGCCGTGGGGCGAGTCGCACGCGATGACCGCGGTCGCCTCGGTCTTGGGCAGCGGCGCGACCTTGAACGTGGCCTCGGCGATCACCGCGAGCGTGCCGAGCGAACCGATGTAGAGCTTGTTCATGTCGTAGCCCGCCACGTTCTTCACGACGCGGCCGCCGGCCTTGCTGACGGCGCCGTCCGCGTGCACCACGCGCGCCCCGATGAGCCAGTCGCGCGCCGTGCCGTACGCGTGCCGTGACGGGCCCGACGCGTCGGATGCCAGCACGCCGCCGACGGTCATCCGCGCCGCATCACCCGGCGGGTCGAGCGGCAGGAACTGGCCATGCGCCGCGAGCGTGCGCTGGAGCGCGTTCAGCGTCAGCCCCGCCTGCACCGTGACGGTGAGGTCCGCGGGCTCGTGGTCGAGGACGGCGTCCATGCGCCCGAGCGACACGGCGATGTCGTAGCCCTCCGGCACGTTCGCGGCGGCGGCGTGCGTCCCGCCCCCGAGCGGGATCACCGCGACGCCGGCGGCGTCGGCCTCGGCGAGGCATGCGGCGAGCTCGTCCGTGCCGGCCGGCTCCACCGCCAGGTCCGGGACCATGCCATCGACCGCGAAGCGCGCGACCTGTGCGTCGAGCACCTGGTCCGGCGCGAGGCGGCCGGACACGGCCGCAGCGAACTCGTCGACCCGGCTAAGGGCGACGCGGCTAGACATAGACGTCGCCGCCGGTCATCGCCTGCACGCGCTGCACCTGCGCGCTCGAGACCTCGCCGCAGCCGGTGCGCGTCGGGAAGGCCTTGCAGGGGTTGTAGCGCTCGTCGGCGCGAAAGGCGCGCTTCAGGCGCTGCATCGCGTCGATGTCGGGCTGGTCGAAGATCCAGGACATGAAGTCGCGCTTCTCGAGCCCGACGCCGTGCTCGCCGGTGATGCTGCCGCCCGCGGCGACGCACCGGCGCATGATCTCGGCGCCCGCTTCGAGCACGCGCTCGGTCGCGCCGGGCTCGCGCTCGTCGAAGAGGAGGTTCGGGTGCAAATTGCCGTCGCCGGCGTGAAAGACGTTCGCGACGGCGAGCCCGAAGCGCGCGGCGATGGCGTACGTGTCGCGCAGCACGTCGGGCAGGCGCGTGCGCGGCACGACGCCGTCGAGCACGTAGTAATTGGGGTAGAGGCGTCCGAGCGCGCTGATCGACGACTTGCGCCCGGCCCAGAGCAACTCGCGCTCCGGCTGCGCCGAGGCGATGCGCACCTCGCGCGCGCGGTTCGCCCGGCAGATGCCGTCGACCTCGGCCGCGTCCTCGGCGGTGCTCTCCTCGAGCCCATCGACTTCGATCAGCAGCACCGCCTCGGCGTCGAGCGGGTAGCCGCAGTGCAGCACCGGCTCCACGGCGGCGATGATGTTGCGGTCCATCATCTCCAGCGCGGACGGCAGGATGCCGGCGCCGATGATCGCCGAGACGGCGTTGCTGGCGTCGTCAACCGTGTCGAAGATGGCGAGCAAGGTGCGCGTGGACTCGGGGACGCGGAGGAGGCGCACGATAATCTTCGTGACGATCGCGAGCGTGCCCTCGGAGCCGACGAGCAGGCCCGCGAGGTCGTAGCCCGCGGCGTCGCGCACGGCGCCGCCGAACTGCACGACCTCGCCGTCGGCGAGCACCGCCTCGACGCCGAGGACGTGGTTCGTCGTCGTGCCGTAGCGCAGGCAGTGCGGCCCGCCGGCGTTCTCCGCGACGTTGCCGCCGATCGTGCACGCGCGCTGGCTCGAAGGGTCGGGCGCGTAATACAGGCCGTAGGGCGCCACCGCGCGGCTCAGGTCCAGGTTCACGACGCCCGGCTCGACGATGGCGACGCGGTTCACGGCGTCGATCTCGAGGATGCGGGTCATGCGCGTGAGGGCGACGACGACGCCGCCGACCGCGGCCACCGCGCCCCCGCTCAGGCCGGTTCCGGCGCCGCGCGGGATCACCGGCACGTCGAAGCGGTGGGCCACGCGCACGGCCGCCGCGACATGCTCGGTGGATTCCGGGAAGACGACCGCCTGCGGCAGCCCGCGCTCGATCGTCCCGTCGTACTCGAAGGCGATCAGTTCCTCCGGCGTCGAGATGACGCGCTCGCGCCCGAGCCCGCGCTCGAGCTCGCGGACGACCTCGCGCGTCACGCGGCCCGCGGGCAGCGCGGAGGCGCCGCCGGTGGGCGTGGAGGCGGAGGATTTGCCGTTGAGGTTAGGCATGACACCTTCGGGGCGCGAGGATGCCTCGAATTATAGATGCGCCCCGACGGGCGGTCACGCGGGCGAATCAGAGCATGAAGCCGCTGCCAGGCACGTACCGGTCGAGTTGGCCGAAGGGCGCGGACGTGCAGAAGTGCGTCCAGCGCACGATGCGCCAGCCGGCCCGGAGCAGCGCGCGCAGCACGGAAGGGTTCCTCGAGAGAGCGCCGACGCCTCCGTCCTCGGTGCCGCGCTCGAGAAGCGTCTCGGCGAGCATCCGCAGCAGCCCCAGTTGCTCCTCCGGCGTGCGAGCGGCGACGGGGCCGAGCCAGCCGTCGCTCTCGCGCCCCCAGGCGTAGCCGCGCACCTCGCCGTCGCGGAGTAGCGCGACGCCGTGCTCCTCCGGGGACCGTGCGAAGAGGGCATGGTCATCGCGGCGCTCGGCGCCCCAGACGTCGCGGTCGACGGCGGCGAGGCGATCTTGCCAGCCTTCGCAGTGGACGACGCGCTTACCCACGCCGTCCGGCGCCGGGAGCTCGAGCAGCGGCGCCAGCGGGCCACGCAAGGTGTAGAGCAGCGCGACGGGCATCATGCCGCTGCGCAGGTAGAGCGCCTGGGCGGACGGCGAGGCCGTGGAGCAGACGGCGATGACCCGCGCGTGACGCGCTTCCGCGTACTGCAGCGCCGCATCGAGCACGCGCGCGCCGACGCCGAGCGCGTGCACCTCCGGCTGTACGAAGAGCTGCGCCAGGTACCAGATGTCGCCGCGGACGAGCGCCTGCGAGTAGCCGACGACGATCCCTTCGATCTCGGCGACGAAGGAGCCCGCGGGGTCGGTGCGCAGGAGGTGGCGGTGGAACACCGGGTCGCGCGGCACCCACGGCTCGGGCGTGCGCCCTTCGCTGAGCAGCGTGGACTCGAGCGCTGCCTTCCGCACGAGCGTGGTGACGCCGAGGTCGCCCTCGGTCATCGGGCGCACCGTGATGCGCGGCGGCTGCGGCTCAGGCATCGGGGGAGACGAGCACCTTGCAGAGCGCGTCGCGGCCGGACGACAGCCGCGCGAAGGCGTCGGGCGTCGCCTCGACCGGCACGACCTCGGAAATCACGGGCGTGACGTCGACCTCGCCGCGGGCGATCATCATCGCCGAGCGCTGGAACTCGCTGCGGGTGTAGCCGAGCACGCCCATGTACGTGTACTCGTTGATGATCGAGCGCAGGATATCGAGCGTGTACGGCTGCTCGCCGACGCCGGCGAGCACGATCCGCCCGCCGCGCGCGGTGGCATCGACGCAGGCCGCGATGCCCGCCGGCAGGCCGGAGGCATCGACCGAGATGTCGGCGCCCTCGCCATCGCTCAGCTCGCGCGAAAGGGCGAGCAGGCCATCGGGCGCGACGGCGTGCGCCGCGCCGGCGCGCGCGGCGGCGGCCCTTCGGCCTTCGAGCGGCTCGGAGACGACGATGCGCGTGCCGCCCATCGACCGCGCGGCGATCACAGTCAGGAGGCCGATCGGACCGGCGCCCGCCACGACGAGCAATTCTTCGGGGCGGTAGCCGCCCTGGATCAGCGCGTGGCGCGCGACGGCGAACGGCTCCGTGAGCGCCGCGCTGCGCAGATCGGCGCCTTCGGGCAGCACCACGACGCTGCGCGCGGGCAGTGTCACGTACTCCGCGTAGGCGCCCGCGCGGGTGTAGCCGATGCCGCCGTTGCCGCCGGCCCGGCAGAGGTTCTCCCGCCCGGCGCGGCAGTAGCGGCACTCGCCGCAGCCGGCGCCCGGATTGCCGACGGCGAGCTGGCCCTCGCGGAAGTCGCCGGCGCCCTCGCCTGCGGCGACGATCCGGCCGCTGAACTCGTGGCCCATGACGGGCTGCATCGCGCCGAGCGCCCGGAGGCTGTTCGCGGCCTCGTACTCGTGCATGTCGGAACCGCAGATGCCGCAGAAGGCGACGCGCAGCTTGACCTCGCCGGGACCGGGCGCGGTGTCCGGGAGGTCGATCATCTCCATCGTCCGGGAGCCCTTGAGCGCCGCAGCCTTCATCGCGCACCTCTACCCATCATCGCGCAGGTGGGGCGATGATAGCGCGCGCGGGCGCGAGGCGCAGGGTCAGGCGATGTGCGGGGTGATGTAGCGGAAGACGTCGTCGATCGTGAGGACGGCGGTCGGCGTGCCGCCCTGGAGCAGCGGGATGTGGCGGAAGCCGCCGATCGACATCTTGTTGATGGCCACCGCGACGTCATCGTCGTCGCGCAGGAACACCGGATCCGCCGTCATCACCTGGCCGCAGGTAACGGCGTTCAGGTCCTCGTTCGGCCCGGCGACCTTATGGAGG
>DASRHM010000020.1:0-21385 GCA_035650575.1 Dehalococcoidia bacterium | reverse complement strand
CGTCGCGCCCCAGCGCAGGGACCACGGCCGAAGGCCGAACCAGTAGGCGAGCGCGGCGGCCGGCGCGCCGGAGGCTACGGCGAGAATCCGCTTCATGGCATCACCTCCGTCCGCCTCCAGCATCGCTCGCGCCACTGCGCGCGGGACAGGGCTGATCGGACGGAACAGGACGCGGCCATCGGGGAAGCGGCGCGGAGATCGGCTGTCGGGAAAGGCGGGCCGGCCGCGGCTTCCGCCTTGAAGCCGCGAGCTCGCTCGCGAGCGGTCGTGCGACGATGGACCGTGGCAGGCGCCACTTCGGCGCGCGCGCCGGCGCGACGTCGTCGTTGCGCCATCGATGGCGTCATCGCGCAACACGAGGGATGGGCCCTCGCCGCCGCGCGACGGTCGCACGGCGGCGGCGCCTAGCGCTCGTCGATCGGCACGTACTTGAGGTGGCGCGGGCCGGTGTAGTCGAGCAGCGGGCGGATCAGCACGTTGTCCTCGTACTGCTCCAGGACGTTCGCGATCCAGCCGGGCATGCGGCCCACCGCGAACATCGGGATGAACTGCTCGTCCGGGATGCCCAGCAGCGAATAGACGGCACCCGCGTAGAAATCGACGTTCGGATAGATCCCCTTCGGGCGGTACGGCTCCATCGCCTTCTCGATCTCCTGCAGGATCTGGAACCAGCGATCGTTCCCGCGCGCGTGGCCCAGGTCGCGCGCGACGCCGCGCAGCTCCGCCGCGCGCGGGTCCTCGGTCTTGTAGACGCGATGACCGAAGCCCATCACCTTGTCGCCGGCCTCGATCTTCTCCTTGATGTAGGCGATGGCGCGTTCCGGGTCGCCGATCTCCTCGACCGTCTTCTGCACGGCCTCGGCGGCTCCGCCGTGCAGCGGGCCCTTGAGCGTCGCGATGGCGGCGACGATCGCCGAGCCCAGGTCGGCGGCGGTGCCGGCGGCGACGCGCGCGGCAAACGTCGATGCGTTTGAGCTGTGCTCCGCGTGCAGGACGAGGTCCAGGTCGATGATCTTCGCGTCTTCGCGGCTCGGCTCGCGCCCGAACATCATGTACAGGAAGTTGGCGGCGTGCCCCAGGTCCTCGCGCGGCGCGACGGGGTCCATGCCGCCGCGCATGCGGTGCATGGCGGCGACGATCGTCGCCACCTGCGAGATCAGGCGGATGCCCGCGGGCAGCGCGACCTCGACCGTCGCCTCGCGCCCCGACTCGTCGAGCGCGACGATCGCCGAGACCGCCGTGCGCAGGACGTCCATCGGGTGCGCGGCCTTCACCCGGTCCATGATGTCGATGACCTGCTCAGGGATGGCGCGCGCCGCCTTCAGCGCGTGATCGAACTCCTGGAGCTGCGCGCGCTTCGGGAGCGCGCCGTAGAGCAGCAGGTAGCACACTTCCTCGAACGTGGCGTGCTGCGCGAGGTCGTGGATGTTGTAGCCGCGGTAGACCAGCTTGCCGGCATCGCCATCGACCAGGCTGATGCGCGACTCGTCCAGGACGACGCCCTTCAGGCCCGTGCCTCTCGTGCTCAAGACCGCTCCCTCCCTGCGGGCCGGTCCGCGCCGGCCTCCACTCCTGTATTCGGCAGTCCAATCGCGTTAATAGACCTTCTTTATGGTATCAGCGGCCCTCCGCCCCGCCCAAGGGGCGCGCGTGAACGTTGGATGAACTCCATCGGCGTCGGGGCGCGTGTTGCATTCGCGCGCCAGCCGTTGTTACCATGGCGCTTGCGTGTCCGAGGGGGACCGCGAGCAAACAGTTTGGCCGCAGCGCTCTGAAGGGAGAGACGACGAGGGCCTGGCTGGCAGTATCCGCGCCGCGAGCGGAGCTGCCGGGGGCTTTTTTCGTTGTCACGCGTATGGACGTCTGTAGACCCACCGGCTTCACCTAGCGTCCCGGGGTTGCCCGGGCATTCTCCCCGTGCCCGCACGGGATGAAAGGACGAGAGAGAATGCACGTAACGATCGATGGGTTCGGCGGAAACCCCGCTCTGCTGGCCGATGAGGCCATGGTCCGCGACCTGCTCGACCGCTATCCGGGCGAAATCGGGATGACGAAGATATCCGAGCCCCACGTCTTCGAGTACCACGGAGAGAAGCCCGACGACTGGGGCGTCTCCGGGTTCGTCCTCATCGCCGAAAGCCACATCGCCATCCACACGTTCCCGGAGCACCGCCAGGTCTGGGTCGACATCTTCTCCTGCAAGGGGTTCGAGGAAGATCCGGCGATCGACCGGATCATCGCGGCCTTCGAGCTGGAGAGCACGCGCGTGCACAAGCTCGAGCGCGGGCTGGAGTACCCGCACGATGTGCAGGCGAGCATCCCGCTGAACCGTCGCGAGCGCCGGTCGGTGACCCCGGCCTACGTGTGAGCCCGCGGCGCGCGGGGGGCCGCTGGAAGTGAGAGCCGAGAGGTGGGGCACGCCCGTGTCCCACCTCTCGTTGTTCATCACCCGGGACACGCGTGGGTCACCAACTACCTACGAGCACCAATCACCAACCGCCAACCACCGATCACCTCCCACCTGTACGCGCCGATGCCGCCCGACCTACAATTCACGTGCGCGCCTGGCGCGCGCGCCGGCGCCGCGAGCATCCGTTCCGGGAGGCGCGCCCATGCCCGTAATCACCGTTTCCGGCAGCCTCGGCAGCGGCGCCCGCGACCTCGCGCATGAGGTCGCCGAAGCGATGCGCCTGGACTACGTGGACCAGGAGATCCTCGTCGAGGCGGCGCGCCAGCTCGGCGTGAGCGTGGCCGCGATCGAGCGCCACGACGAGCGGCCGAGCAGCCTCGCCGAGCGCCTGGGCGGGCTGATGCGCACGTTGATGGAGCGCAGCGCGGCGGCCGGCGGCGGCGACCCGCTTGGCGGCGGCGAGGGGCTGCAGAACGTGCTCGCCCGCACCTACGGCGAAGCGGCGGAGCTGCCTTCGGAGGGCGACAGTGGCGACCTCGATGACGACCGCTACCTGCGCACGCTGACCTCCGTGATCAAGGGCGTGGCGGCGCGCGGGAACGTCGTCATCCTCGGGCGCGGCAGCCAGGCGATCCTGCAGCACGAGCCGGAATCGCTGCACGTCTACGTCTACGCGCCGAAGCAGGCGCGCATCGATGCGCTGGTCGCGCGCGACGGCATGACGCCGGACGAGGCGGAGCGGCGCATCAAGGAGAGCGACCAGAACCGCAGCGCGTTCCACCAGCGCTACTTCAAGGTCGATGCCGACCGGCCGGCGCTCTACGACCTGACGATCAACTCGTCGCGCATACAGCTCGACCTGGCGGTGAAGCTCGTCGAGCTGGCGGTGCGCGACCGCACGCCGCGCCCGGGATAGCGCGATGTACCTGAGCCCGGAAGCCCAGCGCCTGCTCGAGGACGTGCGCCGCGCGCACGAGCAACTGCTCGCGCACCTGCCGGCGGCGGAGCCGCACCGCCGCGCCTTCCGCGCGATCTACGAGGCGCTCGAGTCCGCCGTCGCCGATGTCGACGAGGCGCACCTGGCGGCGCCGGTGGACGGCGGCTGGTCGCCGGCCCGCGTGCTCGTGCACCTCGCCGAGCACGACCACCAGCTCGAGGAGGCGCAGCGCCGCGGCATCGAGCACATGATCGAGCACGGGCTGGAGCACGCGCGCTCGCTCTGGCTCGCGCGCCTGCGCCCGGACGGCGCCGGCTGATGGGCGCCGCGATCGCCGCGGTCGTCATCGCGTACGCGATCGGCTCGGTGCCGGTCGCGTGGCTCACCGGGCGCGCGCTCAAGGGCATCGATATCCGCGCGTACGGCAGCGGCAACGTCGGCGCGTCGAACGTGTTCCAGGCGGTGTCGCGCTCGCTCGTCGTGCCGGTCGGGCTGGCGCAGATCGCGCAGGGCGCGAGCGGCCCGCTCGTGGCGCGGGCGCTCGACGCGCCGACCTCGGCGCAGGTGGCGGCGGGCCTGGCGGCGGTCGTCGCGCACAACTGGAACCCCTGGCTGCGCCTGAGCGGCGGCCGCGGCGTCGGCCCGGCGATCGGTTTCCTGCTCGTGCTGTCGCCGTTCGCGCTCGCGGCGTTCATCGCGGTCTCCGTCGCTGGCGTGCTGCTGCGCGCCATCCCGCAGGGCGTCGCCGCGGCGATGCTGTCCACCCCGGTCGTGGCGTCGGCGGCGCAAGACGGGACGGCGGTGGTCGCCGGCTGCGTCGTGCTCGCGGCGCTCGTGCTGCTGAAGCGCGTGCTCGCGAACGGCGCGCCCGACGCGCGCTACGAGCGCCCGCGCGTGTGGCTGACGCGGCTGGTGTACGACCGCGATGACCCCGACCGCGACGCCTGGGTGCGCCGCAACCTCGACGACCTGCCGGCGGCGCGGCCCTAGCCTCGGCGCCGGCGCGCGCGGGCGCCGTGCGGCCGCCCCGGCGGCGCTCGTAGCTCGTGCGGATCGCCGTGCGGTTTGCCGTTTGGGCGCTGCCGTGGGGCCCCGGGCCCGCTCCGCCCGCTACAATGCGCGGGCACCCACGCCCCGGAATGGACTGACCGCATCGTGCGACTGACGTTGCCCCGGATCCCCGCGTTCGTGCGCCTCGCGCTGACGCTGCTCATCGCCCTGAGCGCCGGCGCGTGCGCGAAGGCCGTCGCCTCGCCCACGCAGACGCCGCCGCCCACCGTCACCGCCGCGCCCACGCAGCCTCCCGCGCCCACGGCGACGGCGACGCCCGACCTCGGCGTCCTCCTGCAGGAGGGCGGCATCCCGATCCTTCGCGCCGCGTACGACCGCCTGCTCGACGAGTACATCGACGCGCTGGAACCGCAGCCGCTGCTCGACGCGGCGTGGGACGGCGCGACGCAGAAAGCCGCGGCGGCCGGCGCCACCGTGCCCGCACGGCCGCAGTTCATCGGCGACCGGGACGCCGACTTCGCGGCCTTCCGCGCGGCCTGGCTCCGGCTCATCGATGGGCTCGCCGACCCGCAACCCGTGCGCTTCGCGGCGCTCTCCGCGATGGCGAGCAGCCTGCACGACTGCCATACGTTCTTCCTGAACCCGGTCGCCAGCGACACCATCCTCGACACCCGCGCGGGCAAGGGCTCGGTCGGCGTCGGCATCGAGCTCGCGGGCGTGCCGCCGATCGTCACCGAAGTCATCCCCGGCGGGCCGGCCGACCGCGCCGGCGTGTTGCTGGGCGACCGCATCGCGTCGGTCGACGGCGTCGACACGTCGTCGAGCGGGCCGGCGTCGGCGTTCGACCTGATCAACGGCAACGAAGGCACGACAGTGCACCTGCAGTTGCGGCGCGCCGGGGCGCTCATCGATGCGACGATGCGCCGCGAGCGCGTGCAGCCGCCGAACGTGTCGTCGCGCGTCGTCGCGCCGGGGATCGGCTACGTGCGCGTGCGCAACTTCGTCGACGGCGGCATCGCCTCGAGCCTGCGCGACGCCCTGCTCGCGCTCGACGCGCAGGGCGCGCAGAAGTGGATCATCGACCTGCGCGATAACCCCGGCGGGCGGCTGGACACCGACGCCATCAGCCTCTTCGTGCGCGAAGGCGTCGTCGTGCGCGACCGCGGCCGCGACGGCAAGATCGAGGACCGCAGCGCGTCCGGCGAGACGCTGCCGGTGCAGCGGCCGACGGTGCTGCTCACCGACAACCGCACCGGGTCGGTCTCGGAGGTGTTCGCGGCGGCGATGCAGGAGTACCACGCGGCGTACATCATCGGCGCCAAGACCAACGGGTGCGTCGGCTTCACGGACATCGTCCCGCTCGGCGATGGATCATCGATCGCGGTCACGACGCACGTGAACCTGGGCCCCGTGACGAACGCGCCGCTGAACGGCGTCGGCGTCGTGCCGGACCAGGCCGTCGGGCGCACGGCCGCGGACATCGCCGCGGGCCGCGACCCGCAGCTCGACGCCGCGGTCGCGCACCTGCAGGCGGGTTGATGGCGGAGGCGCTGACGCTCCACCTCGTCCGACACGGGCAGACCGTCTGGAACGTCGAACGGCGCATCCAGGGCCAGACGCACGACGTGCCGCTGACCGAAGAGGGCATCGCGCAGGCGCGCGCGGCGGCGGCCGGCCTCGCGCGCCTCGGCGCGCCGCTCGTGCTGACGAGCGACCTGCTGCGGGCGCTGCAGACGGCGGAAATCATCGCCGCGGCCACCGGCGCGAAGCTCCGGCGCGAGCGGGCGATGCGCGAGCGGCACATGGGCATCCTGCAGGGCAACACCGCCGAGGACGCGCGGCGCCACTACGGCGAGCGCCTCAACGACCTGTGGTCCGACCCGGACGTGCGCTTCGACGGCGGCGAGAGTTGGCGCGACGTCTACGCGCGCGTCGCCGCGTTCTTCCACAGCCTGTGCGCGTCGCCGCCCGCGACAGAGCTCGTGCTCGTGACGCACGGCGGCACCCTGAACGTGATCAACGCCGTGCTCGCGGGCGAGCCCGTCGAGCGGCTGGCGTGGGAGCGCATCGATAACTGCGCGGTGCGCACGGTCTCGCTCTCGCGCTGACCGCTCCCCGGCTATACTCGACCCATGGCCTTCGACCCGGCGTACAGGACCATCTTCCCGCGCACGGCGGAGGTGCGCGGCGGCCGCCTGCGGCTCGGCGGCTGCGATGCGCAGGACCTCGTGCGCGAGTTCGGCTCGCCGCTCTACGTCTTCGACGAGACGGAGCTGCGCGAGACCTGCCGCGCCTACGTGCGCGCCTTCACCTCCCGCTACGCCGACACGGAGGTCACCTACGCCTCGAAGGCCTACCTGAGCCGCTGGATGGCCACGGTCGCGCGCGAGGAAGGCATCGGCCTCGACGTGGTGTCCGGCGGCGAGCTGGCGGTAGCGCTCTCGGCCGGCTTCCCGGCGGCACGCGTGCACTTCCACGGCAACAACAAGGGCGAGGGCGAGCTGCGCGAGGCGCTCGACGCCGGCGTCGGGCGGATCATCGTCGACAACTTCCACGAGCTCGAGCTGGTCGATGCGATCGCGCGCGCGCGGGGGACGCGGCAGCTCATCGTGCTGCGCCTCGCCCCGGGCGTCGACGCGCACACCCACGCGAAGACGACGACCGGCACGCTCGACAACAAGTTCGGCCTGCCGGTCGCAACGGGCGCGGCGGAGCAGGCGGTGGTCGACGCGCTGCGACTGCCGAACGTCGATCTGGTGGGGCTGCACTGCCACCTCGGCTCGCCGCTCTTCGATACCGCGCCGTACATCGAGGCGAACGCCGTGATGCTGGAGTTCGCGGCGCGCCTGCGCGCGCGGCACGGTTTCGAGATGCGCGAGTACAGTCCCGGCGGCGGGTTCGCGGCCCAGTACGTGCGCGAGCGGCCCGCGCCGGACGTCGAGGTGTACGCCGAGGCGGTCGTATCGTCGTTCCTGCGCGAGTGCGAGCGCCACGGGCTGCCGCCGCCGCACCTGTTCGTCGAGCCGGGACGGTCGCTCATCGCGCGCGCCGGCGTCGCGCTCTACACCGTCGGGGCGCGGAAGGAGGTCGAGGGGCTGCGCACCTGGGTCTCGGTGGACGGCGGCATGGCGGACAACATCCGCCCGGCGATCTACGACGCGAAGTACGAGGCGGTCGTCGCCAACCGCGCGGACGAGGAGCCGAGCGAGACCGTGACGATCGCGGGCAAGTACTGCGAGTCCGGCGACCTGCTCGTGAAGGACGCGCGGCTGCCGCGCACGGAGCCCGGCGACGTCATCGCCCTGCCCGCTTCGGGCGCGTACAACCTGGCGATGGCGAGCAACTACAACATGGCCCTCAAGCCGGCGGTCGTCGTCGTCCGCGACGGCGCGGCGCGGCTGATCCGCCGCCGCGAGACCTACGCGGACCTGCTCGCCACCGACGTCTTCGGCGAGTGACGACGGCCGCGCGCTTGCGCCTCTGCCGCGTTTCGCGTTTCCTGTCTCCGGCCCGCCCCGGCAACATGACCTCAGCATCTCTGACCGGAATCGCGAACGATGACTGACACGCGGGAGACGACCGCCCTCCGGCCTCCGGCCTCCAGCACCTCGCGCGCGGACCGCCTGCGCGTCCTCGTCACCTTCGCGCTCGAACCGGACCTGGTCGAGCGGATCGTCGCCGTCGACCCGGCGCGGATCGAGGTCGACGTGCTCGGGCGCGAGCAGCGGCAGCTGCTGCGCGGCTTCCGCTACCCCAGCGAGCGCGAGCGGGCGGCGGTCGCGGAGGGCCTGCACGACGCATTCCGCTCGGCCGACGTCGTCTTCGGGTTCTGGGGCGCCGAGCTGCACCAGGCCTTCACCGGCAAGGGCAGCCTGCAGGACGTGGCGCCGCGGCTGCGCTGGATCCAGCTCACGAGCGCGGGCGCGGACCGGCTCCTCGGCTCGGGGTTCATCGAGCAGGGCGTGACGGTGACGACGGTGAGCGGCCTGCACGCGACGCCGATCGGCGAATACGTGCTCTGCACCATCCTCATGTTCGCCAAGGGCGCGCCCGCGTTCACGCGCGCCCAGCAGCGGCGCGAGTGGCTCCGCTTCCTGCCGCAGGAGCTGCGCGGAAAGACCGTCGGCGTCGTCGGCATGGGGCATATCGGCGAAGAGGTCGCGCGGCTCGCGAAGGCGTTCGGCTGCCGCGTCGTCGCGACGCGCCGGTCCGTCACCGGACCCGCCGCCGGCGCGCACGCCGACGAGCTGCTCCCGGCGGCGATGTTGCCGCGGCTCCTCGAGCAGAGCGACTACGTCGTGCTGTGCGTCCCGTTGACCGACGAGACGCGCGGCCTCATCGGCGAGCGCGAGCTGCGGACGATGAAGCAGAGCGCCGTGCTGGTGAACATCGCGCGCGGGGCCGTGTGCGTCGAGGACGACCTCGTGCGCGCCCTGCGCGAGGGCTGGATCGCCGGGGCGGCGCTCGACGTCTTCGAGCGCGAGCCGCTGCCCGCCGAGAGCCCGCTCTGGGAGCTCGAAAACGTCATCCTCACGCCGCACATCTCCGGCGGCACGGAGATCTACAACCAGCGCGCGGTGGACATCTTCGCCGACAACCTGCGGCGCTACCTGGCCGGCGAGCCGCTGCGCAACGTCGTCGACCCGGCACGCGGCTACTGACGCATGCCCGAGCTTTCGATCGACTCCGCGTCCGACCACCCCGCCGTCGCGCTGTCGCGGGACGGCGCGATCACCCGCGAGGACGCCTGGGAGACGCGGCAGAACCACTCCGTCGAGCTCCTCCCGGCGATCGAGCGGCTGCTCGCGGACGCGGGCTGCGACAAGCGCGACATCACCGCCGTGTTCGTCGATATCGGCCCCGGCGGCTACGCGGCACTGCGCGTGGGCGTGAGCATCGCCAAGGCGCTGGCGCATGCGCTCGCCGTGCCGCTGGTCGGCGTCGGGCGGCTCGAGCTGGACGCGCTCCAGGTCGTGCCCCTGGCGGCGGGCCGGCGCATCGTGCCGGCGCACCGCGCGGGGCGGGGCGAGCTGGCCTGGGGCGCGTACCGGGCCTCGGGCGGCGAGCTGCGCGAAATGCTGCCGCCGCGCATCTCGCCTGCGGCGGCGTGGCTCGACGCGCTGCGGCCCGACGATACCGTGACGGGCGACATCGACGCGGCGCTGCTCGACGAAGCGCGGGCGCGCGGCGCCGAGCCGCTGGCGGCGGCGCACCACCGCGTGCAGGCGCTCGCGCACGCCGGCGCGCGCCGGCTGCGCGAAGGCCGCACCGATGACCCTCGCGCGCTCGTGCCCCTATACTTGCGCGGGCCGGCGATCGGCCCGCAACCGGCGCCCGGCGCCTGATCCGCACGCGACGCGATTCGGAGGAGCGCACGCTTGGAACGCACCCTGGTCCTGATCAAGCCCGATGCGATGCAGCGCGGCCTCGCCGGCGAGATCATCGCGCGGCTCGAACGCCGCGGGCTGAAGATCGCCGCGATCCGCCTGCTCAAGGTGAGCAAGGCGCTCGCCCGCAAGCACTACGCCGAGCACGAGGGCAAGGCGTTCTTCCCGGGACTCGTTGAGTACATCACGTCCTCGCCGATCATCGCGGCGGTGTTCGAGGGGAAGAACGCGATCGCCGCGACGCGCCAGACGATGGGCGCGACGAACCCGCTGCAGGCGCCGCCCGGGAGCATCCGCGCCGACTACGGGCTGGAGACCGGCCGCAACCTGACCCACGCGTCGGACTCGCCGGCGAGCGCCAGGCGAGAGATCGCGCTGTTCTTCGGAGATATGGCCCCGCAGTCCTGGGGTCGCGACACCGACCGCTGGATCTTCGAATAGGCGCGGGCGACGCCCCTCCGCCCCATGAGCCGCGCCGAGAGCCGGACGCGGTGCGACTAGCGCCGGCCGCGGGGCCTGGGCGCCGGCTTCTTCGCGGCCGGCTTGCGTGACGGAGCCGCGGCCTTCTTCGCCGACGCTGCCCTGCCGGCGGCTGGCTTCTTCGCCGCCGCCGTCTTGCGTACCGGCGCCTTCGCCTGCGGCGGCGAGGCGCGCTTCGGCGCCGGCTTCGCCGGGGCCTGCGCCGACTGGGCGCGCCCGCGGCGGATCGGCGTCGGCTTCTTCGCCCCTCCGCGCTTCGGCGCCGGCGGCTCCATCCCGGCGAGCGGCGGCTGCTCCGGCTCCGGCTCCCCGCCCGGGCCGCCGCCCGGCTTGCCGTTGCCGTTGCCGCTCATCTGGATCGTCGCCAGCGACGCTACGGCGTCACCCGGCGCCACGTTGATCACCGAGACGCCCTGGGTCGCACGGCCCATCGGCCGGATGCTGTCCATGCGCGTGCGGATGACGATGCCGTCGCGGCTGATCACGATCAACTCCATCTGCGAGTTGACCGTGCGCGAGGCGACGACGTTGCCCGTCTTCGCCGTGATCGCGTAGTTGCGGATGCCCATGCCGCCGCGGTTCGTCACGCGGTAGTCCTCGAACGGCGTGCGCTTGCCCATGCCGCGCTCGGTGATCGTGAACAGCTCGTGCTCGGGCGTCACCACCTCGACCGAGACGACCTTACCGCCCTTCTCCAGCTTGATGCCGCGCACCCCGCCGGACGTGCGGGACGCCGACCGCAGCACCGCGACCGGGAAGCGGATCGCCTGTCCGTTCGAGGTGATCATCACGATCTCGTCGTCGTCGTGCACCGTCTTGGCCGCGATGAGCTCGTCCCCCTTCTCGATGTCGAAGGCGATCTTGCCGTTGCGCTTGACCTCGCGGAACTCGGCGAGGGGCGTCTTCTTGATCTCGCCGTTCGCCGTCGCGAGCACCATGTAGTCCTTGTCGTAGTCGCGGATCGTGACGAGCGCGGTGACCAGCTCCCCCGGCTCGCAATCGATGACGTTGACGAGCGGGATGCCCTTCGCCTGGCGCTTGGCGTCGGGCAGGTCGAACGCCCGCGACTGGAACACGCGGCCGCGCTCGGTGAAGAAGAGCACGTTATCGTGCGTGTCGCAGACGACGAGGCGCCGCACGGCGTCCTCCTCGCGCGTCACCATGCCGGTGATCCCCTTGCCGCCGCGCCGCTGGAGCCGGTACGTCTCGAGCGGCAGGCGTTTCACGTAACCCCGGTTCGAGAGCGTGACCACGACCTCCTGGTGCGCCACCAGGTCTTCCTCGTTGATGTCCTCGACGCCGGCGTCGACGATCTGCGTGCGCCGGTCCTGCCCGTACCGCTCCTTGATGTCCACCATGTCGTCGCGGATCAGGAAGTCGATCTTGCGCGGGTTCTTCAGCAGGTCCTCGAGGTACGCGATCCGCTTGATGAGCTCGTTGTACTCTTCCTCGATCTTCTCGCGCTCGAGCTTGGCGAGCCGGCGCAGCTGCAGGTCCAGGACCGCCTGCGCCTGCTTGTCGCTCATCTCCCACGGCTTCGCCATGAGCTTCGACTTCGCGTCCTCCGCCGAGGCGGCGCCGCGGATCGTCTGGATGATCTTGTCGAGGTCCTTGAGCGCGATCAGGTAGCCGAGCAGGATGTGCTCGCGCTCGTGCGCGCGCTCCAGCTCGAACTCCGTCCGCCGCCGGATGACGTCGCGCCGGTGGTCGATGTAGGCCTCGAGCATGCGCTTGAGCCCCATCGTCTTCGGCTGGCCCGCGTCGAGCGACACCATGTTGACGGCGAACGACGACTGCATCGCCGTGTGTTTGTAGAGCTGGTTCAGCACGCTCGCCGCCTGCCCCTCGCGCCCCAGCTCGATGACGATGCGCATGCCGTGGCGGTCCGACTCGTCGCGCAGGTCGCTGATGCCGACGATCTTCCGCTCCTTCACCAGCTCGGCGATCTTCTCGATCAGCGCCGCCTTGTTCACCTGGTACGGCAGCTCCGTGACGATGATCTGCTCGCGGTTGCCGCGCGGCATCTCCTCGATGCGGGCGCGCGCCTGCATGACGATGCGTCCGCGCCCGTCCGCGTACGCCTCCCGGATCGCGTCCCGTTCGACCTCGCGGCGCTTGCCTTCCTCGTCCAGCGCCGCGTCCTTCCGCATCCGGTAGATGATGCCGCCCGTCGGGAAGTCGGGCCCCTTGACGATCTCCGTCAGCTCGTCGGTCGTCGCCTGCGGATTCTCGATCAGCGTCATCACGGCGTCCGCGATCTCGCCGATGTTGTGCGGCGGGATCTTCGTCGCCATGCCGACCGCGATGCCGTCGGCGCCGTTGAGCAGCAGGTGGGGGATGCGCGACGGCAGCACCGTCGGCTCGCGCCGTGAGTCATCGTACGTCGGCTGCGTATCGACGGTGTTGCTGTCGATATCGGCGAGCATCTCTTCGGCGATCGCCGCCAGCCGCGCCTCCGTGTAGCGCATGGCGGCGGGCGGGTCACCATCGATGCTGCCGAAGTTCCCCTGCCCGTCGACGAGCGGGTAGCGCATCGAGAAGTCCTGCGCCAGCCGCGCCATCGCCTCGTACACCGGACTGTCGCCGTGCGGGTGGTACTTCCCGAGCACCTCGCCGACGATCGCCGCGCTCTTGCGGTACGCCGAGGTCGGGCGCAGGTTCATCTCGTTCATCGCGAAGAGGATGCGCCGCTGGACCGGCTTGAGGCCGTCGCGGACATCGGGCAGCGCGCGCTGCACGATGACGCTCATCGCGTAGTCGAGGTACGACGTGCGCATCTCGTCTTCGATGCCGCGCGGGCGGATATTGCCGATGTTGGAGTCCTGGGTCATGCGGGTCCGTATGCCTGAAGAATCGCCGCGCGTAGCCGCAGCGCGGCGCCGATCTGACTAAGCAAGTTTAGCATTTCGAGCGGCGTGCGGGCAACGCCGCCGCCGCCGCGGACCGGCCGATTTCGAACCTGCGTCAGCCCCAGAAGGCGCCGATCCGCGCGGCTTCGGCCTTCGCCTGCCCCTCGCCCAGCTCGGCGGCCCTCCTGCGCAGGGAGCCGTCCATGAGGTTCATGCCGATCGCCTTCGCGAACGCCTCGTCCGGGCGGATCACCTCGACCTCGCCGCCGGCCTCGCGGATGCGGTCCAGCTCCGCCTCGAAGCGCCGGCGCATCACCTCGGCCAGCGGCAGGGCGGAATTCGCGGCACCGCCCGTCAGCGCGACGACCGCGACCTTCTCGTAGCCCGCGGCCAGGTCCGCGCACGTGCCCGATCGCACGCCGCCGTCCATGTACCGCCGGCCCTTGATGCTCACGGGCGGGAAGATGCCCGGCACCGCGCAGCTCGAAGCGACCGCCAGGTGCAACGGCACCCCCGCCGCGGCGTCCCACACGACGAACTCGCCGTCCTGCGCGTCCACGGCGGTGCACATGTACGTGCGTTCGGGCCAGGCGCCGCCGCTCGCGTCGAGAAGCTGCGCAAACCAGCCGACCCACTCGTCCTCCGGCATCGTCTGCGCCTGCAGCGCGAAGGCGCCGACCTCGGCGCGCAGCTCCTCGGGCGGCCGCTCCACGGTGAAGAGCTTCATGAACTGCGCCATCAGCGGCGCCAGGTCCGGTGGGGACTGCGCCGGACGTTCGCGCTCGTTGCGGCCCGGCCCGGCGTACGCCTCGCGTGGGTCGCGGCCGAGCGCCACCATCGCGCCGACCACCGACCCGGCCGAGGTGCCGATGATGCAGTCGGCGTCGACCAGCCGCACGCCGGCGTCCGCGAGCCCCGCGAGCAGCGCCGCCTCCCACGCGATGCCCACGGGTCCGCCGCCTCCCAGCACCAGCGCGCGCTTGCCGTCCGCCATCTCGTCCCTCCTACTGGCCCGATGCCCCGACGTCGAACTCGTACTTCACGGCGTCCTTCGTCAGCGCGGGCAGATCATCATCCAGGAAGCGCTCGGCGTCGGCGCTGCCGCGCAGGTACGCGTCGAAGAACGGCGTGGCGAACGCGCGCAGCAGCTCCTGCTGGCGCGCGAGCGTGATCGGCGGGTCGCCCGGGCTCTCCGCGGGGAACGCGCAGGAGGTGACGTCGCCGGCGCGCGGCGTCGGCGCGCTCACCGGGGTACCCGCGCTCGCCCCGCCGTTGCCGCCGCTGAGCACCCGCTGCAACGGCCCGAGCACGCGCGCATCGTCGATGTCCGCGTCGGCGAATCGGACGTGTCCGCCGCCGACGAGCTCCACCCAGTAGCGCGGCGCGTGCGCCAGGTCGTAGGCGCGCCGGTTGCCGGCCGGCGCGACGATCAGGTCGTCCGAGCCGATCATGAACATCACCGGCGTCGTCACGCCCTGCGTCTCGCCCGGCGTCAGCAGGCAGCCGCTGCCGGACAGCGGGAGCGCCGCATCGATGCGCGGGTCGCGGTCCGGGCCGTAGAGCGCGAGGATCGTCGTGAAGGCGCCGAGCGAGTGCCCGGTGAGACCGATGTGGGCGGCGTCGATCGCGCCGTGGAAGCGGTTCCCGTCCTCGTCGCTGAACGCGAGCATCCGGTCGATGACGAAGGACACGTCCTTCGGCTGGTTCACGAGGTCGGCGATCCGCGGCCCGCCGGGCGCGCCCCCGCTCGTCAGCGGGAAGTCCGGCGCGGCGACGACGTAGCCGTGGCTCGCGAGGTGCCGCGTGTACGTCGTGGACTGCACGCGCGAGGCGGTGAACCCGTGCGCGAAGACGATCAGCGGGTACGGCGCGTCGCTCGCGTCGAGCGTCAGGTCGCGGCCGTCGGCGCGCGAGGCGTCGGGAACCGCGGGATACCACACCTCGACCTTCATGCGCCGCTCGGGGCTTCCGGGGAAGCTCCCGTTCGCCGCGGTCGGCCGCGACGTATCGACCACCTCGACCGTCGTGACGCCGACCGCGAACGGCCCCGGCTGCGTCGCGGCCTCCCATGACGCCGCCGGCGGGACCCGCGGCGCCGGCGCCGTCGGCGTCGCGTCCTTCGCGCCGCCGCCGGAGCAGGCCGCGAGCGCGAGCGCGAGCACGCCGAGCAGGGCGACGATCCGGCGCGAATGAACGAGGTTCATCGCAGACGATCCTAGCCCTGGGGCCGCCTATGCGAAAGCGCGCGGCGCTCTGGCTACGTGCCGCTTGCGCTCGCCGAGGGCAGCGCGTCCGGGATGCGCTCGGCGCGCACGACGAGGCGCTTGTCGTACTGGTGGGTGGCCGAGCTGAAGACGCCGGTGCAGGTGATCAGGGTGACCGACTGCTTCTCCGTCCGGCCGACGATCTCGTCCACCGGCGCCGTGTCCGCGTCGAACGTGTTGAGCGCCGTCACCGCGTACTTGTAGTCGGAGCCATCCGCCAGCCGCACCTCGATCAGGTCGCCAGGCGAGAGGTCCTTCAGGTTCCAGAAGACCGCCTTGCCGACGTGGATGTAGTCGACGTGGCCCGAGAAGACGGCGTTGCCCGGCGAGCCCGGGTGGGCGCTGAAGTCGTACCACGCAGTGTCGAAGGCGTTGTCCGGCGTCTGCATCACGCCCGCGGCGTCCACCCCCTTCACGACGACGTTCGCATCGATCCCCGCCTTCGGCACGATGAGCCGCGCGACGGGGGCGTTGGAGCCCGGCGGGAATTCGCTGCTGGGCGTCGGGCTGGGCCCGGCCGTCGGCGTCTTGATCACCTGGCCGAACGTCGTCACCGTCTCCAGGTCGCTGTTGCCCCGGATCTTGCCGCCGACGACCCCCGTCATCACCAGCACGATCAGCGTCACCGATGCCACCATCAGCAGCGAGCCGATGGCGATCAGCGCGACCGAGACCTTGTTCTGGTTCACCCTCACTGCACCGCTCCTCAACCCTGTGAACTCGGCGGCGCCGCCGGCGTTGCACGCCGGACGCGGCGAAGGCCGCCCCCGGGGACGGCCTTCGGGCCTGTCCGTGGCTTCAGTCTAGCTAGATCCGCACGCCGCGCACGATCAGGCGGTTGCTGTAGTGGCCGTTCGAGAAATCCCCAATACACGTCACCAGGGTGATGCTGTCCTGCCCCGTCTTCGCCACGAACTGGCCGAAGTCGGCGTCCGGCGGTGCCCACTCGCTCCACTGGATCGCGTACGTCACCGGGCCATTCGGCGTGTTCACCGTCACCTGCGACCCCGGGCCCAGGTCCCGCAGGCTCCAGAACACGGCCGGCCCGACGTGGATGTAGTCCACGTGCCCGGCGAAGACCGCGTTCGCGCCCGGCTCGCCGGGATAGCCGCCTAGCCCCGGCCCGAAGGCCGAGAAGTCGTACCAGATGACGTCCCAGGCCCCGCTCGGGTTGCCCATGACGCCGTTCGTGCCGACCGTCCGCGAGTAGACGCTCGCGTTCACGCCGATCGATGGGATCGAGAGCGTCATGCCCGTGCCCTGCGGCGCGCCCGGCCCGGAGCCGCTTCGCGGCTGCACCCGCTGGTAGTTGCCCGAGGTGCCGCCGCCGCCGCCGGCGCCGTTCGTATCCTGCAGCCCCGCGCTCGCCGGCGTCTCGGTCGGCATCGGCGTCAGCGTCGCCGTCGGCTCCGTCGTCGCGGTATCGGTCATGCTGGCCCGCGCCTCTTCCGCCGAGCCGCTGCCGCCGCCCGCGGCGACGGCACCCGCGATCCCGCCGGCGACCGCGAGCACGAGCACGATGGGCGCGGCCACCATCCCCGCGCGCTTCCGCGGAGACGCGGCCTCCCAGATGCTGCGGATGCGTTCAATCACCATGGCCCCTGACCCTCCCCCTCGCGATGGTCCAAGTCATGGTCGGCAGGCGCCGGCCGCCCTGCAGGTGGCCCGCACCCTGAACGGCGGGTCAGACCCGGCGCGCCCAGACGATCTGCCGCTGGTTGTAATGCCCGTTCACGAAGTCGCCGCTGCAGGTGATCAACGTCACCGACTCATCGGCCGTGGCCGAGACGATCTGGTTGAAGTTGCCGGCGTCCTCGCTCACGAACTTGTTGAACATGACCTCGTACTCGACCGTCGACCCGTCCTTCAGGCGGATCTGCACGCGGTCGCCCCGCTCGAGCTTGTGCAGGTCCCAGAAGACCGCCGGCCCGTGCCGGATGTAGTCCACGTGCCCCGCCAGCACGACGTTGCCGCCCTTCCCGGGGAGGCCGCCCATGCCCGGCCACGACGAGAAGTCGTAGTACGCGACGTCGTCCCAGGAGTTGGGGTTTGGCATCACGCCGTTGCCCGGCACCACCTTGTACGAGAAGGGCGCGTCGACGCCGATCTTCGGAATGATCAGCCGGTCGCCGGTGAAGTCCCCGCGGGCGGGCTCACCGGTCCCTCGCGCCGCGAGGTCCTGCGCCGTCAGCTCGTCGCCGGGGCTGATCGCGATCGGCGTCTTCAGCCCGGCGCTCGCCGGCGTCGGCGATGCATCGTCGCTGACGCCCGCGGTCGGCGTCTCCGCCCGCGCCTGCTCGTTGCCGCCGCCGCCGCCCGTCGCCAGGACAATGCCGGCGACGATCGCGACCACGGCGATGATCGCCACAGGCGCCCCGAAGATCGCGATGTCCGGCCGGCCGCCGGTGAGCCTGCGCAGCGTCTCATTCGCGCGCAGGCGCGCGAGCAGTCCTTCGTCGCGTGGTCCGTTCATCCTGCCCTCTGCCTCACATCACCCGTGCCGCGCGTTCGTGCGCGGCCCGCCACCGGATTCGCCGCCCGACATCTTGCCACATTTCGCGCGCTCGGGCCGCTGCGCTTTACATACGTCCAACCGCCGCCCGTGCGTCTCTCGCGGCGCCGCTTGTCATGCGCACTGCATCGCAGTTGGGCTGGCAACGCGCCGGCACCACTCTGGATTAGGCCCGCTCGCTCGGCCGCGCGCGACGCTCGCCTCGTCCAGCACACCTGGACCGGGCGCCGGGACAGTGCCCTTGCCGCGGGCTCCGGGGTGCCCCCCGGCAACACCATCCGCGCGCCGCGTTCAGGACGGCGCCTGACCGCGGGAGAAAGCGGAGGGGCCCCACAAGGGGGCCCCTCCGTTCACAAGTCAGCCGGAGGTTCGGCTACTTGCTCGCGCGGCGGGCGACGATGCCGCCACCCACGAGCGCGAAGCTGCCGAGGGCCAGCGCGACCAGCGTCCACATCGGGAAGCTGCCCGAGCCGTCCTGGCCCAGGTACCCACCGGTACCCGTGTTCGGACCGACGATGCCGCCCGGAGGCGTCGCCGTCGCCGCCGGACCCGCCGCGGTCGGCGTGATCGGCAGCGAGCAGTCGATGCGGATCGAGCTGGAGACGTCGCCCGAGGTCACGACGACCGTCACGCCGGCGGTCGCGCCGGAGAGCGGCGTGATCGTGCTCGAAGCCGAGCCGCCGGTGGTCTTCGCGTTGATCGGGTTCGCCGTGCCCAGCGCGACGACGCTGAACGTCACCGGCGTGTTGTCGACGACGTTGTTGCCGTCGGCGTCCGTCACCTTCGCGGTGACCGTCGAGGTCTGCGTGCCGTCGCAGGCGATGATCGCCGGCGAAGCCGTCAGCGCAACCGCCGCCGGGACGCCCGTGACCGTGATGTCCTGCGTCCGGGTCACCTGACCCGTGATGCCCGCCACGGCGTTCGCGGTGGTGTTCTTGGCCGAGAGGGTAGCCGAGCCAGCGGCGACGCCGCAGAACACGTTACCGGCTGCCGTCGGGCCAGCGCCGTCGAGCAGCACCATGGACGGGGTGGTCGGGGTCGCGACCACCATCTTGCTGGCCGCGCTGGTCGCCCAGCTCGTGAAGTACCCGACCAGGTCGTTGCCGTTGATGTCGCTGTAGGTCGCCGTGGCGCCTGCGGCCGTCGGGAGCGTGATGTCCGTGCTCGTCGTGCAGCCGGCCTGCGTCAGACCTTCCTGGATCGTGTCCTTCGTGACCGCCAGCGTGATGTCATGCGCCTGGCCGACCACCGTGATCGTGCCGGAGTCCAGCGCGACCGCGTCCTGCGTCGCCGTCACCGTCAGCGTGTCGCTGATCGCGTGCGTGCCGACGCTGTTGACCGTGTAGACCACGATGTGGTCGGTCGCGTCCGGCACCGCCGTGGTGGCGTTGTCACACGCCGGCGTGCAGGCGAGGCCACGGCCGTTCAGCGTGACGTTGCTGCCGGAGCCGTCCGTCTGGACGATGATGTACGTGTTCCCCGCGAACGGGATCGCCGCGTCGACGGCGGTCTGCATGCCGCTCGCCGTCTGGAACGCATCGAACTGGGACAGGTAGGGCGCGCGGCCGGCCTGGGTCGCCAGAGCCGTGTCGAACGCCGCCGGGGTCACCGGCGTGGTGGCGATCGAAGCCGACACGTTCTGGTTGATCACCCAGATCTTCGCCGGGTTGGCGTGGGTCGCCGGAGCGGTGAGGCTCCCGAACCCGAGGACAGTTACGGCCACGGCCGCCACTGCCACTGCAATCAACTTCTTCAAGACTTCTCCTCCTGGATCGGTTGCGCCGGGCCCACCGTGAGCCCGTATGCGCGTTCGGCCGAAATCATCTTCTCTCTCTGTCCAGTGGCCGCGCGGCGTACGCGTCCTGCCCGCCTGATCCCGTCGTCCTCGGCCGAGTCACCACGACGCGGTCGGACGGGCGGTGGGGTTGCGCCGCTGGCCTCCTGCCCTCCTTTCCTCCGGCTTGCGGGGTTCCGCCGCCTCCCTGCGGGGTCCGTTAGACGACGCGACCGCCCCGCCGCTGGCGGGGCTGCCGGCCGTATAACGCCGCCAACCGGCGAAAGGTTAACCGGGATTCACCGGAAATTTCGATCAGGGAAACCCCTATGGGGCGGGGGCGGAGGGAACTCGGGCGCCGGTCGCCGTCCGCTGGCTGCCGGCCCTTCGACGGCCGCGCAGATTCGCGACCCTCCGCGCCGCCGGTCCGGATCGATTATGGCAAGCGCCGTCGGACGCAGCGTCGCGCCTCGCTTCGGGTGACGTTATGCAAAGAACTCCGGGAGCGCGCAGCCACCGGCGAGCCGGCGGTGCCATGGCCGACCGGCAGGCCGGCCCGAATGCCTTCGCGGGAGGCGGGGCGACTTCGCGAGCTCTCCGGAGCCGCGCGGCGCCGATACGAATGCGCATGAGCCCGGGCGGCGCCTCGGGCTTCGCGCGCGCCATCCCGTCTTGCGCCGCGCCAGGCGCGGTTGACCGATGGCGCGCGATCATCGCATATACTTGGGCGCCCGCCGCTCGGGGACGACCCGGGACGAATGCTCCCCGCGACGCACACAGGAGTCCATACGTGCGCCTTCGCCTGCCCCTGACCGCCATCGCGATCGGCGCGCTCGCGCTGGTGACCGCGGGCATCGCCCCGCGCGAGCTGCGCGCCCAGCAGACCCCGGAAGATCAGGCCGTCGTCACCATCGACGGCCCGTCGCGCGTGTCGCCTTCCGCCGACTCGGTGCAGCTCGAGATACATGCGAAGGGCGTGAGCGACCTCGCCGGCTTCCAGTTCGTACTGAGCTTCGATTCGAACCTGCTCAAGTACGTGTCCGTGGACAAGACCGACTTCCTCGGCGGCACCGGGCGCCAGATCGTCTGCCAGGACCCCACCGTAGACACCGGCGCCGTGCGGCTCGCCTGCGTCACGCTCGGGCGCGAACCGCCGGGGGTCGAGGGCGATGGCACGCTGGCGGTGGTCACGCTGAAGCCCTCGAACCATGGCACGTCCGGCCTCGGCCTCTCGCGCGTGAAGCTCGTGCACCCCGATGGCAGCGAGATCCCCAGCCGCTCGGTCGATGGCCGGCTGACCGTCGGCGGCTCCGGCGGCAGCGCGGTCCCATGGTGGGCGGTCGTCCTGATCGCGGTCGCGGTGATCGTCGTCGTCGTGGGCGGGGTGCTCGTCTGGCAGCGCCGGCGGCCCGACCCTACCGACAGCTGGCAGGAGCTGCCTAGGCCGAACGGAACACGCGGTGCGCGAGCCGAAGGACAAACTGGTGAACCTCACGGAGAACGCGATGATTCCGACATCGACCCGTACGAACTGCTAGGTGTCCGACCCGACGCACCTATGGATGTCGTCGAGGCGTCGTACAGGGCGCTGGTGAGGCAGCACCATCCCGACCGGAACCAGAACGACGTGGATGCTGCGCTCCGCATGACGAAACGGCTCAATGCGGCGATCGAGAGGATCCGCGGCGAGCGCAAGGAGCGCACACAAGCGTGACCCGCGTTAGGCGTGGCGGAGCCGAGGCGACTCCCCCCAACCCCCGG
>DASRHM010000019.1:0-39689 GCA_035650575.1 Dehalococcoidia bacterium | reverse complement strand
GTCGATTGGCGCTACGTCATACCCGAGTTCGCGCGGACGCACCGGGTGCTGGCGATGGAGCACCGCGGCCACGGGCGGTCGGACGCGCCGGCGGACCGCGACGCCTACTCCATCCTCCAGCTCGCGGACGACGTGGAGGCGGTCATCGAGGCCGCCGGCTTCGCGCGATATCACCTCGTCGGCCATTCAATGGGCGGCGCCGTCGTCCAGGAGATCGCCCTGCGCAGCCCCGAGCGGCTGCTGTCGCTGACCCTGCACGACACGGCCTACCGCTTTGCCTTCCGCGGCAACGAGGCGGTGCGGGGCTACCTGGCCGAGCGCATGCGCCTGGCGGAGGAGGAAGGGATGGCGGCGGTCGCGGACATGGCGTCGCCGCTGCCGCCTTCGCCGCTGCTGGACGAAGAGCGGCGCGCCTACGAGCGCGAGCGCCTGTCGCGGATGTCGCCGGACGGATTCATTGGCGCGTGGCGAGGGCTGCAGGGCTGGCCCGGCAGCCGCGACCGCCTGGCGCAGATCCGCGTGCCGACGCTGGTGATCTGCGGCGAGAAGGATGCGGCCCTCGTGGAGCCGGCGAAGGTGCTGGCGGCCGAGATCCCCAACGCGACGCTGGCGATCATCCCGGATGCGGCGCACTCGCCGCAGTACGAGCGCCCGGAGCTGTACAACGCCGCCCTCCGCGCGCACCTCTCCCGCGTCGCGCAGGCGGCCGCGCGCGCGTAACCGCATCGACTCCGGACACGGCGCTCCGTCGTCGCGGACAGGACGAAACGCGATGCGCCGTCACCTCGCGGCGAACTGCGCAGCCAGCCTTCGCGGCGCGGCGAGCTGGTAGGCGTCCACGAGCAGCCGCTCGGCTTCGCCCCAGTCGACGCGCGGCGTGTCGAGGCGGAGCCCCACCCAGCCGTGCGCGCCGGAATACGCCGGCCGGTAGAAGCGCGCCGGGTCCGTCGCGATGAGCCGCTCCTGCTCGCCCGGCGCCGCGCGCACGCTGATCCCGATGACGCCGTCGCCGTGGTGGTCGACCAGGTAGTAGCCGAACTTCTTCCCGCGCACGCTGAAGGCGCCGTGCCCGTGGGTCCGCGCCGCCTCCGCTTCCGGCAGCGCCGCCACGATCCGCCGCAGGCGCTCGAACAGCACGTCGGGGTCGGCGCGCTTCGGGCTCACGCCGGCGCTTCGTCGCCGAAGACGCGGCGCGTGGCGCCGACGATGTGCTCGCGCAGGCGCTCGGCGCGCAGCTCCCCCATGGCCTCGCGGATCGCGGCGCCGGTGTCGTCGTCGCCGGGGACGTAGCTGAACGGGTCGTCACCGCGCCGCACGAGGTCCGCGGCCACGGCCTCTTCGAGCGCCTCCGTCATCGTCTCCTCGCTGACGCGGAGCAGGTGGCGCAGCACTTCGTACCGGAGGGGCGCGTCCGAGGCCGCGACGAGGTCGCCGATGCGGCGCGCGGCCGCCGAGAGATAGAGCAGGCGTTCGGCGCGCGGCGGCATGGGGTGAGTGTACAACGGGCATCCCGTACCATGCGCCGCATGGCGGATGGCGGGCCGGCGTGGGGGATCATTGTCGCGGCGGGGCGCAGCACGCGCATGGACGGCGTGGACAAGGTCTACGCCGAACTGGTCGGGCGGCCGCTCGTCGCCTGGACGCTCTCCGCGTTCCGCCGCTGCACGGAGGTCGAGCGCCTCGTCGTCGTCGCGGCGCCGGAGCGCGTGGCGCAGATGGAGGACCTCGTGCGCGAGTGGCGCCTGGGCGAGCGCGCGACGGTCGTCGCCGGCGGCGCTGAGCGGCGCCACTCCGTGCGCGCCGGGCTCGATGCGGCGACGGGCGCGGCGGTGGTCGCGGTGCACGACGGCGCGCGCCCGCTCGTCACGCCGGAGCTGATCGCGCAGGGCGTGGCGCTCGCGCGGGAGTCCGGTGCGGCCGTCTGCGGCATCCCCGCGCGGGATACGGTGAAGGACGTGGGGGGCGAGCCGCCCGTGGTGCGCGCGACGATCGACCGCGCGCGGGCGTGGCTGGCGCAGACCCCGCAGGTCTTCGACCGCGACCTGCTGCTGCGCGCGCACGATGCGGCGCCCGACGCCGCGGTGACGGATGACGCCGCATTGGTCGAGCGCCTGCCGCACGACGTGCGCATGTACGTAGGCGCGATGTGGAACCTCAAGGTGACATCGCGCGAGGATCTGGTGGTTGCGGAAGCGCTGCTGCGGGCGCGCCTGGACGCGCTCGCGCGCTAGCCGCCGGGTGGCGGTGGCGGCGGGATGTTGAGCACGTCGCCGGCGTGCAGGCTGGTCGGGTCGAGGCCGGGGTTGGCCGCGAGCAGCGCCTCGACCGTGATGCCGAACTTCTCGGCGATCGTCAGCGGGATGTCACCGCTCTCCACGGTGTAGGTCTGCATGGCCGTCGCGGGCGTGTTCGTCGGGCCGGGCGCGGGCGGGGTGGGGCTGTCGGCGGGCGCCGGCGTCGCGGGCTCGGGCGTCGGGGATGGGGGTGGCTCGCCGCTGACGTCGCGCGGCAGGCGCACTGACTGCCCGACGGAGAGCGATGCCGCGTCGATACCGGGGTTCGCGGCGCGCAGGTCCTCGAGACTGATGCTGAAGCGGGCGGCGATGCCCGCGAGCGTGTCGCCGGACTTGACGGTGTAGGTCGAGCCGCCGGGCGACTGCGCGACGCCGCCGCCGAGCACCATCGGCTCGGGCAGTTCCGCGGGGAGCGTTGCGGTGACGATTTTCGCCGGGTCGGGCGCCTTGGCGCTCGGGCCGCCGCCGCCGCAGGCGGGCAGCGCGAGCAGGCCCGCGAGGACGCAGGCGACGAGGGGCGCGCGGACGCTGGATCCGGGCTTCAGGGGTGGCCTCCGGGTGCCGGCTGGAATGTCCGCGCGATCGTACAGGACGCCCGCAGGGCGGGCAACCGGAGTGTGAGCAGGAGCGAAGGGCCGGCCGCGGCCGGGCGGAGCACCTCGCGCGTGCTACGGCGCGTACGCCCGCAGGGTGGCCAACGCCAGCTTCAGCGTCTCCTCGAGCCGCTCGGGGTTGACGCGGCCGCTGGTGTCCTGCTGGGTGTGGATCAGGCTGTCCTCGCGCGTGAGCATCACCACCGGCACGCCCGCCTGCTGGAAGCTCTGGTGATCGCTGCCGGCGTTGGGCGGGAGCGAGGCCTTCTCCGCCTGCACGCCCACGCGCTGTCCGGCGACGCGGGCGGTCTCGACGGCGTCGTCGTCGCCGAGCACGCCGAGCGGCGAGTCGATGCCGACGACGTCGAGGTTGACCATCACGCGGATGCCGTTGATCTCCTGGTCGGAGAGCTGCGACACGAACGCCTTGCTGCCGATCAGTCCGAGTTCCTCAGCGCCGAAGAGCACGAAGCAGTTGTCGCCGGGCAGCGACTGCGCCGCGGCCGCGCGCGCCACTTCGAGCACCGACGCGGCGCCGGAGGCGTTGTCGTCGGCGCCCCCGGTCACGGGGACGCTGTCGTAGTGGCCGCCGGTCACCGTCGCGCACTGCGCCGCGCCCTTCGGCTTCGCAATCACGTTGTAGGACGTGCCGGTGGGCGGCGAGACGCTCACTGTCGCCTGCACCTGGCCCGCCGCGAGGCGCGCGCGGAGAGCCTCCCCGTCCTGCTGTGACAGCGTGACCGCGGGCACGGCGACCGTATCCGCGCCCGCATCGAAGTTGCCGGGCGCGTTGTTGAAGATGATGACGCCCGTGGCGCCGGCGGCCGCGGCGTTCGCAATCTTGTCCTGGAACGTGAGCTCGCCGCGCTCGATGAGGGCGACGGCGCCCCGCGCGCCCGGCGGGAAGTCCTGCGGCCGGCCGATGCCGGCGTCGACGACCGGGCCGGTGACATCGCCCGAGGGTGAGTTATCGACCGCGAAGCCGCCGTAGCGGTCGCTGCCGGCGATGACGCGCGCGGGCAGGAACCGGCTGGCGTCGAAGGGGAACGGTTCGAGCGTGACGTCGTAGCCGTCCTGCTCGAGCTGCGCCTTGATGTAGTCGCGCGCCCGGACCTCGCCGTCCGTCCCGGCGACGCGCGGGCCGATGACGTCGGCGAGCTGGCGCACGTGCTCGTACGCGCGCGCGCCGTCGACATCGGGCGATGCCGCGGCCGTGGCCGTCGGCGTCGCGCGCAGCGCGGTGCCGGACGGCGCCACGCTCGGCGTCGCGGTGGAGCCATCGCTGTTGCAGGCGACGGTCAGCAGACCCGCGCCCAGCACGAGCGCGAGGAGGAGCGCGCGCAGCCTTTGCGGATGCGCCGCTATCGCCTTCGCCTGTTCCGGAACCAGCCGCGGATGCGGTCCGCGGCGGACGGGGTGCTGCTGTACTCGATGATCTGTCCGCGCCACCGCTTCTCGACGTGCCCGCCGAGCGTGCTGCTACCGCCGTAGCCGCGCGTCAGCGAGAGCACGAACGCGATGCCGGAGAGCAGCAGGCCTGCGACGAGCACCCACATCGTCGCGGCGCCGAGCGGCCCGCGGAAGAAGTAGGAGGCGAGCATCAGCGCGAGGCCGGCGAGCATGAGCTGGCCGAGCGAGACGCGCGATACGCGGTGGCCGATGCGCGAGACGATGGGCGCCGGGCTCGGCAGCGCAACGCGGCGCCGGCGCAGGCGCATCTTCTCCGTGAAGCGCTCCTCCGGCACGAAGTTGTCGAGCCGGTCGAGCAACTCCTCGATCTCTCGATGGATGCGGTCCTGACCGTTTTCGGGCTTGCTCATGGACCCCCGGGACGGCGGCTGCCTTGATTCTAGCCCCGCGTGCCCCTCCGCCGCCATGCGCCGCGCATCACCCGCTCCGCCGCGAATTTACGGAGCATTTACCCGCCGGTTCCGGGGGCTTCATCGTCGCGCGCCTACGCTGTCGTTGATGCAAGCGGGGAGGTTGGTGATGAAGGAGGAACCAAGATGTTGAACCCCACGAAGATCATGGCGGCGACCGCCGCGCTCGTCGTCGCGGGCGCGATGGCGCTGGGCGTCGCGCGCTACGCCTCGGCGCAGGAGCCGGGCGCGACGCCGTCCGGGCCGAAGGCGCGCGTCGAGGCGTTCCTGGGCAAGGTCGCGGCGAACCTCGGCGTGAGCAGCGACCAGCTCACGAGCGCGGTGAAGGGTGCGGAGCTGCAGACGGTCGACGAGCGCGTCGCCGACGGTACGCTCACCAGCGACCAGGCCTCGAAGATCAAGGACCGCATCAACAACAGCCAGGGCACCGGCCTCGGGGCGCTCGTCATCGGCCGCCACGAGAGGCGCGAGCGCGTGCGCGCGGGCATCGTGAAGGTGTCGGCGCAGGCGATCGGCATCGACCCGAAGGACCTGGTGTCGGAGCTGAAGGACGGCAAGTCGATCGCGGACGTCGCGGCGGAGCACAACGTGCCGCTCGACGCGGTGAAGCAGCAGATCACCGACGGCGCGAAGGCGCGGCTCGACCAGGCGGTGCAGGACGGCAAGATCACGCAGGAGCAGGAGGATCGCGCACTGCAGAAGCTCGCCGACAACCTCGATGCGATCCTGGACCACAGCCGGAGCGCCGGCTCGCAGGGCTGACCCCACCAACCAACCGGACGGCGCGAGAGGCCGGGCGCGGGTGCCCGGCCTCTTCGTGTTCATGCGCGCAGGGTGCTACGATTGCGCGACAGCGCAGGGAGGCGCGATGCCACGCCCGGACCGCAAGCGGTTCTCCGTCCGCAACGAGACGCGCGGGACGACGGTCGCGCCGCGCGCGCAGCTCGCATCGTCGCTCGTGACGCGGCTCGTGGGGCTGATGTTCCGGCGGTCGCTCGAGCCGGGCGCCGGGTTGTACTTCCCCGGCACATCATCGATCCACTCGTTCTGCATGCGTTTCCGCTTCGACGCGATCTTCCTCGACGCCGACGGCCGCGTGGTGAAGATCGTGCCGGCGATGCGGCCGTGGCGAGTGGCGTTCGGGGGGCGCGGGGCGAAGGACACGCTCGAGTTGCCGGCGGGCGTCGCTGCGAGCAGCGGCACCGAACCGGGCGATCAGTTCGCGTACGGGGAGCCTGAGGCGGGCCAGGCGTCCGGCTAGCGGCGGAGCGCGACGCGGACGAGGTACAGCGTGCCGATCGTCCACCAGGCCAGGAAGTAGTACCCGGGCCCGAAGTACATGGCGACGGCGACGAAGCAGAGGGTGAAGGCGACGAGCGCGTCCAGGTTCTGTCGCAGCGTGCGGAGCCAGTCCCGCATAGATTGATCCTATCCCGTCCGATCGGCCGCTGACAACGGCTTGCGCCCGATCCGGCGTCGCGCGCGCGTGTCAAGCCCCTTGTCGCCGGGGTCGCGAGCGCGCTGCATCGGCATATTCCCGATTCGCTGCGCGGCGAGGGATGCATCGCGCGATCGATGCGATCGATGCGCGGCGCCCCGGGACATAGAAGATTGTGATCGTGCAGGCGCGGCGGTCAGCGCGAAAGGAACTGGAAGCGGTGCGCGCCGATGCGCACTTCATCGCCGTGCTCGAGGATCACCAGCGGCGCCTCGAGCGGGCGGCCGTTGACGCGCACCGGGATGCCAGTCTCGCAGCGGAAGGCGAAGGCGCCGCCGTGCGCCCAGAGACGCGCGATCTCGCCGTGGCCGCGGCCGCGCGCCGGCAGGACGATGTCGGCGTGGAACCCCTCGCCGATCGTCATCGGCGCGCCATCGAGCGGGACGCGCGTCCCCTGCAGCGGCCCGGAGGTGAATACGAGGTGGGCGAGCGTGCCTGCATCGGCCGCGGCGGGCGAGGCGTCCTCCTCGCGCGCCGACTCGGCGAGCGTGCGCAGCCCGAGCAGGCGCTCGCGTTCGGCCTCGTGCAGCCGTTCGCCGCGCGGCAACCGGCGCGCGCGGTCGGCAGCCGGCGCGGCGGCCTTGCCCGCGCGACTCCCCCTGGGTTCGGGCGCCGGCTCCTCCGGCGGCGCGCTGTCCGTTAACGCCTCGACGAGCGCGACCGTGGCGGCGTCGCGCCGCGTCCGGCGGAACCAGATGGGGATCACCTTGGGCGGCGCCGGCCGCGCGCGGCTGTGCTCCTCGGGCACCGCGAGCGCGCGCTCGTCGTCCTCGGCGGACGCGTACTCGTCGGCGCGCGCGGCGGCCGCGCCCGGCACGGCGATCGGCTCCGGCTCTTCCGGGGCATCGACCGTCGGTGCAGCCGCCTGGCCTTCGAGCGTGGCGTCGTACTGCGCCCGCAGGTTGGCGTCGGTGAGGACGCGGCAGGCTTCCTCGATGAGCTCGCGCATGCGGACGTCCTCCGCCCGCGCGGCCGGGGGCGCCGTGCGGCGCGCGTGCTCCGCGGCGATCGCGACGGTCGCCGGTGTCGCCTCCCGGTCGAGCTGGAGGAGCTGGTACCAGTCCTGGCATTCGACCACGAGCTCGGTGCGGGTGAACCAGCCGAGGAAGCCGCCCTTGTGCGTCCGCGCGCTGACGGACGGCGGCGCGAGGTCGCGCAGGCCGGCGGCCTCGTCCCAGTCACGGCGGCGGCGCTCGTCCATCAGCAGCGCGTAGGCGGCGTTCAGCTCCGCGAGCTGCTGGTCGGCCTCGGCGGCGGGGCGCATCGCCCGGGCGCGCTCGACGAGGCTCCAGTAGACCTGCATGATCAGCTCTCGCCCGGCGAGCGGATGGACTTGCAGGGTGCGGTACGGGTCCGGCGGCCGCGTTCCTTGCGCTTGCAGCATCACCTCTCTCGCGGGGCGTTACCGGCTGTTCAGCACGTCGACCGCGTTGATGATCACCGGCCCGATGATGACGATGAACAGCGACGGCAGCACGAAGAAGACGAGCGGGAACACCATCTTGGGGGCGGCCTGGCGCGCCACCTGCTCCGCGCGCTGCCGGCGGCGCACGCGCATCTGCCGCGCCTGCGTGCGCAGCACGGTTGCCACGCTCGTGCCCAGCGCCTCGGCCTGGATCACGGAGTTCACGAAGACGTTCACGTCCGGCAGGTCGATGCGCTCCGCCATGGCCGTCAGCGCCTCCCGGCGCGTCTGGCCGAGCGCCTTCTCGCGTAGCATCCGCGCGACCTCGTCGCCGACGGGCCCGTGCTGGCGCTCGGCGACGCGCTGGAAGGCGAAGTCCAGGCTGAGGCCGGCTTCGACGCATGTCACGAGCAGGTCCATGCTGTCCGGCAGCGCCTTCCAGAACTGCGATTGGCGGTTCTTGGCGCGCCGGCGCAGCAGCATCATCGGCGCCAGGAAGCCGAAGACCGCCGTGATGGGCACCATCGCGATCATCCGGCCGCTCGGGTGGCCGCCGGCGTGGCTCCAGACCGCCAGCGTCACGGCCGCCGCGGGCAGCGTCGTCGTCACGAGCACGATCGCCATGAACGTGCCGATGCTCATGCTGCTGTCCGCGATGATCAGCCACTTGCGCGCCCGCGCGACGAGCGCGGTCGGCATGACATCGACGATGCGGGTCGTGATGCCGTGCACGGCCGGGAACATGACGCGCTGGCTGAAGGCCTCATCGGCGTTGGCCAGGGCGCGCCGCTGCGAGGCGAGCCCGCGGACGCGGTCCTCCATCTCGTTCTTGCTGCGCAGGTACCAGAGCGAGAAGAAGAGCACCGAGAGGAAGACGGCGAGCGACGTCGCGAATGCCATCGGTCCCTCCTAGATGTCCACGTCCAGGATGCGCCGGATCGTGAAGAAGCCGAGCAACTGGCCGATGCCGCCGGCGGCGAGCATGATCCGCCCGGCGAACGTCGTGAAGAGCACCGAGGTGTGGTGCCAGTTGAGCGCGCAGAACAGCAGGAGCAGGAGCAGCGGCCAGAACGTGAGCACCGTGCCGGAGAAGCGCTGCTGCGAGGTCATCGTCCGCACCTCGCCCTCGAGCCGCTCGCGTTCGCGCATGGTCTCGGCCACGTTCTCCAGGATTTCCGCAAGGTTGCCGCCGCTGCTGCGCTGGATCAGCACCGCCGTGACGATCAGGTTCATGTCCTCCGAGTCGGCGCGCGCCATCATGCCGTGGAGCGCCTCCTCGACGGAGGCGCCGACGGCGATGTCCGTCGTCGCGCGCTGGAACTCCTCGGCGATCGGCGGCTCGAACTCCTTCGCGACCATGTCCATGCCGTGCTGGAAGGCGAAGCCGGCGCGGAGCGCGTTCGCCATCATCGTCACGGCTTCGGGCAGTTGCTTCGCGACCTGCTGCGCGCGCCGGCGCCGCAGCAGGTGGAGCACGTACGAGGGCAGCCAGTAGGCGACGGCGCCCAGCGCGAGCCCGACGACGAACCCGAGCGCGCTGCGGCCGACCGCGGTCACGAAGACGAGCACGGCGAATCCCAGCGCGACGCGGATCAGCAGGTACTCGCCGACGCGCATGCGGATCCCGGCCTGCTCCAGGTCGACCTCCCAGCGCTCCGCCCAGCGACCTTTTTCGACGAACTTGCGCAGGCCCGGGATGTTGGCGGCGCGGCGGCGCATGACCTCGTCCGTCGAAAGGCCGCGGTGCACCAGGCGGGGGCGCTCGACCAGGCGCTGGATGCGCCGGTCCTGGGGGCGGTTCATCGCCTGGCGCACGAGCGCGACGGCAACCAGCGCGATCGCGCCTCCGGCGGCGAGCGAGCCCATGAGCGCGAAGAACATCAGCGCACCGCCTCCGGCTGCAGGCCCAGCAGGTCGAGCACGACGCCGTTGCGGGCGAACTCGTCGGCGAACGTCGGCATGATGCCGGTGGGCTCGAGCGCGCCGATGATGCGGCCGTCCTCGTCCATGCGGTCCTGACGGAAGCTGAACAGGTCCTGCGTCGTCACGGTGTCCGACTCGCGGCCGGTGATCTCCGTGATCTGGATCAGGCGCCGGCGGCCATCGGGGAACCGCGCGATCTGGATGATCAGGTCGAGCGCGGCGGCGATCTGCTCGCGGATGGCCCGCACCGGCAGGTCGAAGCCCGCCATCATCACCATGTTCTCGATGCGGATGAGGGCGTCGCGCGGCGAGTTGGCGTGGATGGTCGTCAGCGAGCCCTCGTGGCCGGTGTTCATCGCCTGCATCATGTCGAAGGCCTCGGCGCCGCGGACCTCGCCGACGATGATGCGGTCGGGGCGCATGCGCAGGGCGTTGCGCACGAGGTCGCGCTGGGTCACCTCGTTGCGGCCCTCGATGTTCGGCGGCCGCGCCTCCATCGCCACGACGTGCGGCTGCTGGAGCTTCATCTCGATGGGGTCCTCGATGCTGACGATGCGCTCGCGCGCCGGGATGTAGGCGGAGAGGGCGTTCAACAGGGTGGTCTTGCCGGTGCCCGTGCCGCCGGAGATGACGATGTTCACGCGCTGCTTCACGCAGGCCCGCAGGAACTCCGCGATCCGCTCATCGACCGTCTCATTCGCGATGAGGTCTTCCATCTTGAACCGCTCGCGGCGGAACTTGCGGACGGTGATCGTGGGGCTGCGCGGCACCAGCGGGGGGATGACGATGTTGACGCGGGAGCCATCGGGCAGGCGCGCGTCGACGTACGGCGACGATTCGTCGACGCGGCGGCCGACGGGCGCGATGATGCGCTCGATGACGCGCATGACGTGCTCGGTGTCCCGGAAGCGGAGCGGCGAGAGGTAGATGATGCCGTCGCGCTCGAAGTAGATCTCCTCCGGCGCGTTGACCATGATCTCGGACACGCTGTCGTCGTCGATGAGCGGCTGCATGGGGCCGAAGCCGATCGCCTCGTCGATCACGCGCTTGATCACGCGCTCGCGGTCGTCGCCGAGCAGCGAGGGGAACATCTGCGTCACGAGCTGGCGCGCCGCGACGGACACCGCCTCCTGCGCCCGCGTGCGGTCGAGCTTCTCGAGCGCGTTCGGGTCCATGTCCTGGAGCATGCGCTGGTGCACCGCGTGCACCGCATCGAACCATTCGCCGTCCCCGCCGTCGTCGATGGCGGTGGACCGCGTCGTCTCCCAGCGTGTGTCGATCGCCATGGTGCCGTCCTCCCCGCGCGGCCGCGCGTGCCGGCCGCGGTCCCGCTTACCCTTCCGCCACCGCCGGCTGCGAGCCCGGCCGCCACTTGAAGCCGCCGAGGATGCCCCGGCCGTTCTCGAGCCGGCCGCCGGCGATCACGGTCGCCAGGTCGGTGAGGCTCTTCGCCGCCACCGACTGCGGGGCGGTGATCACGATCGGCTGGCCCAGGTGCGTGCCCTGGCGCACTTTCTTGTCGTAGGGGATGTTCCAGAACACGTCGCGCTGCAGCGCGTCCTGCACGACGGACGGCCGCACCCCGTCATCCGGCGAGATCGCGTTCATGACGATGCGGACGCGCTCCTGCGAGTAGCTGAGCATCTTGAGCGCGCGCATCGCCTCCAGCGAGTCCTTGACGCTCGCGAACTCGGTCGTCGTCACCCAGAGCACGATCGTGCCGATGTCCACCGCCATCTCGGCCAGCTCGTTGAGCATGCCGGAGGTGTCGAGCAGCACCGTGTCGTAGTTGCGCGCGAGGAACTCGATGACGCGCCGCACCTGGTCCGGCGAGATGTGCCGCCATTCGAGCACCGTGGGCCCAGCGAGGATGTCCAGGTCCGTCAGCTCGTGCTTGGTGACGTAGCGCTGGATGTCATCGCGCTCGAGGGTATCGATGTCGCGCACCATGTCCGCGAGCGTGCGCTCCGGCCGCACGTCGAGCATCCCGGCGATGTCGCCGAAGCCGTTGTCCAGGTCGACGATGCAGACCGACGAGCGCTCCATGCGCGCGAGGGCGACGGCGAGGTTGCTCGTGATGGTCGACTTGCCGATGCCGCCCTTGGCGCCGAAGATCGTCACGATCGTGCCGGCGGTGGGCGCCTGCGGGATCTGGCCGAGCTGCCGCAGCTTCTTCTTCTCCTCGACCTCCAGCGCGGAGAGCACGGAGGCGCGCAGCGTCTCCGGGCGCACCGGCTTGGGCAGGAAGTCGCGCGCGCCCGCCATCATCGCCTTGCGGATGGTCTCGATGTCGCGCGAGTCGGAGTAGACGAGGATCGGCGTCTCCGGCAGCAGGCTCTGCAGGGTCTCGACGGTCTGCAGCGGGCGTTCCATGGGCTCGCCGACGCCGATGAGGATCACCTCCGGGCGCAGGTCGTTGGCGGTGTTGACCGCCTCCATGCCGTAGCCGCACTCGCCCGCGATGCTCAGGCCGGACGCCTTCACGGCCTGTTTCGCATCGAAGCGGCTCTGGATATCCGTATCAACGATCAGTGCGGCTGGTGTCTTCGCCAAGTCGGTCTCCCTGCGTCCGGCCTCGTCGCCTTCCGTTCGTCCTTACTGCAGTTCCGGCGGCAGCGTCACGATGTCGTTCGGGTTGTTCACGTGCGACGTGTCGCCCGGCGGCCGCGCCGACAGCACGACCGTGTAGCCGACGGTGCCGAGCGCCAGGCGCGCCGCCTGCTCCGGCGTGACGGCGAGCGTCACGGTCTTCGCCTTCGGCGACGGGTCGTTGTTGTTCCCGGCCGCGATCGAGCCTTCGGCGGTGTCCGCCTGCACCGGGTTGCCGTTCTCGTCGACGCGCGACACCGGCTTCAACGTGTCCTGCGCGACGGCGAGCACCTCCACGTCCTCCAGCAGCGTGAACGACGCCGGGATGTCCGTGCTCTCGCCGTTGATGTTCGCCTTCGTCTTGCCGACGACGATCACGTCCACGTGGTCGCCGGCGACGATCAGGCCGCCGGCGCTCGTCGTCTGGTCTATCTCCACCGAGACGGCGCGCTTGCCCGGCGGCGTCACCCAGCCGATGCCCTTGCCTTCCTCCGCGCCCTTGCCGACGACCTTCGCATCGGACACCTGCTCGCCCTTCGCGAGCGGGTAGAGCGCCTTCAGGCCGACGGCTTTCGACTTGTCGGTGAAGGCGCCGGCGACGAGGGCGTCGCCGGGGACGCTCACGACCTGGAGCATGTCCGCGGTGAGGACCGTGCCGACCCCCACGTCCTGGGTGGTGACGACCGCGGTCCCGGAGCCGCCGCCGCCGCCGCTGTCGGTGCCGCCGAAGTTGCTCAGCGCCACGAACACGAAGATCGCCGCGATGGCGGCGAGCCCCACGGCGCCCATGAAGAGCAGCCGGTTCGTGCGCTCGGGTCGTGCTTGCGTGAGTGTGCGTGCCATGCTGTCCGTCCTTAGTCCACGGTCTGTATGGTCAACGGCGCGTTGTTCACGGGCTTCACGATGCCGCCCGGGACGCCCGTCGCGTAGTAGACGTGCACGGGCACGCCGCGCAGCTCGTACTGGCGGCCCGGATTGCCGTTCGGCACGTTGCAGGTCGGCCGGCTGACGCTGCCGTTCAGCGGCGCCGACTGGTCCGTGCAGCCCAGCAGGTACACCGTCGCGAAGCCCAGCACGGCGCGGTCCGTCTCGCCGTTGCTGATGTTGCCGACGATCGGCAGCACGACGATGCGCGGGTTGTCGAAGCAGTCGTTCTGCACGTAGGTCGTCGCCGAGGGGTCGGTGCCGAGGTCCGGCGCCGGCCCGAGCGCGGCGGCGGGCCGCCCGTTCGCGAACCCGAAGGCCGCCTGGAACGACGCGCTGTCCGGACCGCGGTCGCAGTTCGTCGCGCGCGAGAGCCGGTTCTGCAGGTCGTTGCTCACGTCCGTGTTCGCGCTCAGGGCGCGCACGCAGTTCAGCCCGGTGCAGGCGCCGCCGGCGGTGTTCGTCTGGCAGTCGAACTCGTTGCCGTCGCGCGCCTGCTGCTTCACCTGCCCGCCCGGGACGCTGCCGGGGCGCCTGCAGCTGGCGGCGCCGGGCGAGAGCCAGAACGCGCGCGTGCGCGGCATGCCCGGCGCCGGCGTCGGCGGCGCGTCGATGGCGCCGAGGATCGTGCAGGCGCGGCCGAGCCGGAGCTGCCCGGCGGCGTCGAAGCAGTTGTTCGCGTTGGCGTTCGCCGCGCCGGCGGTCCTGTTGACGAGGACGAACGGCATGCCGCGGCGGACGGGCACGTCCTGCGCCGCGCGGCTCTCGATGAGCTCGGTGATCGAGCCGTAGCACGCCGTGGACTTCGCCTGCACGTCGATGCCGAGGATGCCGAAGGCGCGCGAGAAGAGCGCGGTCGTGGTCTGGCTCAGCTTGACCTCGGTCGAAGGGAGGCCCGTGCCGGCGCTTTGGAGCGGGGCGCAGTTGGCGGCGCTCGCGCAGCTCCCCGGTGCGGCGACGGGCACGAGGTTCGCGTCCGCGGTGTCGCCGGCGACGTCGCAGGGGGCGCCAGCCGACGGGCCGGGCAGTTGCGCCTGCGCGCCGGAGCGCGCGGCGGCATCGGCCGCGCCCTGCACGTGGCTGCGCCGCGCGAGCCACAATCCCTGGTCCATCGCGTACGCGCCGACCACGAGGATCACCGTAAAGAACGCGACGAACAGCAGCAGCACCTGGCCCCGCTCACCACGTCTCCTCCGTTCATGGTCGCCCGCGCCTAGCACGGATCCGTCCCGCCCGTCACGCCGGTGATGGGTCGCTCGAGCCGGTGGTGGCTACAGGCGACGATGTCCCATGTCGGGCTGACGAACGGCAGCGGGGTGATCAGCCCGTATTCCTGGCGCACCCGCACGGCGACGATCGACCCGACCTGCCCGGCGTCCTCGCCGTTCGGGCCGTCCATGTAGACGAGGCAGACGTCATCGCCGCTGCCGGTGCAGGTATCCGGGTCCGCATCGTCCACGGCGCCGTGCGTCTGGCCTTCGACGATCGCCTGGACGTCGGCCGCATTGCCGATCGAGGCCGCCCGCGCGGCCTCGGCGGCCGCCTGGTTGGTGTTGTTATAGCGGCCCATCACCAGTCCGCCATCGATCACCATGAACAGCAGGATGGCGAAGATGGGAAAGACCGCAGCGAACTCGACCAGTCCCTGCCCGCGTTGACCCTTGATGCGCCTCATCGAATACACGCCGGGGGCAGGCAGTACGCCTACCCCCGGCCCGAACTCCGGTGTCCGTTGACCTAGTTGAAGTCGCAGGTGCTGCCGTTCACGTTGAAGCTGATGCAGGCGGCGATCTTTTGGCTGAAGGTCGTGATCGCGTCGGCGAACGGCGCGTCGGTGATCAGCGCGACGAAGATCGCGATGCCGATCGCGCCGGCGAGCACCGCATACTCCAGCAGGTCCTGGCCACGCTCGACCTTGTAGAACGAGTAGAGCCGCGCCCGCAGGTAGGACAGCACGCCGCTGGCCCCCAGTGCCATCCGAAGAAGTAGGAACATGTATCCTCCTGGACCTTCGCTGTAGAGAAGCTCCCCCGCCCCCGCGGAGGTGGTTCCTGTCCCATCGGCGGGCGAGACAGCCGCGTGGCTTCCCCCATCGCCTGCCTGCTACGCCGGGGCCGGAAAAAAGCCGGGGACCGGCCCCGTTTGGAGCCGGTCCCTCGCGCGCGATACGATCTACGCGCACGGGGGCTTCGGCCCCTGTCACTGGCCCCGGTCGCCGCCCGCTGCTCTTGCCGGAGAATGGGCGGTCCGGGGTCTCTTCCTATTCGCTTTTTTCGCCTCGTCCGACCGGTAGAACGCAACGCCCACGCGGCTGTTGCGTTTGGGGTCGCCGACGCGCTCCCGGACTTGACGCGGGTGCGGTCGCTGCCTCCGGCGGGTCGAAAAATGCCTTGGTCTCGCGCGCACCGCGGCTGCCACCGGCCGTGCTGCGCCAGAGGAAGAGCAAGGCCGAAGGTAGCATCGGGTATAGGTGATGTCAAGTTCGCTCTTGACAATTTATGCGCGCGTTTGGTCACTGCTTGACGCGCCGGCCTGCGCCGTACTACTCCCTTCGGTCCGCCGCCAGTTCACCCGCGACGCAGCGAGTGTTGCGGCGGTGCGCGCCGGCGCGTCCCCAGCGCGAAGGAGCAGTGCAGGGCGCGCACTCCGCGCGCGACGCGCCGGCGTCGTGGCTCGCTGCTCGGCGGGCTGCGGGCCCCCGGCGTTGTCCACCGGCGGCCTGCGGCGCGTCGTGGCCGGCGTCCGCGTCTAGCCGCCGGGCGCGATGACGCCGACGCCGCCCATGAAGGGCAGCAGCACCTCGGGCACCTCCACCGTGCCGTCCGGACGCTGGTAGTTCTCGAGCACGGCGATCATCGTGCGGGGCAGCGCGAGGCCGGAACCGTTGAGGGTGTGCACGAACTCGGGGCGCGCGCCGGCCTCGCGCCGGAAGCGTATGTTGGCGCGCCGCGCCTGGAAGTCGGTGCAGTTGCTCACGGAGCTGACTTCGAGCCATTCGCCGCAGCCCGGCGACCAGACCTCGACGTCGAACGTGCGGGCGGCGTTGAACCCGAGGTCCGCCGTGCACAGCTCGACGATGCGGTGGGTCAGGCGCAGCGCGCGGCAGACGTCGAGCGCATCCTCGAGCATGGCGTCCAGCTCTTCGGCGGAGCGCTCGGGCTCGCAGAACTTGTACATTTCGACCTTGTCGAACTGGTGGCCGCGCTTGATGCCGCGGACATCGCGGCCGGCGCTCATCTTCTCGCGCCGGAAGCACGGCGTGTAGGCGACATAATGCATGGGCAATGCGCCCGGCTCGAGGATCTCGCCGCCGTGCAGGTTCGTCAGCGGCACCTCCGCCGTGGGCACGAACCAGTAGTCCTCCTCGGCATCGCGGTAGAGGTTGTCGCGGAATTTCGGGAGCTGCCCCGAATGCCACATCGTCTCTTCCTTGACCATCGCGGGCAGGTACATCTCGCTGTACCCGTGGCGGTCGATGTGCAGCTCGAGCATGAAGGCGATGAGGGCGCGCTGGAGGCGGGCGCCCGCCCCGGTGAGCACGTAGAAGCGGCTGCCGCTGAGCTTCACCCCGCGCTCGAAGTCGATGATGCCGAGCGCCTCGCCGAGCTCCCAGTGCGGTTTCTGCCATTCCTCGCGCGCGGGTTCGCCGGACTGTGAGCGCACCCGGTTATCGTCCTCGCTCTCGCCGTAGGGCGCGGCCGCGTCGGGGATGTTGGGGATCTCGAGCACGAGCGCCTCGACCCGCTCCTCGACCTCGCGCAGCTCCGGCGCGAGCTCGTCCAGGCGCGCGGCAACGCCCTTCATCTCGTCGATCATGCGCTGCCGCTCGGCGGGATCCTTCGCCGCGCCGATCTTCTTGCCCGCGGCGTTCTGCTCGGCGCGCAGCTGCTCCGTCTGCGTGAGCAACGCGCGCCGCCGCTCGTCGAGCGCGAGCAATTCATCGAGCGGCGCCGGCGCGTGGCGGTCGGCCAGCGCCTTGCGCACGACATCGGGATGCTCGCGGATGAACTGGATGCTCAGCATCGGGCGCAGTGTATCCGGAGGCGGGAGCTGGGAGGCGGGACGCCTCCGCGCCGCCTCGGCCAGGATGGCTAGCGCCGGCGGATGAGGGTGACCCCGTCGCGGACGGTGAGGAGCACGGCGCGCACGCGCTCGTCGTTGCGCACGCGCGCGTTGAACTCGCTGATGGCGCGCGCGTCGTCCTCCTTCGGGTCGAGGACCTCGCCGCTCCAGAGCGTGTTGTCGACGACGATCGTGCCGCCCGGCGCCAGCAGGCCGAGCGCGGCCTCGTAGTAGTTGAGGTAGTTGCGCTTGTCGGCGTCGATGAAGACGACGTCGAAGGGCCCGCTCAGCGTCTTCAGCGTCTCGAGCGCGGGCCCGAGCCGCACCTCGATCTTGCGGCCGTGCTCGCTGCGCCTGAAGTAGGCCGTCGCGAACTCGACCGCCTTCGGGTCGATATCGCAGGTGACGAGGCGGCCGTCCTCCGGCAGCGCCGCCGCCATCATCAGCGCGCTGAAGCCGGTGAACATGCCGATCTCCAGCACGCGCCGTGCGCCGGTGGCGGCGACGATCGTCTGGAGGAAAACGCCCTCGACGTGGCCGGAGAGCATGGTCGAACGGTCGCCCATCTCGCGCAGCGTGGCATCGGCCAGCTCCTGCATGAGCGGGTCCAGGGGCGTCGTGTGCGCGGCCGCGTAGGCCTCGATCGCTTCGGGGACGAGCTCGAGCATCGGCGCACCTCCTGCGCACATCGTGCCGCAGGTTGCGCCCGGGGGGAACCGCCTCGCCGGTCGGCCGGCAGGCGCAATCAGGCGTCGCGGTCCGCGCCGCCGCCGGCCGCGCGGATCACGGCCAGCAGGTCGTCCATGCACTGGTGCTTGCCGATGAGCGCGACGGCGCCCGCGAGCTTCGCCCGCACGCGCGTGTCGCTGTCGTCGTGCAGGGTGAGCACGACGACGTGCGTGCGCGGCGCGACCGCCTTCACCCGGGCGGTCGCGGCGATGCCGTCGAGGCGCGGCATGGCGACGTCCATCAGCACGACGTGCGGCTGTAGCCGTTCGATCAGCTCCAGCCCGGCGGCGCCGTCGCCGGCCTCGCCGACGACCTCCACGTCCGGCTCCAGCGCCAGCCGCATGCGCAGCGCGCGGCGCACGGTCGGTTCGTCGTCTACGAGCGCGAGGGTGATCATGGCGTTGCTCCTCTGCCCCAGTGTCCACCAGCGCGGCCGCGCGGCGGATCGCACAAACGGCAGGAACCGACCGCGGACTTGGGCGGATGGATCGTCTCCGACTAAAGGCGGAGGCGCCGCCTCGGCCCCCGGTCCGTGCCGGGGCGGCAGGGCGCCGTGTTACAGTGGGCTGCTTTGAGCCTTCACACCGAAGGAAGCCATATGCCGATCCGCATCCTCATCGCCGATGACCACAGCGTCGTGCGCCAGGGGCTGCGCATGTTCCTCGCGCTCGACCCCGATCTGGAGGTGGTCGGCGAAGCGCAGAACGGCGCCGAGGCGCTCGCGATGGCGCACGAGCTGCAGCCGGACGTCGTGCTGATGGACCTGCTGATGCCGGTGATGGACGGCATCACCGCCATCGGCCGGGTGCGCGAGGAGCTGCCCGAGGTCGAGGTGATCGCGCTCACGTCGGTGCTGGAGGACGCGTCCGTCGTCGGCGCCGTGAAGGCGGGGGCGATCGGCTACCTTTTGAAGGACACGCAGGCGGACGAGCTGTGCCGGGCGATCAAGGCTGCGGCGGCGGGCCAGGTGCAGCTCTCGCCGCAGGCGGCGGCGCGCCTGGTGCGCGAAGTGCGGGCGCCGGACGCCCGCGAGCCGCTGACCGACCGCGAGACGGACGTGCTGCGGCTGATCGCGGGCGGGCGCGCGAACAAGGAGATCGCGCGCGAGCTGGGCATCGGCGAGAAGACGGTGAAGACGCACGTCAGCAGCATCCTCAGCAAGCTGGGCGTGCAGAGCCGCACGCAGGCCGCCCTGTATGCGGCGCAGATCGGGCTCGCGCCGTTGGAGACCTCTCACCCCTGAGCGTGCGCTGTGCGCCTGATCCCTGACCGCCTCGGCCCCCGGCTCAACCTCTCGCTCCTGCTCTTCATGGTGCTGCTCGGCGCCGCCATGGCGGGGCTCGTCCTGCTCGGCTTCCGGCGGACGCAGGGCGGCGCGACGGACCGCAGCCGGGAAGCGCTGGAGGCGCAGGCGCGCGACAGCCTCAGGTCGAACGCCGGCGTCGAGGCGTACGTCGGCGACTCGCAGATCGGCGCGACGGGCGCGCTCGGCGTCGCGGCCGCGAAGGCGCTGCTCGACCTCCGCAGCGCCGGCGCCTCGGTCGCGGCCGATCCCGGCCGGCTCGTCGATAGCGGCGATGGCATGCGGTACGACGCAGACCCGAAGCGGACGACGGACGTCGTCGTGCAGCGCGGGTTCGCGCTCGATGACGCGGCGCTGCGCGACATCCGCGAGTCCGCCGTGTTGGACGGTGTCTTCCCCGGCCTGATGGCCGGCTCCGAGAACCCGGCCCGGGAGCGCAACTTCGACGCCGTCGCGATGTACTTCGACAGCGTCAACGGCGTCACGCGCTACTACCCGCCGACGCGTACCGGCCAGCGCGCGCCGATCATGGAGACGCTCCAGGCGGAGATGGCGCGCGTCGGCCCGCAGGGCAACCCCGACCGCAAGACGGTGTGGACGGCGCCGTACCTCGACCCGGCGGGCCAGGGCCCGGTGGTGACGGCGAGCACGCCGGTGTACGACGGGAGCGAGTTCCGCGGCGTGATGAACGTCGACCTCTCGCTCGAGCGCCTGATCGCGCAGGTCGACGTGATGAAGCCGACGGCGAGCGGGTACGCCTTCTACCTCGACCGCGATGGAAAGCTGCTGCACACCGCGTCGTACGACGTCGTGCGCGACGGGATGGCGGACAGCACGAACGAGCCGTTCGCCGCGACGATCGCCGCCATGCGGCACGGGCAATCCGGGGTGGACCGGGTGACGCTCGGCGGCCGCAGCGTGTACGTCGCGTACGCGCCGCTGCCCGCGGTCGGCGGCAGCTTCGCGCTCGTGGCGCCGATCGACGAGATCACGGCGCAGGCGGGCCAGGTGAGCGCCTCGATCCGCCACGAGGGCAACCGCATGCTCGGGGTCACGCTGGGCACGATGGCGCTGTTCTTCATCCTCGCCGTCGCCGCGACGGCATGGCTCAACCGCCGGCTGATCCTGCAGCCGATCGCCTCGCTGGTCGCCGGCACGCGCGCCGTCGCCGCGGGCGACCTCGGCGTGCGCGTCCCGCCGGTGTCGACGGACGAGCTGGCGATGCTCGCCGAGTCGTTCAACGGCATGACGGAGCAGTTGTCGTTCCGCGACCAGGCACTGCGCGAGCAAGAGCAGCAGTACCGCAGCGTCTTCGAGTCGACGACCGACGGACTGGTGATCGTGGACATCGACGGCAAGGTCGTCGAGGCGAACCCGGCGATGTGCGCGATGCATGGCTACACGCGCGCGGAGTTCCTCGCGCTGCCGCCGCTCGGCTACCTGGACCCGGCGTACATGGCGCGTCGCCATGACTACGCGCAGCGCGTGCGCGAGCGGGGGGAGGCGCGCGCCCGCTCGCGCGACCGCCGGCGCGACGGCTCGACGTTCCCCGTGGACGTCTACGGCACGCTGTTCAGCTACCGCGGCAAGCCGCACATCCTCAGCGTCGTGCGCGACATCACCGAGCAGGAGGAGGCCGAGCGGCTGCTCGAGCGGCGCGTCGAAGACCGCACGCGCGAGTTGCGCGCGCTGGTCGATGTCTCGCGCGACGTGGCCTCCACGCTCGATCTGCAGCGGCTCCACGCCATGGTGCTGCGTCACGTCAAGTCGGCCGTCGGGTACGACCGGGCGGTGTTCATGCTCCTCGAAGGCAACGAGCTCGTCGTCGTCGCCGCCGACTCGGGCGACACCGACGAGATGCGCGAGCTGCCGGGCATGCGGTTCGATGTCGGGCCGGGCGGCCCCTTCCAGGGCATGTGGTCGGTGATGGCGCGCGGGCGGCCCATGCTGATCGACGACGTACGGGACGACTCGCCCGTGTCGGCCGGCTTCCGCGCGGCGATCGGCCCCCGCATCGACACGACGATGCGCTTCGTGCGCGGCTGGCTCGGCGCGCCGCTGCGGCTGCAGGACCGGCCGATCGGCATGCTGGCGCTTTCGACGAGCGAGCCGGGCGTGTACACGACCGCGCACGCGGAGCTCGCGGCGGCGATCGGCGGCCAGGTGGCGTTTGCGGTCGAGAACGCGCGCCTGTTCGAGCGCGTCGAGTCGCGCACGCGCGAGCTGCAGGCGTTGCTCGATATCTCGCACAGCGTCGCCGCGAAGCTCGAGCTCGGGCCGCTGATCGCGCTGGTGCTCGCCCAGCTCCGCAGCGTCGTGGATTACAACGGCGCCTCGGTGCTGATGCTGGAGGGCGACCAGCTCGTCCTGCAGGACTTCCGGCTCGCCGGCGATGGAGAGCGCCGGCAACCGCTCGGCTTCCCCGTGGCACGCAGTGGCGGCCTCTGGGAGCCGATGCTCCGGAAGGAAGCGGTGATCGTCGCCGACGTGCGCGCCGATGACGACTTCGCGCGCGGCTTCCGCGAGACCGTCGGCCCCGTGCTCGACACGCAGTACGCGCACGTCCGCGCCTTCCTCGCCGTGCCGCTGGCGCTGCAGGAGCGCGTGATCGGCCTGCTGGCGATCAGCCACGGCACGCCGGGGTTCTTCACGCCGGAGCACGCGCGCCTCGCCGCGGCCGTCGCCAACCACGCGGCGATCAGCATCGAGAACGCGCGGTTGTTCGAGCAGGCGGAGGCGCGGACGCGCGAACTGAAGACCGTGCTCGACGTCTCGCGCACGGTGGCGTCCACGCTCGACCTGCGCGCCCTCGTGTCGCTGATGCTCGACCAGTTGCAGGACGTGGTGCAGTACAGCGGCGCCTCGATCCTCACGATCGAGGGCACGGACGCCATCATGCTCGAGTCGCGCGGGCCGGCGCGCAGCGAGACGGAGACGGTGGGGATGCGCTTCGCGCTGCCGCAGCTCGCGAACTGGTGGCAACGGCTGGCGGCCGGCGAGCCGATCCGCATCGACAACGTGCGGGACCCGGAGGACCCGCAGGCGGCGGTCTACCGCGACGCGATCGGGCCGATGCTCGAGACGCCGGCCTTCGACTACATCCGCTCGTGGCTCGGCGTGCCGCTCGTGCTGAAGGACCGCGTCGTCGGCGTGCTGACGATGTCGCGCGACACCGCCGGTTACTTCGACGACGGCCACGCCCGGATCGCGCTCGCCATCGGCCAGCAGGCGGCGATCGCGATCGAGAACGCGCGCCTCTTCGAGCAGGCGGAGGCGCGCACGCGCGAGCTGCAGGCGCTGCTCGAGGTCTCGCACACCGTCGCCGGCACGCTGGAGCTGTCGACGCTCTTCGACCTCGTCCTCGAGCAGCTGCACGTCGTCGCCGACTACTCCGGCGCCTCGATCCTGACGCTCGACGGCGACGAGCTCGTCATCCGCGGGTCGGCGGGGCTCGGCCGCGACGCGGCCGGCGCGCGCTTCCCGCTGCCGAGCGCGGGCGCCGTCTGGGAGGCGATGAAGCGCCGCGAGCCCGTGCTGATCCGCGACATGCGCGGCGATGAGCCGTACGCGATCGCCTACCGCGCCGCCGTCGGCCCGTTGTTCCAGACGACGTTCTCCTACGTGCGCTCCTGGCTGGCGGTGCCCGTCGCGCTGCAGGACCGGGTGATCGGCATGATGACCATGTCGCGAGACGAGCCGGATTTCTTCAGCGAGCGCCACGTGCGGCTCGCGTCGGCGATCGCCGACCAGGCGGCGGTCGCGATCGAGAACGCGCGGCTGTACGAGCGCACGCAGATCGCGGCCGCGATCGAGGAGCGGCAGCGGCTGGCGCGCGAGCTGCACGACTCCGTCTCGCAGGCGCTGTACGGTATCGCGCTCGGCGCTCGCACGGCGCGCACGCTGCTCGACCGCGACCCGGCGAAGGCGCTCGAGCCGGTCGACTACGTGCTCTCGCTCGCCGAGGCGGGGCTCGCGGAGATGCGCGCGCTGATCTTCGAGTTGCGGCCGGAGTCGCTGGCGACCGAGGGCCTGGTCGCCGCGATCGAGAAACAGGTCGCGGCGACGCGCGCCCGCTACGGCGTGCTCGTCCACGCCGAGCTCGGCGACGAGCCGGACGCGCCGCTCGAGACCAAGGAGGCGCTGTACCGCATCGCGCAGGAGTCGATGCACAACACGGTGAAGCACGCCCGCGCGACGGCGCTCCGGCTGCGCCTCGACCGGCACGACGGCGTCATCCGGTTGGAGGTCGCGGACGACGGCATCGGCTTCGACCCGGCGGGCGACTTCCCGGGCCACCTGGGGCTGAAGTCGATGCGCGAGCGCGTCGAGCGGCTGCGCGGTCGCCTGCGCGTCGAGAGCGCGACCGGTGAGGGCACGACGATCGTCGCCGAGATCCCGGTTGCCCCGGCGCCGGCGCCCGCGTCGTAGACTGCGCGCCATGGGCACGCCCGTGCGCCTCGAGACCGAGCGCCTCATTTTGCGCCCCTTCGCGGCGGAGGACGAAGCGGCGTTCGCTGCCTTCGCGGCGGACCCCGCCTACCGCCGCTACCTCGGCCCGGCGCACCCCGACCCGGCGCAGTTCGTGCGCAATAACCTCGGCACCGACTGGGATCGCGAGCTGTCGTGGGTGATCTGCGCCGGCGACGAGGTCATCGGATCGATCTTCATCGGCGTGGACCACGACGACGCGCTGGCGGAAGTCGCCTGCCTCCTCGCGCCGGCCGCGTGGGGCCGCGGGATCGCCGGCGAGGCGGGGCAGGCGGTGGTCGATTACGCGTTCGGCTCGCTCGGGGTTGAGAAGGTGTTCGCGCGGGCGGACGCCCGGAATGGCGCGTCTTGCCGCGCGATGGAGAAGTCCGGTATGACGCGCGAAGCGGTGCTTCCCGCGCACCGGCGCGGCACCGCAGGCGTCCGGGTCGACGAGGTCATCTACGGGCTGACACGCGAGCGCTGGGCGACGGCCGCCCGGCCGCTGACGCGGACGAACAGCGAGGCCGGCGCATGAGCCGGGCCTCGCGCGTGTTTCTAGCGGACCCGCGCAGCGATCAACAGGCGCGGTTCCCCTCGAAGATCATCGTGTAGTAGACCTTGCCGTCGGCCGCCTTCACGACGCCCGTCCCGAACCGCTCGTAGTGGCAGTTCAGGATGTTCGCCATGTGCGGCGGGCTGTTGTGCCACATGTCCACCGCGACGCTCGCCGTCTGTGACCAGTCCCAGGTGTTCCAGGCGATGTTCTCGCCGGCGTAGGCGTGGCCGATGCCGTAGCGGTCCATCAGGCAGACGTAGTTGCAGCCGTCCGGCGGGTTGTGGCTGAAGTACCCCTGCGTGGCCATGTCGCGGCTGCGGATGCGCGCGATGTTCACGATGGAGGCGTCGGCGCGGAGCGGCGGCAGTCCGTTCTGCGCGCGGATCTGGTTGATGCCGTTGTACGTCTGCAGCTCGGCGTTCACTTCGGGCGTGCAGGCGGTGAACACCGCGACGGCCGCGAACGCGAGCAGCGCGCAGGCGGGAAGCGTCAGGTATCGACGGGCAAGGCGAAGGCGACTCATGCTACCGGCTCCTCTAGGGGTAGAGTCGGCAGCCAGCCCGCGAACCTGAATCGCGCGCGCCGGTATGCGTCGTCCGTCAGCCGCCATGCTGTCCCTCCTACATCCATGCCCGCGCCGCGCGCGCCGCGGCGCACACGGTGCTCCCGACGCGCTGCGAAGCCCGCGCCGGAGGGGAGATGACCCGCAGATCGGGGGCGGCGAGTGGCGGAGGAAGCTGCTCGCCTTCAGCTCGCGGGCTACCCTACACGACCCGCCGGCCCTTGAAAACCCCGGCGGCCGGCGGTGTCGCGCCTATGTCTAGTCCCTCGAATCTGGCTTATGTCTGGCCTCGTTCGGCGAAAAAAGTCCGAAAAATATCCCGTAAACCCGGCTTCCGGCAGGCTTTTCGCACCCCCCGCTTCCCGGCCGGCCCGCCGGCGCTGTCGCTGCCCGCTCGGGCTGCCGGTGCGATACTGCCGGCGCGCCGGCAGCGCCGGAGAGGGGGTGATGGCTCCGTGACGCGAGAGGAAGTGCGGCTGACCAGCCTGGCGTCGTGCGCGGGTTGAGCCGGCAAGGCGGGCATCGCCACGCTGGCGCAGGTCCTGCGCCCGATCGCCGCAACGTTCCGCGCGTCTGACCACCCCGACCTGCTGATCGGGCTCGAGGGGCCGGACGACGCCGCCGTCTACCGCCTGAGCGACGAGCTCGCGCTCGTGCAGACGGTGGACTTCTTTCCGCCCGTCGTCGACGACCCATGGCAGTACGGCGCCATCGCCGCCGCCAACGCCATGAGCGACGTCTACGCGATGGGCGGCGAGGTGCTGCTCGCCCTCAACGTCACGTGCTTCCCGGAGGACCTGGACCCGGCGGTGCTCGGCCGGATCCTCGAAGGCGGCGCGGCCAAGGTCGCGGAGGCTCGCGGCGTCATCGCCGGCGGCCACACCCTCTACGATGCGGAGCCGAAATACGGCCTTGCCGTCACCGGCCTCGTGCGCCCGGACGCCGTGATCGCGAAGTCGGGCGCCCGGCCAGGTGACGCGCTCGTGCTCACGAAGCCGCTCGGCACCGGCGTCGTGCTCACCGCGGCGCGCGATGGGCGGGATGGCGCCGGATATGCGACGGCCGCGGTCGAATCGATGCTCGCGCTGAACCGCCACGCATCGCATTTGGCGCGCGAAGCGGGCGCCCATGCCATGACCGACGTCACCGGCTTCGGCCTGCTCGGCCATGCGCAGGAGATGGCGGCGCGCGGCGGCGTGCGCACCATCATCGAGAGCGCGCGCGTGCCGCTGCTGCCGGGCGCGCGCGAGTACGCGGCCGCCGGCGTCACGACCGGCGGCGCCGGGCGGAACCGCGCCGGGCTCATGGGCAAGGTCGCCATCGCGGACGCCGTCGACCCGGCGGCGCGGGAGTTGCTCTACGACCCGCAGACCAGCGGCGGGCTGCTCGTCGCGCTGGCGCCCGCGGCGGCCGCGGCGATGGTCGCACGGCTTCATGCCGATGGCCTCCCGGGCGAGATCATCGGACGCGTCGAGCAGGGCGCCGGCGTCGCGGTCGAGTGACCGCGGGCGGTTGCCGCGCCCCGGAGCATCGGATATGCATGGGGCGACGCGCGGCCCCGCGCCGACGGAAGGGATTCCCGTTGAACATCCTCTTCGCCGCCGCCGAGATGAGCCCGCTGGCGAAAGTCGGCGGACTCGGCGACGTCGCCGGCTCGCTGCCACGGGCGCTGCGCGAGCGCGGCGACGACGTGCGCGTCGCCATGCCGTTCCACGCCGCGATCGACCGCAAGCGGCTCGATGCCCGCAGGACGCTGCAGGATGTGAAGGTGCCGTGGCCCGGCGGCGATGAGCGGGTGGACGTCTGGACGCTCGATGTGCGCGGCGTGCCCGTGTACCTGCTGGAGAACGCAAGGTACTTCGAGCGCGGGCACGTGTACGGGCAGGACGACGACGTCGAGCGCTTCCTCTTCTTCTGCGATGCGCTGCTCGCCATCGCACCGCACGTCGGCTTCGCGCCGGACGTGGTGCACGCGCAGGACTGGCACGCGGCGTTCCTCCTGGCTCGGCTCGCCACGGGCGCCCCGCACCCGTGGTCCGCGTGCGGCCGCGTGTACACGATCCACAACCTCGCGCTGCGCGGCGACTTCGACGAGGCGTTCGCGCGGCGTCACGGGCTCGGCGATGCGCTGGCGCTGCCGGACGACCTGCCGCCGGAGATGGCGCTGAGTGGCATGGCGCAGGGGATCCTCCATGCCGACTGCATCAACACCGTCAGCGAGACCTACGCGCGCGAGATCCTGACGCCGGAGTACGGCGCCGGGCTCGACCCGTTGCTGCGCGCGCGCGCCGGCGACCTTTCCGGGATCGTCAACGGCATCGACTACGACGAGTTCAACCCGGCGACGGATCCGGCGCTGACGCAGCGCTACGACGTTGCGTCGCTCGACGCGCGCGCGAAGGACACCGCCGCCCTGCGCGGCCGGGCGGGCCTGCCGGACCGGCCCGACGCGCCGCTGTTCGGCGTGGTCACGCGCCTCTTCGCGCAGAAGGGCATCGACCTGGTCGGCGATGCCTTCGCGCGCCTGCTGCCGGAGCATGACGCGCAACTCGTCGTGCTCGGCACGGGCGACGAGTCGGTGCACGCGCAACTGAAGGACCTGGAAGCGCGCGCGCCGGATCGTGTCAAGGTCTGGCTCGAGTTCAACCCGCCACTCGGGCAGGAGATCTACGCCGGCTGCGACGTGTTCCTCATGCCGTCGCGCTACGAGCCGTGCGGGCTCGGCCAGCTGATCTCCCTCCGGTACGGGGCGGTGCCGCTCGTCCGCCGCACCGGCGGCCTCGCGGACACCGTCGAGGACGCGGACGAGGGCCTGACGCGCGGGACCGGCTTCGTCTTCGACGCGGCGACGAGCGACGCGCTCGCCGGCTGCGCGCTGCGCGCCATCGCCGCCTTCCGCAACCGCGCCGGCTGGCGCGCCATGCAGGAGCGCGGCATGCGGCAGGACTGGTCGTGGCGCCGCGCGGCGGAGCAGTACGACGCGCTGTACGCCGCCGCGCGCGACGAGCGGCTCGATGCGATCGCGGAGGCCGCGGAGCGCAGCCGGCCGCTCGCCGGAGGGTGAGGCCGGCGTGAGCAGCCCGGCGCTGTTCGCCGGCATCGACCTCGGCGGCACGAAGATCCTCGTGCTCATCGCCGATGCCAGCGGCCACGTGCTGGGCAGCGCGCGCGTCGCGACGCTCGCCGGCCAGGGGCCGGAGCCGGTGTTCGGCCGCATCGCCGATGCTGTGCGCGAGGCGGCGGCCGATGCGGCAGTCGCCGTGGCCGACGTGCAGGTCGCCGGCGTCTCGGCGCCGGGGCCGATCGACTTAGAGGAAGGGATTATCACGGACCCGCCGAACCTGCCGGGATGGCACAACGTGCCGCTGGCGCGCATCCTCCATGACCGCTTGGGCATGCGCGTCTATCTGGAGAACGACGCGAATGCGGCGGGCGTCGGCGAGCACCAGTTCGGGGCCGGACGTGGCTTCCGGCACATGATCTACGTGACGATTAGCACCGGCATCGGCGGGGGCATCATCATCGACAATGAGCTCTATATCGGGACGTCGGGCGCGGCCGGCGAAGTGGGGCATATCGGCGTGGCCGCGAGCGGCCCGACCTGCGGCGCGGGGCACGTCGGCTGCCTCGAGGCGTTCGCGTCGGGCACGGCGATCGCGGCGCGCGCGCGCGAAGCGATCGCGCAAGGGCGCATGCCGAGGACCGCGAGGATTGCGGAGCACAATCCCCCATTGAGCGCCGAAACCGTGTATCTTGCGGCGGAGCAGGGCGAGGCCGAAGCGGCGGAGATCATCGCCGCCGCCGGCCGGTACCTGGGCATCGGGCTCGCGAGCCTGGTGAACGTGTTCAACCCGCAGGCCATCGTCCTCGGCGGCGGGCTCACGAACATGGGCGATGCCATCATGGGGCCGGCCGTCGAGACGGCACGCACGCGCTCATTCGCACAATCCTTCATGGACGTGCGGATCATCGAGGGTGAGTTGGGGGATCGGGCGGCGGCGCTCGGGGCGCTCGCAGTGGCGCGGATCCGAGATGCCCGGCGCGCGAGTTGAGACGGGCCTGTGCTACGGGCGCGGTAGGGTGAAGCCGATGATCAGATCGGTACCCCGGGGCGCGGGCCAGTCTCAGAGGGGTTGTGGGGATGATCAACGTCCGGAAGGCCGCAGCGACGGTTTCGACTGAGCGCGCGCGCCTGATGCAGCTCTCGGCCGTGGTCTTCCTCTGGCAGGCCGCGGTGGGTATCTACTTCCTCTCCCTGGTCCAGCAGTACCTGCCACAGCAGCTCCATACCGGCATGGCCTATCCGGGCTACGCGATGGCCGCCTACGGCGTCGCGCGCTTCCTCTGGCAGACGCCGGCGGGCTGGGTGGCGGACCGCGCCGGCCGGCGCGTGACGATGGTCGCCGGGCTCGCCGTGAGCATCCCCGTGCTGTGGCTGATGATGATGGTCCGCGACGAGCAGGCGTTCCTTGGCTTCTCGGCGCTGCTCGGGCTGGGGGCCGCCACGATGTGGCCGGCGTTCATGGCGCACGTCGGCGAGACGACGCCGCACGCGCGGCGGACGCGGACGATGTCCCTCCTGAACATCGCGCAGATGGCGGGCATCGGCGTCGGCACCTTCATGGGCGTGCTGCTGGTGGACTATGTGACCTATGGCGCCGCATTCTGGCTCTGCATCGGCTTCAACGTGCTGGCGCTGGCCATGGTGGCCCGGCACATCGACCGGGCGGACCAGGCGCCGGCGCTCGTGAGCGTCGCGGACGCGCCCCCGGCGGCGCAGGGAGGCTGGACGCCGGGCGTGCTGGTGCTGTCGGTCATCGTGCTCTTCCTGACGCTCGGGACGAGCCTGCACACGCCGATGATCGGCGCGTACACGCACGAGGTGCTGAAGGTGAAGATGTCGCACCTCGCGCTGCTCTTCCCGGGGCCCGCGGCAATCGCCGGTTTCATCCTGTGGCGCTACACCCACGTCGCCGACCGCTACAGCCGGCAGGTGCCGCTGGTGCTGGGGCTCGCCGTCGCGGCGTTCAGCATCTTCGCGCTGACGCTGACGCGGAGCCCGTTCCTGGTCGTGAACCTCGTCGTGCTCGCAGGCCTCGCGTACGCGATCAGCATCCCCGCGTGGGGCGCCGCCGCGCTCGATGCCACCGACGCCGGCAGCCGCGGCGTGTGGCTCGGGGCGTTGAGCGCCGTGCAGGGGCTCGGCGTCGCCGGCGGGCAGGCGCTGGGCGGCGTCATCGGCGGCGTCTGGGGGCCGCTCGCGCCGTTCAAGCTCGCGGCGCTGCTGCTCATGGTCGCCTTGGCGCTGATCATCGTGCACCAGCGCCACCAGGCGCGCTCGCGGCAGGCGCGGCCGGGCCCGCTCCCCGCCGCGCTCGTGCCTTCGGTCGTCGCCGTCCGCATCGACTGATACCAGCCGTTCCTCGCCGGGCGGGCGCCGGGGAGCGCATCGCCGCGCGCCAGGGCGGAGCGTCCCGCGCTTGCCGCTTGTGCAATCCTGCACTACTCTCCCAGCGAAGACACAGGGAGCGCATACATGGCCCTCGATACCCGCTGGGAAGACGTCGATTCCCTGCTCACGCGCACGCAGCGCACGGTCGATGAGACGCACATCAAGGCCGTGCAGGAGATCGCCGCCCGGCGCTTCGAGTTCCCCACCACCGAGCACCCCGCCTACCGCACGCATGTCAACGTCCCGGAGGTCACGATGAGCGTGCAGGTGGGTCAGGAGGAACTGGCCCCGGAGATCGTCGTCGTCGAGAAGCTCAAGACGGGCGAGACGCGCCTCGTCATGACGGCGTCGGTCGCCGTGCGCGAGCAGGTCACCGAGGCGGAGGCCAGGCGCGCCTGGGCGCGCTACGCCGCCATCAAGGGCGTGGCGTCCTACCTCTTCGTGCCGGTCGGCTATGGCGCGGCGGCGAAGAAGATCTGCCGCAAGGCCGGCATCAAGGTCGATGGCTTCCGCACCTGGCGCACCACGCCGCGCGGCTTCGAGATCAACGACATCTCGGAGCCACCCTCGCCGCTCGCGCCCCTCATGCCGCCGATCGTCCGCAGGCTGCTCGAGACGCCCTGACGCCCGCGGGCGGCGGATTCCCCACAGGGCGACCCTGACCGCATACGCCGCTTCCCCGATGCGGGGCGCGGGGTCGCATTCGCTACACTGAATCCGCATTCCACGACAGAGGACCCTCCATGGTGAAGCTGCTCTCCCGGATCTTCGGCGACAACGACCGCGAGGTCCGGCGCTACATGCCGCTCGTCGAGCAGATCAACGCCCTCGAGCCGGAGTTCGAGGCGCTGTCCGACGCCGACCTGCGCGCGAAGACCGACGAGTTCCGCCAGCGCCTCGCCGGCGGCGAGACGGTCGATGACCTGTTGCCGGAGGCGTTCGCCGCGGTCCGCGAAGCCGCGAAGCGGAAGGTCGGGCAGCGCCACTACGACGTCCAGCTCGTCGGCGGCATCGTCCTGCACCAGGGGAAGATCGCCGAGCTGAAGACGGGCGAAGGCAAGACGCTCACGGCGACGCTGCCGCTCTACCTGAATGCCCTCGAGGGGCGCGGCGCCCACCTGGTGACGGTCAACGACTACCTCGCCAAGCGCGACGCGCAGTGGTACGGGCCGGTGTACGACATGCTCGGCCTGTCGGTGGGCGTGCTCCAGCACGAGGAGGCATTCCTCTACTCGGCGGAGAAGGTCAGCGATACGGAGAACATGGAGCACATCCGCCCGTGCAGCCGGCGCGAGGCCTACCACGCCGACATCACGTACGGCACGAACCACGAGTTCGGCTTCGATTACCTGCGGGACAACATGGCGGTCTCGCTCGATGCCACGGTGCAGCGCGAGCTGCACTACGCGATCGTCGACGAGGTGGACAACATCCTCATCGACGAGGCGCGGACCCCCCTGATCATCAGCGGCCCGGCCGAGGACAGCACCTCGCGCTACCAGCTCTTCGCGCGCCTCGCGCCGCAGCTCGTCGCCGAGAAGGACTACACGGTCGACGAGAAGGCGCGCGCGGTGCTCCTCACGGAGGAGGGCGTCGAGAAGATCGAGAAGCTGCTCAAGATCGACAACATCTACGCCCCGGAGAACTACCGCCTGACGCGCTACATGGAGGCGGCGATCAAGGCGCAGGTGATCTACAAGCGCGACGTCGACTACGTCGTGAAGGACGGCGAGATCGTCATCGTCGACGACTTCACGGGGCGCCTGATGTTCGGGCGCCGCTGGTCCGATGGCCTGCACCAGGCCGTCGAGGCGAAGGAAGGCGTGCGGATCCAGAACGAGTCGATCACGTACGCGACCATCACGCTGCAGAACTACTTCCGGCTGTACGACAAGCTCGCGGGCATGACCGGCACGGCGGCCACCGAAGGCGAGGAGTTCTACAAGATCTACAAGCTGGAGGTCGTCGTCATCCCGACGCACCGGCCGATGATCCGCCAGGACGAGAACGACCTGGTGTACCGGACGGAGCGCGCGAAATTCGACGCCGTCGCGGAAGCCGTCCAGGAGGAGCACGCGGCGGGCCGGCCGGTGCTCGTCGGCACGGTTTCGATCGAGAAGTCGGAGTACCTTTCCGAGCTGCTGCAGCGGCAGGGCATCCCCCACCAGGTGCTGAACGCGAAGCAGCACGAGCGCGAGGCGGCGATCGTCGCGCAGGCGGGCCGCTACGGCGCCGTGACCATCGCGACGAACATGGCGGGCCGCGGCACCGACATCGTCCTCGGCGGCAGGCCGGACGAGCGGGAGCCGGGCGACTGGCAGCAGGAGCACGACCGGGTCGTCGAGGCCGGCGGGCTGCATATCATCGGCACGGAGCGCCACGAGGCGCGGCGCATCGACAACCAGCTCCGTGGCCGCTCGGGGCGCCAGGGCGACCCGGGCAGCTCGCGGTTCTACGTGTCGTTCGAGGACGACATCATGCGCCGCTTCGCGCCCGACTGGCTCCCCGGCTTCATGGCCAAGCTCGGGTACGAGGACAACATGCCCATCGAGAGCGGCATGGTGTCGAAGGCGATCGAGACGGCACAGACCAAGGTCGAGGGACACAACTTCGACATCCGCAAGCACGTCGTCGAGTACGACGACGTGATGAACACGCAGCGCGACGTCATCTACAAGGAGCGGCGCAAGATCCTCGAGGGCGCGGACCTGAAGTCGAACGTGCTCGACATGGTGCGCGAGGAGCTGACGGCGATCGTCAACGCGAACACCCCCGGCGACCATCCGGAGGAATGGGATCTCGAGACGCTGCTCGCCGAGGTGAACGCGGTCGTGCGCCTCTCCGACGAGTTCACGGCGGATGCGCTCGCGGAGATGTCGCCGGACCAGATCCTGGAGGCGGTGATCGCCTTCGCGGAGGACGCGTACGACGACAAGGAAGACGAGATGGGCGCCGACGTCATGCGCCAGCTCGAGCGGCTGGTGATGCTGCGCTCCATCGACACGCTGTGGGTCGAGCACCTGACGGCGATGGACGAGATGCGCCAGGGCATCGGCCTGCAGGCGTACGGCCAGAGCGACCCGCTCGTCGCCTACAAGCGCGAGGCGCACGATATGTGGGAGCAGCTGCTGGCGAACATCCGCAACCAGATCACGCGCAGCATTTACCACGTGGAGATCGCCGCCGCGCCGCAGCCCGCGCCACCGCCGGTGATGGTCGCGTCGCAGCCGGGCGTCGAGACGTGGGACGGCGGCAGCACCGGCGCCCCGGTGCCGGCGGCCGCCGCGGCCCCGGTCGATGCCAGCCGCGCGCAGCGGGCGATGAGCGCGGCCGGCATGCCCGCGGCGCCCAAGAACCTGCGCACGAACCAGCCGCTCGAAGGCGGCGCCGGCCGCACCGTGGTCGCGGCGAAGAAGGTCGGCCGCAACGAGCAGTGCCCGTGCGGCAGCGGCAAGAAATACAAGAAGTGCCACGGCGCGGAGTGACGCGGACGGCGTGACGTCGTACGCGGTCGCCGTCGGCATGATCGTCGCGCCGGACGGGCGCATCCTCCTGCAGCAGCGCGACCACGACCGCCCCGCCGGCGGCATGTGGGGCCTCGTCGGCGGCCGCGTCGAGCCCGGCGAGACCCCGGCGCAGGCCTTCCTTCGCGAGACGCAGGAGGAGACCGGCTGGCGCCCGCGGCGGCTCGAGCCGTGGCTGATGCGCGACGTCACGTGGGATGGCGAGGCCGTGCGCTCGCACGTCTTCGCGGCGCACCTCGACGTGCCGCCCGAGTCGCTCGTCGTGGGCGAAGGCCTGGCGCTCGCGCTCTTCCCGCCGGACGCGCTGCCGCCGGACACGGTGCCCGGCATCGACGCGCTCGCCCGCGAGTTCGCGCGCGACGGCGCGTACGAGCGCCAGCGCCGGCACTACGAGAAGACGTTCGCCGCCGGCATGATCGTGGCGCCGGACGGGCGGCTGCTGCTGCAGCACCGCGACGACAAGCCGGGCATCATCAACCCCGGCAAGTGGGCGACGTTCGGCGGCCACATCGAGCCGTACGAGACGCCGGAGGACGGCTTCGTCCGGGAGATCGAAGAAGAGCTGGCGTGGCGCCCGTCGCGCTTCGAGCGGTACTGGGCACGGCCCTGCGCGTGCGACGGCCCGGAGCACCTCGTGTACTCGTTCGTCGCCCCGCTCGACGTCCCACCGGACGCGCTGGAGCAGCGCGAAGGCCAGGGCATGGGCTTCTTCGCGCCGGACGCGCTGCCGGAGCCGCTGGTGCCGGAAGTGCGGCTCGAAGTCGAGCGCGTGCTCGCCGGCGGCTGGCACGCGCGCGCGATCGCCGAACTCTCCGCGCGCTTTGAATTAGACGGCGCGGTATCGTGAACGACTGCTCATGACGGATCAACTTGGTCGGTTCATCTCGCCGGAGTCACTCGAAACGAGGCGTAGTAGCCCACGGTGTAACGCCGACGTGACACCAAGTTCGACAGATCGTTGGAGGGACTTCACTGTTGTGCCGAGGATTAGGTTACCCAAGGAGGTTGTGAGCAACGCCAACGTTCCTACCGACAACCCGTACCGCCACCACCCCCGCGCTAGACCCGGCGTGCCCCATGGAAACGCTGCGAGCGTGCCGAAAAGGAGTAGCGCGAGGAGTGCATACGTGATGAGTCCTCCTGCAGCCCGACCAGCAGCACGTGCCCGTGCGCGTATCGCGGCCTCTCGCTCGGCCTCGGCCGCTCTTGCACGGTTTAGCTCCGCCTCCAGGGAATCCAGTCGCGCTTGCGCCTCGCCCCGTATCTGTGCCTTAGCAAGTGAAAGGATTTCCGCAACGGTCGCCTGCGTGACCGCATCATCATCCCCCAGAGTGCTGTCCATTAGCAGCTTACGCGCTTCCATCGAATAGCGAAGCAAGTAATAGTCTTCCTCCGGCAAACCATCCCGGCTCGCCAGCTCGCTAATAGCAGCGATGTACTTACGGATCATCTGCTCGCTCGGCTGCATTGCCGCGTACGCGTCTGCAATCACGCGCTTTCTCGGCAGCTGTGGGGCAGTCGTTGGGCCTTTCAGCCAGAGTACGTTCGTTAGCGCGAAATCCGTGATGCACGGCGAGACCACCGAATCCCCGATGTTGCCCTGTACGAAGTCTCGCGCGGCTCGAGCTAAGTCTTGGTTTGTGGTGACAAACAATGCGCGGCAGTTCTCGACGTGAAAGTACGGTTCGCCCTTACGAAGGCGAACTATGGCGGCGACCGATTGTACGTCTCGGTTGAGCGCGTCAGGATTCTTGTATCCGATGCGCTCGTCGAGGAATGCGGCAAAGCCCTTCTCGTCGATCACTTGTGCGTGATCGTCGTAACCGGGCGTATCGGCGACTTGTATTCGAAGCCTTGAGAGATTGCGCTCCACAGTCTCCGCATACAGCAGCAGGTCGGATTCGGATGCTCCGATACTGATGAAGTACTCCATCGAAGGTCCGTAGGCGTCGCGACTCCTTAAATTATGGCGGCATGCCTCCAAAATCCCGTGTATCTCGTCAACGGTGTGCCGGAATACGCTCAACTCGGCGCCTGTTTCATACAGCAGGTCAAGTAGTTCGGTGCACGGCTCCTGTCGCGGGATACCTGCGTACCCGAGCGCATAGATGAGAAACGAGGTATCGAAGAAGACCTGAGTGCGTTCGAACCGAGCTCGAGGACGCGCTGGGTCTGGCAGATAGATCGCGTTCGCGAGCATGCTCCCCTGGACTACGGTTTCAAGATGGTGAAAGATCGCGGGATGCATAGATCGCAACATGTTGACAAAGGATGCGACAACGTAACGCGCGTTGGCCGGCGCGACGCCTGACGCGGCGATAATGGGCGTGTCGGCGCCGGTAAGGAGAGACACCTCGTTGTTTTGAACATAACTCTGAAGGGCGCGCTCTGCATCTTCGGTAGTCCAAGTCAACGAAAAACGAGAACGGCAATAGCCTCGAAGCTCGCCAATGAGCGCATCGTGGGCGGCAAGTGCCTTCTCGCGCGCCTCGCGAAAGGTGTCATTCGCGCGAAGCACATCCAGGTTGCGGTAATACACTCTGTTTGCGGAGTAGACGTATCCTCGCTTCTGGCAGCGCCGAATCAACGCCTCCACCGCCCTAAGCGGCAGGCGCAACGCAAACTGCTCAATGAGCGCGTCACGGAGTGAAGGGGCGGATACAGCATCATCGCCCGATTGACGAAGGCATTCGCCAACCATTGGAACGAACAAGTCGTAATAGTCAGTCTTGGACTCGTCCCAATTGACCTTCAAGATCGCAAGGCTTACGACGGCTCGGTCCAGGTGGATGCACCTCGGATGAGATGCGACCGATGCTATGGCAACGTTGTGGGTCGTGTCAATGCGCGGCCCGCATCCCGTGTGTACGCGTGCGGCTGGATCCAGCGCCTATACTGTAGGATCGCGATGCCTGAACCCCGACACATCCCGCGGAAGCTCAGCGCCGGCGTGATCCTCGTGGACCGCGAGGGGCGCGTGCTGCTGCAATTGCGCGACGACGACCCCAAGATCATGTTCCCCGGGCACTGGGGCATCACCGGCGGCGCCGGCAACCCCGGCGAGACGCCGGAGGAGATCGCCCGCCGCGAGGTCGAGGAGGAGACGGGACTGCGGCTCGAGCGCATCGAGCCGTTCCGCGCGTACTACTTCCCGGCGCCGCAGCCGGCGGGGCGCGGGCGCAAGTCGACCGACTACGAGCTGTACCTCTACCACGCGCCCTGCGAGACGCCGGCCGACGAGATGATCTGCGGCGAGGGCCGCGCGCTGCGCTTCTTCGCGCCGCACGAGCTGCCGGTGCTGGACATCGCCTATAACCACCGCGACGTGCTCACCGATTTCTTTGCCTCGCCCGAGTACCGCGGGTACCTGCGCGGCGTGCCATTCGGCGCCGCCGACGGCGACGAGGCCGGCGCCATCGAGCCGCTCGAGCGCTTCCGCGCGGCGCTCGACGCCGGCGACGCCTGGTTCGATGCGGTGATGGAAGCGATCGCGCTCTGGGAGCGGCCCGAGGAGAGCGTCCACGGGCGGCACTACCGCTATCTCGTTGGCGGCGAGGCGTTCGACTGGCTGCTGCTCGCCGAGCGCCTGATCGAGGCCGCCGGCGCGCGCGTGCCGGAGGCGGAAGCGGAGGCGCTGCTGTTCGAGGCGCGGCCGCCGCGCCCGATCGATGAGGACGCGTTGCGCGACGCCATCGGCGCCTCGAAGCACCGCGCGCACCTGAACTACCTGTACGGGGTGACGGTCGAGGAGGCGCTGCAGTACGCCGTCGAGCTCGAGGTGACGAAGGAGAAGCACAATGTCGCGCTCGACGACGCGCGCGAGGGCGAGCCGCCGCGCGACCCGGTGTACCAGCGCATCTACGGCCGCATGCGCGACGAACTGTTGCGCGAGTTCCGCGACGAGGCGGGCCGCCCGCACGCGCCCGCGATCTCGCTGGCGGAGCTGCGCGAGTTCCAGTACTGGCTCTTCCGGTATCGCGTGCGGCACTCCGAGCCGGCGCGGGTCGCCTCGGACACGCGCAAGGCGCTCGCCCAGCTCTCGGTGATGGAAGACGGCGTGCGACGCTCGGGCCGCCGGCGGCCGGGCAGCACCGAGCGCCCGCAGGACGACGTGCTGCAGGAAGTGCGCTGACGCATGGCGCTGCCGCGCGTGTTCGTCACCCGCCGCCTGCCGGGCGATGCGCTCGACGTGCTGGGGCAGCATGCGGAGGTCGACCTCTGGCCCGGCGAATTGCCTCCGCCCGCCGATGAGCTCCGCGCGCGTACGGCGCCGGCCGACGGGCTGATCTGCCTGCTGACTGACCGCATCGATGCGGGGCTGATCGCCGCGGCGCCGCGGCTGCGCGTGGTCAGCAACGTCGCGGTCGGCTACGACAACGTCGATGTCGCCGCCGCGACGGCGCGCGGCATCCCGGTCGGGAACACGCCCGGCGTGCTCACGGAGACGACTGCGGACCTCGCGTTCGCGCTGATGCTCGCGGCCGCCCGCCGCGTCACGGAGGCGGAGCGTTACCTGCGCGACGGCCGCTGGCGGACGTGGTCGCCGGACCTGATGCTCGGCCATGACGTCCACGGCGCGACGCTGGGCATCATCGGCTACGGGAAGATCGGCCAGGCGGTGGCGCGACGTGCGCTGGGCTTCGGCATGCGCGTGCTCGTCGCCGAGCGCGCGTCCGTCGCGTCGGACGCGCCCACACCGGAGGTCGTGCCGCTCGAGACGCTGCTCCGCGAGTCGGACTTCGTCTCGTTGCACGTGCCGCTGACGCCGGAGACGCATCACCTCATCGGCGAGCGCGAGCTGCTGGCGATGAAGTCGACGGCCGTGCTGGTGAACACGGCGCGCGGGCCGGTGGTCGACCAGGCGGCGCTCGCGCGCGCGCTCGCGGAGGGATGGATCGCGGCCGCCGGGCTCGATGTCATGGAGGAGGAGCCGATCGCGCCGGACGACCCGCTGCTGCGGGCGCCGAACGTGGTGCTGCTGCCGCACATCGGCAGCGCGAGCCACGCCACACGCGGGCGGATGGCGATGATGGCCGTCGAGAACTGCCTGGCGGGGCTGCGTGGCGAGCCGCTCCCGCACTGCGTGAACCCGGAAGTCCGGCGGCGGGAATAGGGCTCAGGCGGAGAGCGCATCGCTTGCGCGCTGCTCGTCGAGAGCTCAATTCAAGAGATGAGAAGAGAGGATTGGGGGACGCCCCTAAACCCTCGGCGGGCGCCGGCGCCCTTGCTTGGGCCATCAAGCACGGGCGCGCAGCGACTCCTATTATTTCCCCTGAGGTGCTCATCCGAGCGGCTCGCCAGCGATGCGTCCTCCGCGGGCGCGGAGGGCGGTGCGTCAGCCGCGCGCGAAGGCCTGGCGCGCGGCGGCGAGCGTCGCGGAGACGACCGGCACGGTGCGACGCAACGCACGCAGCGCGCGCCGCTCCTGCATCGCCAGGCGCATGAACGCCGGCCACGACGCGGGGTGCCGCAGCGCTGCCCGCACGGCGGCGGCGTTGTCGGCTTCGCCCTGCCAGCGCGCGAGCTCGCGCGGCAGCGTGTCGCGCGCGGGGTCGAGGACGGTGCGCACCGCGAGCCAGGGGATGCCGCGCTCGGCGAGCAGCGACGCCATCACCTGCGTCTCCATGTCGATGACCGCCGCGCCCGTCGCGTTCCAGGCGTCGCGCTTCGCATCGGGGTCGGGGATCGGCGCGGCGACGGTGAGCGCGGGGGCCGAGACGAACGCGATGCCCGCGCGCCGCAGCGCCGCGCGCGCCTCCGCGAACAGCGCGGGGTCCGGCGAGACGGGCGCCACGCCCTCCGCCCGCGCCTCGCGCACGAGCACGACGGCGCCGGGTGCGAGCGACGGGTCGAGGCCGCCCGCGACGCCCGCGAGCACCACCGCGGACGGCCGCTGCTCATCGAGCACGCGCGCGAGCGCCGGGC
>DASRHM010000018.1:0-4978 GCA_035650575.1 Dehalococcoidia bacterium | reverse complement strand
CGTCGACGTCGGCCTCGGTGCCGAGGAACATCTCGTGCGGGAACCACAGCATCTCCTTGTAGGCCGCCTTCTCGGCGACGGGGCAGTGGACCTGCGAGTAGTCGACCTCGATCGGCGCGTCCTTCCAGGCGAAGAGATTGGTCTCGTACACCGGCGTGTAGAACGCCGTGAAGACGCGGATGCCCTCGGCGTGCAGCGCCCGCGCGAAGCGGTCGCGCGAGACGCCGCCCCACGCGTCTTCGTCGTACCGCAGCACGACGCCGTAGCCGGAGCGGGTCGTCATGCGCTCGTCCACGCGCAGCGTGCTCACGCCATCGATGTCCGCGACGCGGCGCTCGAGGTGCGCGACGTTGCGGTTGCGCACCGCGCGCTGCTCTGGCAGGCGCTCGAGCTGGGCGAGCAGCACGGCCGCCTGGAACTCGGTCATGCGGTAGTTCCAGCCGAGCATCGTCCCGTCCGACGCCTGGCGGTCGGTCGTCTTCACGCGGCCGGAGTTCACGTAAGCGTGACAGCGTTCCTCCAGCGACTCATCGCTCGTGATGATGATGCCGCCCTCGCCGCAGGTCATGAGCTTGGAAGACTGGAAGCTGAAGCAGCCGATGTCGCCGATCGACCCGGCGCCCTTGCCGCGCCAGGCGCCGCCGTGCATGTGCGCGCAGTCCTCGACGACCCAGAGGTCGTGGCTTTCCGCGATCGCCATGATGGCGTCCATGTCCGCCATCCGCGAGCCGAGGTGCACGGGCAGGATCGCGCGCGTGTCGGGCGTCAGGTGCGCCTCGATCTGGGTGGCGTCGATGCACCAGGTGTCGGGGTCGATGTCGACGAAGACGGGCTTGAAGCCCTGCACCAGCGCGGCGAAGGCGGTGGCGTAGAACGTCAGCGCCGGCACGATCACCTCGTCGCCGGGCTCCAGGCCGCAGGCGCGCAGGGCGACTTCGAGCGCCGTTGTGCCGCCGGTGGTGCAGATGCCGGCACGGGCGCCGTGGAACGCCGCGAACGTTTCCGCGAACTCGCCGGCCATCACGTTCGGCGAAGGGAAGCCGCCCCAGTTGCCGCTTTCGAGCACGCGCGCGAGGTTGCGCTGCTCGCGCTCGTCGTGCGCGGGCCAGGCGGGCCAGGGTCGCGAGCGCAGCGGCGAGCCGCCGCGGACGGCGAGGTTCGGCATGCGGCCAGCGTAGCGCGGGCTGCACGACGCCGGAAGCCGAGCGTCGGGTCCTGCGGCGCGACCCGATCTCCGCCGCACAGTTCAGACCGCGGCGCCGCGCGAAGCGCGCTAGTGCATCTCCTGTCCGCCGGAGATGTTGATCGCCTGGCCAGTCATGTAGTCCGCCTCGTCGGACGCGAGGAAGGTGATGATCTTCGCGACGTCCGCCGGGTAGCCCACGCGGCCGAGCGGGATCGCCGGCAGCGCGCCCTTGATCGCGTCCTCGAACTTCACCGCGCCGCCGGTCGCGCCCTCGACGCCGCCACGCAGGAGCGGCGTGTCGATCGTGCCCGGGCAGACGCAGTTGACGTTGATCTTGTGCGCGCCGAGCTCCTTCGCGAACGCCTGCGTGAAGAGGATGATGCCCGCCTTCGACGCGCAGTACGGCGCCAGGAACGGATACCCCGTCTTCCCGGCCTGCGACGCGACGCTGATGATCCGCCCGCCGCCGCCCTGCCTGATGAACTGGTTCGCCGCAAGCTTCGAGCAGAGGAAGACGCTCTTGAGGTTCACCGCGATCGTGCGGTCCCACGCCTCCTCGGGCATCTGTGTGATCGGCAGCGGCGGGTTGCCGATGCCGGCGTTGTTCACGAGGACGTCGAGCCGGCCGTAGCGCGCGAGCGTGTCATCGAAGAAGCGCTGGACGTCGGCGGAATCGCTGACGTCGCCCTGGAGCGTGAGCGCATCCGAGACGCCTGCCGCCGAGAGCTCCTGCACGGTCTCGTCGAGGTGCGCCTGCTCGATGTCGACGAGCGCGAGCCTCGCGCCCTCGCGCGCGAACCGCAGCGCCACGCCGCGGCCGATGCCGCGCCCGCCGCCGGTGATCAGCGCCACCCGGTCCTTCAGCAGCATGTCTCCTCCTTCGCGCCGGCCGTTACGTCGCGCGCAGTGTCCGCGCTCGCCGCCCCATGCTCAAGCGCCGCCGCAGGGGCGTTGACCGCGCGCCCGCCGGCGGCCTACGCTGGAATCGAACAGATGACCTGATCCGCGGGAGGCGGCGCTGCCCCTGACCGTCACCGAAGACCGCCTGCGCAAGGTCCTCGAGCTCGAGCGCTCGAAGCGCTTCAGCGACCGGGCCGTCACCGCCGGCCTCGATGTCTTCCTCACCAACATCAAGCTGCACGAGGCCGCGCAGCTGCGCGACGTCGTCGTCGGGCGCATCGATGCCCTGCCGCCGATGGGGTACCGTTCGCTTCCGCCGGCACGCCGCAAGCAGTGGATCGAGGACACGCTGCAGGCGCTGCGGCCGGAGGGCGACCGCGCGCCGCGCCGCACGCCGATCACGCAGCGCAACGCCGGCTCTACGGCCACCCGCCGGGCGGCGCAGCCAGCGCTTCGGCCGGCCGCCCCGCGCCCGCCCTCGGCGGACGCCGTCGCGCGGCTCGGCGTCGACGCGCCGGTGACGGCGCTCAAGCGCGCCCCGTTCGCGCTGGCGGTGAAGTTCGACAAGCTCGGCGTGCGCAGCGTGCGCGACCTGCTGCTGCTCTTCCCGCGCCGGCACGCCGACTACGGCGACCCGGTGCCGGTCTCGCAGCTCGAGTTCGGGCGCGAGCAGACCGTGCGCGTGCAGGTCTGGACGGCGAAGGAGCGCCGGATGGGCTTCCGCATGCGGGCGACGGAGGCGACGGTCGGCGACGCGACGGGCATGATGCGCTGCGTCTGGTTCAACCAGCCGTGGGTCGCGAAGCAACTGCCGACCAACGCGGAGATCGTCGTCTCCGGCAGGGTGTCGGAGCACCGCGGCCGCCCGCAGTTCGAGAACCCGGAGTGGGAGCCCTGGAGCGACGACCTCCTGCACACGGGGCGCCTCGTCCCCGTCTACCCGCTGACGGCGGGCCTGCAGAGCCGCACGGTGCGCCGCGTCATGCGCGAGGCGCTCGACCGCTTCGTGCACCTGCTGCCGGACACCCTGCCCGCGAATACCCGCTCGCGGCTGGGCCTGCTGCCGCTGGCGCAGGCCGTCGCGCAGATGCACTACCCGGCGGACCGCGCGGCGCTCGACGCGGCGCGCAAGCGGCTCGCCTTCGACGAGCTGCTGCCCATCCAGCTCACGATGTTGCTGCGCCGCCGCATGTTCCAGACGACCGCGCCCGCGGAGCCCGCGCCGATCTCGCCTGCGGTCGAGCGCGGGTTCCTCGCGTCTCTGCCGTTCACGCTCACCGGCGCGCAGGAGCGCGTGCTCTTCGACGTGCTCAACGACCTGCGCAAGCCCGTGCCCATGAGCCGCCTGGTCGAGGGCGATGTCGGCAGCGGCAAGACGGTGATCGCGGCGGCGGCGCTGCTCGCGGCGGCCGAGAACGGCCGGCAGTCGGTGATGATGGCCCCAACCGAGATCCTGGCGGAGCAGCACTTCCGCACGCTCAAGCAGCTCTTCTCCGCGAACGGATACGGCCCGCTCGATGGCAGCGCGCTCGTCGCCACCGCCGAGCCGCCGTTCCTCGCGCGGCCGTTGCGCATCGCGCTGCTCACCGGCAGCGCGAAGGCGCGCGATCGTAAGCTTTTGCACGACGCGCTCGAGCGCGGCGAGATCGACGTCGCCTGCGGCACGCACGCGCTGATCCAGGGCGAGGTGCGCTTCCACGACCTCGGCGTCGCCGTGGTCGACGAGCAGCACCGCTTCGGCGTGATGCAGCGCGCGGCGCTGCGCGAGAAGGGCTCGATGGCCGCGCACACGCCGCACATGCTGGTGATGACGGCGACCCCGATCCCGCGCACGCTCGCGCTGACGATCTACGGCGACCTCGACGTGTCGGTGATCGACGAGCTGCCGCCCGGCCGCGAGCCGGTCGAGACGCGCTGGATGGGGCCCGACGACCGCGCCGAGGCGGAGGCGTTCGTGCGCGAGCAGGTGGAGCAGGGGCGGCAGGCGTTCATCATCTGCCCCCTCGTCGACGAGTCGGAGACGCTCGACGTGAAGTCGGCGACCGCGGAGTACGAGCGCCTGCGCACGACCGTCTTCCCGGACCTGCGGCTCGAGTTGTTGCACGGGCGCATGCCGCCGAAGCAAAAGGACGCCGTGATGCGCCGCTTCCACGCCGGCGAGGCCGACATCCTCGTGTCGACGTCGGTGATCGAGGTCGGCATCGACGTGCCGAACGCAACGGTCATGCTGATCGAAGGCGCGGACCGCTTCGGGCTGGCGCAGTTGCACCAGTTCCGCGGGCGCGTCGGCCGCGGCGCCGGCAAGAGCTGGTGCCTGCTGCTCGCCGACGACCCGGGCGAGGAGGCGCGCGCCCGCCTCGAGCTGATGGAGCGCACGACGGACGGCTTCCGCCTCGCGGAGGCGGACATGGAGCAGCGGGGGCCGGGGCAATTCTTCGGCACGAAGCAGTCCGGGCTGCCGGGGCTCAAGGTCGCGCGCCTGAGCGATGTGAAACTGATCGAGCTCACCCGCAGCGAGGCCGAGCACATCCTCGACGCGGACCCGAGCCTCGTTGCGCCCGAACACGCGGCGCTCAACGCGCAGGTGCGCGCGCTGCTCGATTCAGTGGTGGACGAAGAGCACTGACGTTTCGCCTGGAGGGGGCCGTGTCTCCGCACACCGACTGCGGGCGGCTAGCCTGTTTCCAGAGGGGACACTTCAGAGCTGCGGCAGGGGGCTCCGCGGTCCGCGGCTGCGTATCGTTTCAGCCACCCCGTTTCGCCAGCGCGACGAGTTCGCCAACGACCTCGTAGCGCCCGAACGACGGCACGAGGTACACGCCCTGCACGTAGGGGCGGCACTCCTCGAGCAGCTCCGCGGCGTGCGCCAGGCCCTCGGCGGTGCCGTTCTCG
>DASRHM010000017.1:0-85888 GCA_035650575.1 Dehalococcoidia bacterium | reverse complement strand
GCGAACGTGTTTCCGCCGGGATTCTCGATCGCCGTGTTGATGCCGATGACCTCGCCCTGCAGGTTGAACAGCGCGCCGCCGGAGTTCCCGGGATTCACCGCGGTGTCGGTCTGCAGCAGGCCGCGGATCGGCCGGCCGTCGTTCCCGGATGGCAGCGTCCGGTCGAGCCCGCTGATCACGCCGGTCGTGAACGTGCCCTCGAGCCCGAACGGGTTGCCGATGGCGGCGACGACGGTGCCCACCTTCACCGCCGACGAATCGCCGAGCTTCGCCGGGTGCAGCTTGCCGGCGTCGGCGTTGACCTTGACCACCGCGACGTCGTTGCCCGGATCCTTGCCGACGACGTCCGCCTCCGCCGTGCTCTCATCGGCGAACGTGACGGTCACCTTGTCGAAGCCGTTGACCACGTGATAGTTCGTCAGCACGTGGCCCGCGGTGTCGAGCACGATGCCCGACCCCAGCCCCCCGCGCTGCGGCGCAAACACGTTGTCGTTGCCCGTGCTTCCGGTCGTGATCTCGACGATCGATGGCCGCACGGAGTCGTAGAGCGCCGTGTAGTCCGCGGCCGCCGGGTTGGCGCTCGCGGATGTCTGCTGCTGCGCCGCGCCCTGTTGCTGCGACACCGCCTGCGACGAGTCGGTAGTCGCGCTCTGCGCCGTCTTGCCCCCGTCGTCGCCGCGCCACGCCTCGAACCCGCCGACGATCGCCGCACCGAGCACCATGCTCACGACAACGACCGCCAGCGTCGGTAATGCCTTCCTCATCCCATCTCCTCGCTCCCCGTTCTCGATGCGCGCCCCGGCGCGGCCAGTCCGCTTTCCAGTATCCGGAACCGCCACGACGAATGGTGCTTCGGACATGTTACGCGCCGGGGCGCGTCAACGGATGGACGTGCGAAGAGCCACGCGAGCGCGTGGCTCTTCTGGGCTCTGGGCCGCGGGAGCACGGCCCGGGAGGGGGCGAGCCCCGCTGCCGTTCCGCGCGCCCCGCCTCGCGCGTCCCGGCCGCCGGGCTACGAACACGATCCTGCGCTCGGCATGTGATCCGCGCGTGAACGCAGATTATCGACGTGCTAACGGTTGCTCGCTCACGCCTAGATGCGGTCGGAGTTCCAGAAGCGCAGCGGCGTCTCTGGCAGCAGCGCATCGAGCCGGCGCGCCACGCCGGCCGGCGGCCGCGGCCGCACCAGCGACGACGCGCGCGCCTGCCCGAAGAGCGCCCGCAGCGTCCCGGCCTCGTCCAGCTCGATCTCCGCGCGCACCGACGCGATCCGCGCCGATGCGCCCTCGAAGACCACCGCCGCGCGCTGCTCGTCCGGCGCCCGCAGACCGAGGACCAGTTTCCCGCCGCGGTGGCCGGCCGCCCGCGCGCGCAGCCAAGGCATCAGCGCATCGAGCAGCGTCCGCAGGTCGATGATGCGCAGCATCTCGGGGAAGCGCACATGCGGCGTGCTCCGCGTCGATGGCAGCGTTTGCAGCGCGAGCGCCAGCGCGTGCCCTTCGGGCGCGAGCGTCACCAGCGGCGCGCCGTCTTCCGCCGCCCGTTGCCCCGCCGCGGCGACGAGCGCGGCGATCGCGCCCGCGTGCCCCGGCAGGTGCTCCGCCTCCAGGATCTGCCGTCCGAAGTGACGTGCGCGCGAGCGCAGGTAGGCCACCGGCGCCCCGCGCACCTGCGCGACGAAGCTGGCGTCCTCGTCGAGCCAGGCAGTCGCGTCGCGCCAGGTGCGCGCCGTCCGAACGATGGCGCCCGTGCCGCCGGCGCTCGCGCGCCGGTAGATGCGCAGCATCGCGCCCAGGTCGGCGCCCGTCGCGGCGCGCACCCGGACCGCGGGGTCGTGCGCGAGCGCGGCCGCCTCGCGTGCATCGGCGCTCAACTCCGGTTCGCGCACCACGCGCCAGCCGAGGCGCTCGTAGAAGCCCGGGATGCCGGTGAACAGGAACGACACCGCGATGCTGTCCCGCCGCATCCGGTCGATCGCCTCGCGCAGCAGGGCGGTCGCGTGGCCGGCGTCCCGCGCGTCCGCCGCCGTCGCGACCGCGCCGATGCCGCCGGCCGCGACCGGCACGCCACGCACGAGCATGCGACGCGCGAAGATGCGCACGTGCGCCAGCACGCGTCCGTCCTCGCGCCCGATGCGGGCGTGCCGCAGCCGCATCGTCGAGTCGCGCTCGTACTGGGCGACGAAGATCGCCCGCGGCGCTTCGGGGAAGCACGCCGAGACGAGGTCATAGATCGCCGGCAGGTCCCGGCGACGCGCCCGCGTCACGCCTCGCGCGTGGGCTCGTCAGGCCGGCGCCCGCCCGACTTGTCGATCGTGCGTCCCTGCTTCTCTTCGAGCCGCCCGAGCGCGCGCCCCTTGTCGGGATGCGGATCCTTCACGATGCCGTAGATCTCGCGTCCTTCGTGTCCCTCTGGCAAGTGCTCGGTGATCGGAAGACCTTCCGAATTGCAGAAGAGCATTCAGTGGCAGTACTTGTACTTCTGCATCTCCTCGCAGGCGCAGATCCACGTGCTCCGCTTCGCTTCTTCCGCCTTGTCCTCGTAGAAGTTGCACGGGCACAGCGGCCGCCCGACCTCGTCGATGTGCTTCGCGAGGCCGATGACGAGGAACTCCGTGATCTCGCGCTGCGGGTGCAGGTACGAGCCGCTCTTCTCGGCGAACTTCTCGACGAACTTCCACATCTTCGCGACGTTCTCGGGCGAAGCCTGCTGGCGGTCTTCATCGCTGGGCTGTTCGAGCGTCACGCGCATCTCCTTCGTCCCGCTCCGGCCTCCCGATCCTACCCGCGGCCCCGTGCCCGCGCTACCGCATCGGGCGATGCTCCTCGAGCCGCTCGGGCGCCTAGCATGATGCGAGGAATCCGGCGCTCCGCCACCGTCGTACCCCTCCTGGAGGTAGCCATGGAGCGATACCGGTACGTCATCGTGGGCGGCGGCATGGTCGCCGGATACGCCGCGCAGGAGCTCGTCGCCCGCGGCCTGAAGCCCGGCGAGCTCGCCATCCTCTCGGCCGATGCCGCACCGCCCTACGAGCGCCCGCCGCTCTCGAAGGGCTTCCTCGCCGGCCGGGAGGACGAGGCGTCGGTCGCCATCAACCCGCCCGAGTTCTACGGCCAGCACGGCATCGCGCTGAAGCTGCGCACGCACGTCACGGCCGCCGACCCGGCCGCCCACACCGTGCGCACGTCGGGCGGAGCCGATTGCGGCTACGAGAAGCTGCTCATCGCCACGGGCTCGGCGGTGCGCCCGCTGCCCGGCATCGGCCAGGCGCCCGATGGGCTGTACTACCTGCGCTCGCTCGACGACTCGAAGCGCATCCGCGCGGCGGCCGGGGGAGCGCAGCGGGCCGTCGTGGCAGGCGCCGGCTTCATCGCGATGGAGGTCGCCTCGGTGCTCGCGGACCGCGGCCTCAAGACGGTGATGGTGTTCCCCGAGGACCGCGTCTGGCAACGCTTCTTTACGCCGGAGATGTCCGCGTTTTTCGGGCAGTACTACGAGCAGCGCGGCGTGACGTTCATCCCCGGCGACACGATCGCCGCGATCGAGGGCGACGGCGCGATCGAGAGCGTCCGCCTCGGTTCCGGTGAGCGGCTGCGCGCCGACCTCGTCGTCGCGGGCGTCGGCGTCGTGCCGGCCGTTGCGCCCTTCGACGCCGCTGGCCTCCGCATCGACAACGGCATCGTCGTCGATGACCACCTGCGCGCCAGCGCGCCTGACATCTACGCCGCAGGCGACGTGGCCAACTACCCGGACGCTGTCTTCGGCACGCGCCGCCGCGTGGAGCACTGGGACAACGCCGTCGAGCAGGGGCGCTACGTCGCGCGCGCGATGACCGGCGACGAGGCGCCGTGGGCGCACGTGCCCTACTTCTTCAGCGACGTCTTCGACCTGTCGTACGAGTTCTGGGGCGACACCGCCGATGCGCAGGCCGTCTATCGCGGCGACGTCACCACGTCGAGCTTCAGTGCCTGGTGGCTGCGCGATGGCGTGCTGCGCGCGGCGTTCGTCATGCAGCGGCCGGACGAGGAGCGCGAGCGCGCGCCCGAGTGGATCGCGCAGCACGCGCGCCTCGACCCCGGGCGTCTCGCCGACGACTCGGTGCCGCTCACGGCTGCCCTTGCGCGCGCCGCATAGCCGCGCCGCGGCGGCTTCGGGACCGCGGTTCAGGCACGCGTCCCCGGGCCGATAACTGAGGTGTCAGGGATCGGCTCCGGGGGTGGGGTATGTCCGCTCGCGCGCGCGTCCTCGCGCTGCTCTTCGCGTCGGTTGCGCTCGCTTCGTTCGCCGTCGCGCTGCCCGCCGGGCATGGCGCCGGGACGGCCGCGGGCGCCGGCGACTGCACCGTCGACCCGTCGCTGGACAGCGAAGAGCGGGCGTTCCTGACGCTGATCAACAACTATCGCGTCCAGAACGGCCTCGCGCCGCTGACGCTCTCGTATGGCCTGTCGCGCGCGTCCGCCTGGAAGTCGAAGGACATGGCGGCGAACCGCTACTTCGCGCACGACGACCTGACGCGCACCTGGGTCGACCGCATCCGCGACTGCGGCTACGGCTACAACACCTGGCTCGGCGAGAACATCGCCGCCGGCTACACGACCGCGCAGCAGGCGTTCGATGCCTGGCGCAACTCGCCCGGCCACAACGCGAACATGCTCGGCGCGAACTACACGACGATCGGCATCGGCCGCTACTACGACGCGTCCAGCCCCTACGGCTGGTACTGGACCACCGACTTCGGCGGCGTCAGCGATGGCTTCGTCTGGGCGTCCGACGCGCCAGTGACGCTCTCGCCCGTCGCCCCGCAGCCCGCCGGCTACGCGCCGCCCGCGCTCGGCCGCGCAGCCCGCCGGAAGGCCGCGAGCAAGCACAAGCGCTGATCGCTACACCGGCTCCGCGTGCCGCGCGAGTCCGCCGTCGACGTAGTACGTGGAGCCGGTCACGTAGCGCGCGCGCTCCGACGCGAGGAACAGCGCGACCTCCGCGACTTCGTCCGCGGTCCCCATGCGGCCGAGCGGCACGACGCGCCGCAGCAGCGCCATCTTCTCGGGATCATCCATCGTCCGCCGGTTTACGCGCGTCGCGATCGCGCCCGGCGCGATGTTGTTGACGCGGATGCCGAGCGGCGCCAGCTCCGGCGCCAGCGCGCGCATCAGCATGCGCATGCCGCCCTTCGCCGCGCAGTAGTGCGCGAAGCCGGGGAACGGCACGTCCTCGTGGACCGACGAGATGTTGATGATCGCGCCGCCGCCGTTGTCGCGCATGACGCGCGCCGCCGCCTGCGCGCAGAGGAACGCGCCCTTCAGGTCCACGTGCAGGGTGCGGTCCCACGTCGCCTCGTCCATCTCGAGAAACGCCGCCGGTTGCGAGATCCCGGCGTTGTTCACGAGCACGTCGACCGGCCCCAGCGCCTCGACGGCCTCCTCGAACATCCGCCGCACCCGGGCGCCGTCCGAGACGTCGGCGCGCACCGGGATCGAGCGCGCGCAGCATGCGCTCAGCTCGCCCGCGAGCGCCTCCGCCTCGTCCTCCGACCCGAAGTAGTTCACCACGACCGACGCGCCCTCGCGACCGAAGCGCGACGCGATCGCGTGCCCGATGCCGCTCCCGGCGCCCGTTACGAGGGCCACCTTCCCCTCGAGCTCCATGCGCACCTCCTCCGTCCCAGCGTCCCGCCCGACGGCGCCTGCGGGCAATACCACCGCTCCCTAGCAGCAGCAGAAGTTGCCACCGTGCCGTAACGTTCCCTTAGCTGACGCCAAGACCCCGCGCGGCTCCGTGGATGCGAGAATGGGCGCCGGGCTACCGGCCGCAGAGGGAGGTTGCGTGTCGGACGCGGATGATGCGCTGATCGGGCGGCTGATGTCGCGACGGGAGGTGCTCGCCCTCTTCGGGCTGGCGGGCGCCGCGCTCGTGGTTGGCTGCTCGGACGGCGGGTCGCCGGAGCGGCCTACGAGCGCGGCTACGGCGTCGGGCGAGACACCCACCGTCGGCGCGCGACCGACCGCGGCCGCGGCGTCGTCGACGCGCGCCGTCCCGGCGTGCGTCGTCGTCCCGGAGCTCACGGAGGGGCCGTACTTCGTCGACGAGAAGCTGAACCGCACCGACATCCGCAGCGACCCGGCGACCGGCAACGCCAGCGACGGAGACCAGCTCGACCTCGCGGTGCTCGTGTCGCAGGTCGGCGCGGACGGCGGCTGTGCGCCGCTGCCCGGCGCACAGATCGATGTGTGGCAGTGCGACGCGCTCGGCATCTACTCCGATGTGACGGACATCGCCGGCGCCTTCGACACGCGCGGCCAGAAGTTCCTCCGCGGCTATCAGCTCACCGACGTCGATGGCCGCGCGTCGTTCACGACGGTCTATCCCGGCTGGTACCAGGGCCGCGCGACGCACATCCACTTCAAGGTCCGCGCCGCCTCCGGCCACGAGTTCACGTCGCAGTGGTTCTTCGACGACGCGCTCTCCGACCGGGTGCACGCGCAGGGCGCGTACGCCGCGAAGGGCGCCGCGGGCCGCACGCCGAACGGCGCCGACGGCATCTTCCGCGACTCGAACGGCATGCTGACGCTCGACGTCGTGCGTGCCGGCGCGCGCTACGCCGCGACCTTCGACATCGGCCTGCGCTTCTAGCGCGGGCGGCGGCGCCGGACGCACGGGAGGGATAGGGCGCAGCTCCGCCGGGGGCGGGGGCGTCCCCGGAAATACGATCAATCTCCGCGGGGTGGGTCAGCACGAACGCTCGAAACACGAATGACAAGCGCCCGGCCATGACAGCCGGGCGCTTCGGTCTCGGATGGTGGAGATAGGGGGGCTCGAACCCCCAACCTCCGCATTGCGAACGCGGCGCTCTCCCAATTGAGCTATATCCCCGTGACCCCCGCCAGTATAGCGACGGCCCCGCGACGCGCTCAACCGGGGCGCCGCGCCGCCTAGTGCAGCGCGACCACCTGCACCTGGAAGCTCACGCCGGGTGCGCTGAAGCCCAGCAGGTCCTGCGTGTCGTAGTGCCCGGCCGCCGCCGGCGCGATCGGCTCGTCCTCGCTCGCGATCAAGTCGACTTCCGGGAAGCGCCCGACGATCGTGTCCGTCTCGCTCGTCACCACGATCATCCCGTTCTCGATCGTCCAGTGCAGGTCGATGTGCATGTGTCCAGCCCCCTCGAGCTGCGGGCCGTGGTCGTTCGCGAAGTGTCCGCAGAACGTCAACTCGGCGTCGCCGGTGCCGTCCGCGTACAGCACGCCCCAGGCCCAGAACCCGCCCAGCATCTCGCCGCAGACGTCCGGGTTGTTGCAGTTCGAAGACGCTTCGATCTGGTACACCTGATGCGCGCCGTGCGCATTGCCGTATGCGAGCGCCGGGTGCGCGCTGATCCCCGTCGCCCCGAGCGCCACGAGCGCCACGGCGCCGAGCGCGATGCCGAACCGCCGGATGAGTCGCAAGGTATCTCCTCCAATCGCCAGGAAGTCGCCAGCGGGGTGATGGGTCGCCCGATGCTACGCACGGCAGCGGGCGCAAAACAATCCGTCGGCGTCAGCTATTGGAATTCGATCATCGCATCCGCGATGCGCGTTGGAGGCGTGCAACCGTAACGGGTCCGCGGCGCCTCGAGCGGCGCGTTAGCGCCACTCCGGCGGGTCGACGACCATCTCCCCCGCGTCGAGGTCCACGCGCACGATCACGTCGTCCGTCGCCGCGAGCAGCGCGTCGCCGCCGTCCGCCGTGCGCACGCGGTACACGTCGTTTGCGCCCGTCTCGATGACTTCCTCGAGTGTCCCGAGCACGGAGCCGTCCCGCCGCACGACGCGCAGCCCCAGGAGCTGGAAACGGTAGTACTCGCCCTCCGGCAGCGCCGGCAGGTCGCGCTCCGGCACCTGCAGCAGCGCGTGCCGCAGCCGTTCGACGCTCGTGCGGTCGCCCATGCCCTTGAAGCGCACGTAGAGGTGCCCGCCGGCCTCCCGCGCACCCGCGACCGTGACGCGCTCCTGCCGCGCGTACATCCGCGCCCCCGTCGCGAAGCGCTTCGGATTATCGGTGAGCGGCTGCACCTTGACCTCGCCCTTCAGCCCGAAGGGCGCCAGCACGCGTCCGACGGCGACGAACCCCGGGTCGGGATCGCGCTGCGGGCGTCCGCGCGCCGCTGCGCCGGGCGGCCTCGCCTGCTCCGTCCGCGCCGGTGCGAGCGTGGTCTTCGCAGCCGAGGCGCGCTGGGCCCTGCGCGCGGGCGATGGCGGCGCGCCTTTCGGGCGCGGCACGCCGGGCGCAATGTCCGGCGTGGTGCGGTTCCTGGGGGGAGTGCGTGAGATGTGCGGGCGGAGCCGGCGGCTCACTCGCCGATCTCGAGCGACGCATAGGCGTTGCGGCGCACCGCCGCGACCTTCAGCATCGCCCGAAGGCCCTGCGCGATCCGCCCGTTCTTGCCGATGACCTTGCCGTAGTCGTCCTCGGCTACTTCCAGCCGCACGATGATGCGGTTGCGGTGCTGCTCTTCCGTGACCTGCACCTGCTCCGGATGGTCAACGAGCCGCTGCGCCATGAACTCGATGAGTTCCTTCATGGGGTTACGCCTCCGCCGGCGCTTCCTCCGCGGCCGGCGCCTCTTCCGCCGCGGGCGCGGCCGCGGCGGCCTGGTCGCCCTTCGCCGGCTTCTCGGCCTTCGCCTTCGGCGTGAACTTCGGCGGCTCGCCGATGCCCTGGCCGGCGAGGATCTTTTGCACGCGCTCCGTCGGCACCGCGCCCTTGTCGAGCCACTCGCGCGCCTTCGTCTCGTCGATCGCGATCGTCGCCGGCTGCGTCAGCGGGTTGTACGTGCCGATGGTCTCGATGAACGCGCCGTCCCGCGGCGCGCGCGAGTCGGCGACGACGACGCGGTAGTTCGGCTGCTTCTTCTTCCCCACGCGGCGCAGGCGGATCTTGAGCACTGGTTATCTCCCTCCGAAGATGTTCAGGAACCCCGAGCGGTTGTTGGCGAAGGTCTGCATGATCTTCTTCGCCTCCTTCCACTGGTTCAGCAGGCGGTTCACTTCTTGCGGCGTCGTGCCGCTCCCCGCGGCGATACGGCGCCGGCGGCTGCCGTTGATGATCTCCGGCCGGCGGCGCTCCTCCGGCGTCATCGAGTAGACGACCGCCTCGGCCTTCTTCCAGAACCCGTCGTCCAGGTCGTCGACGCGCATCTGCCGCTTCATCTGGCTGACGCCCGGGATCATGTCCACGAGCTGGTTCAACGGCCCCATCTTCTTGATGCGCTGGAACTGCACCAGGAAGTCCTCCAGGTCGAGCTGGCGCGACTTCATCTTTTTCTCGATCGCCTGGACGTCCTCCTCGGAGATCGCTTCCTTCGCCTTCTCGATCAGTCCGAGCACGTCGCCCATGCCGAGGATCCGCGACGCGAAGCGGTCCGGGTAGAACGCCTCCAGCGCGTCCGGCTTCTCGCCCGTGCCGATGAACTTCACGGGCAACCCCGTGACGGCGCGGATCGAGAGCACGGCGCCGCCGCGCGCGTCGCCGTCCATCTTCGTGACGATGATGCCCGTCACGTTGAGCCGGTCGTGGAACTCCTGCGCGACGTTCACCGCCTCCTGGCCGGTCATCGCGTCGAGCACGAGGATGGTCTCGTCGGGGTCCAGGGCCTCGCGCACCTGCGTGATCTCGGTCATCAGCTCGCCGTCCACGGTCGAGCGCCCAGCCGTGTCGACGATGATCACCGTCGACCCCTGGCGCTTCGCCTCGGCGAGGGAGTCGCGGCACAGCTCCGGCAGCGGCTCGTCGCTGTTCGCCTCGAAGACCGGCATCGAAAGCTGCCGCCCGAGCGACTTGAGCTGCTCGCCCGCCGCCATCCGGTACGGGTCCGCGGCCACGAGCAGCGGCCGCTGGCCCTGCTTCCGCATCTGCAGCGCGAGCTTCGCGGCCGTCGTCGTCTTCCCCGAGCCCTTGAGGCCGATGAGCATGATGACGGTCGGCGGCTTCGAGGCGAGCTGGAGCGCCGACTGGCTGCCGCCCAGGATGTTCACCAGCTCCTCGTTGACGATGCTGATGACCTGCTGCGGCCCGCTCAGGCTCTTGAGCACCTCCGCACCCAGCGCCCGCTCCCGCACCGAGGCGATGAATTGGCGCACGACCTTGAAGTTGACGTCCGCCTCGAGCAGCGCGATGCGGACCTCGCGCATCGCGTCATCGAGGTCCTTTTCGGTGATGGTGCCTCGGGATCCGAGCTTCTGGAAGACGCCAGACAGCTTGTCGGAGAGGGCTTCGAGCATAACGGCACATTCTATCAGCCGCCCCCGCCCCGGCAACCGCGCCGCGGTCGCTGCAGGCTCTGACGGAGAAGGTCACGCGGCCCGGCCGGCCCCCGCCGCACCGTGCCGGGACGGGCACCGGAGGTCGCGAAACGCACGCGCGCCTACGGCGCCTCGACGGCCTCCTGCAGGCGGTGCTGCACGAGCGGGCGCCGGTCGTAGATCGTCGCCGCCTCCAGCGTCAGCAGGTATTTCTCGAGCTGCGCCTGTCGCAGCGCCCGCAGCCGCTCCTTCCCCTGCGCCACGGTGTCGCCGAGCGCGAGGATGAACGCCTCGCGCAGCGGCTTGTCGCGTTGCAGGTCCGCGGCCATCATCACCTCGCCGCGGTCGAGCCAGTTCTTCACCTGCGCGCGCCGCTGCGGCCCCGTCTGCAGGTAGTACTTCAGGTGCTCGATGCCGTACGCCAGGTGGCGCCGCAGGTCGTTCGCCGTGTTCTCGAAGAGCTGCCGGTCCGCCTTCGAGCGCGCGAGCTTGTCGGACTGCTCGCACAGCGCCAGCAGGAACGATGCGCGGATGATGTTCGTGTAGACGATCAGTTCGGTGAACTTGAACGATGCCATCACCGCGCGGCTGAAGAACCCGGGCGTCTGCACGCCGAGCCCGCCGCCGTTCGCCAGCGCGCGCTTGCGGAACGCCTCGACGTGGCGCGCCTGGTCGAACGACTGCGTCGCCAGGTAGAGCTTCACCTCGTGATAGCCGTAGGAGATCTGCTTCAACCAGCCCATCAGCACGGCGTTCGAGTTGTACTGCTGCTCGGAGATGTTCGAGAAGATCTGGTCCAGTGCATACTCGATGTGCTCGGGGAGCGCCTCGATGGAGTTCCAGGCGATCTGCGTCGCCGGCTTCCACTGCTCCTTGATCGCAAGCTCGTAGAGGTCGGCGGCGTTGTCCGCCCAGACCTCCGCCTTCTCATAGATCGTGTACGGCGCGGGCAGCCCCATGTCGGCGGCGGGGAAGGCGCCGCGCGGTGTGTCGTTCTCGTACGGCCAGTGGTCAGGGGCCCAGCCGTAGGATCCGTGGTCGGCGAGGCGCAGCGTCAGCCCCTCCTCGCCGATCTTCGGGCGCGGCGGGCGCTCCGTCGGGGCCTTCGCCCAGCTCATGTCGAGCGGCGGCAGCGGCGGCAACTGTGGCGCCGCGGTCAGTTCTTCCTTCGCCTCTGTGTCGGCCATCCACCCCTCCCGGATGCGACGGGCGCGCGATATCGGCGCGTCGCCCGATCAATTTGTCACGCGTGTGACAATTCCGTGTGCGCAGGCTCGCGGCGCTAGTTGCGCGGCGGGTCGAGCAGCATCTGCATCATCGGCGCCATGCGCTGGCGGCGGTCGCCGAGGCCGACGACCTCCAGCCGGTGCATGTACTCGTTGACCTGCCGCTTGCGGATCGCGAGCAGCTTGCCGTAGCCCTCGCGGAGCTGCGACTCGCTGGTGCCGCCGCCGAGCAGGATAGCGAGCGCCTCCGCCGTCGGGCCGCCGCCGGTGAGCCCCGCCTGCGCCGAGCCGCCGCCGATCTGGCCCTCCATGCGGTCGAGGTACGTGTGGATCTCGTCGCGCCGCTCCGGCTGCGTGTCCATCACGTACTTCATGTGCATCACGCCGAACGCGACGTGGCGGCTCTCGTCCTGTGCGGCGAGGCGGAACATGCGCTTGTCGACCTCGCTCTGCGCGAAGAGCTCGCCCATGCGGAACATCGACTGCACGAACCCCTCGCCGACGAGGTGCAGCGTCGACGCCATCTCGGTGAAGTCCTGCGCCGTCAGGAGGCCGACCGCGCCCGGGCCCGCGGACAGCAGCCCGATGCCGTTCGCGAGCGCGCGCTTGCGGAAGACGTCCAGGTGCCGCGCCTCGTCCATGATCTGCGAGGCGAGGAACAGCCCGATCTCGAAGTACTCGCCGCTGACGTTCGGCGCGTACTGGCCGGGCACGTCGCCGGCGATGAACTCGACCTGCGTGAGGAACGTGCAGAGCTGCGACATCGCCAGCTCCAGCTCCTCCGGCAGCTCCGGCATCTCGTGCCACGGGATGTCGGTCGCCGAGGACCACTGGCGCTGCACCGCCTCTTCGTAGAGGAGCATCGCCGACTCGGACCAGACGGCGGCCTTCGAGCCCCAGATCTTCTGCGTGCTCTGCGCGTCGCTGCGGGGCGCGGCGCCGCGCATGCGGCCCGTCTGGTTGCGCGTCTGCTGCGGGATATCGCCGTAGCTCTCGGTGGCGATGTCCTCGACGGTGAGGCCCCGCTTGCCGGGCGCGACGCGCAGGCCGCGCTGGGCGGCGGGCGCCTCGAGCCACGAGAGGTCGAGGTCCTCGCCGGCCGTCTCCTTGCGGAGCTGTTCGATCAGTTCGGGCTTCATGCTGCACTCCTGTCGTCGGCGCCGGCCGGCGGCTCGTCACTTAGCGGTTGCTAAATCATACGTCGTCAGCCCGGGCGCGATCCAGAACCCGGCCGCCCGATTTTCTGCCATTGGGGTTGACGGCGGTGCGACGGGCGACCGGTGACGCTCACCGCTCGGGGCCGCCCGGGCCATCTGCCATCCTCATCCGATAGCTCTGCGCCCGGGGGCTCGGCAGAGCCCGCGAGATGGCCGGGAGGTCCGGCGCTGCTTCGCTGCCCAGGTTCTTCCGACCTGCCTACTCGAACCAGACGTCCGTCTGCTCGCCGGCGGGGACGCCGAGGATGAGGACGTCCATCTCGCCGTCGGAGGTGTGCCAGGTGCCGGGCTTGATGACGACGAGGTCGCCGGCGGTGATCCCGCGCTTCTCCCCGTCGAGGGTGATCGTGCCGCCGCCGGAGAGCACGTAGTAGAACTCGGTCATCTCCCGGTGGTAGTGGTACTTGCTGTCGTCGATCCGGAGGTGAGAGACGTTGGCGACGGGTGTGTCGTCGCGCGTGACGAGCGTCCTGCGCCAGCCACAGACGCCGCGCTCCTCGGGCGTCGCGTCCAGGCTGCGGATGAGGTAGCGGTCGTTGGTCGCGGGTGTGGTCATACGGCACCTCCGGCGCTGACATCATACGGCGCAGGTCGGCGCAGCGCCGGTTGCGCCTGCCCGTGACCGAATCTACGCTTCGCCGGGCATCGCGGCTCGGCCGCACGCAGGCGAAAGGACGGACGGATGGGCGGGCTGTTCGACATCTCGGGCAAGACGGCGGTCGTTACGGGGGGCTCGCGCGGCATCGGCCTGATGATCGCGCGCGGGTTCGTGCAGGCCGGCGCGAAGGTCTACGTCTCGTCGCGCAAGAAGGACGCCTGCGATGAGGTGGCGGCGCAGCTCTCGAAGGAGGGCACGTGCCTGTCGCTGCCGGCGGATCTGGGCACGGAAGCGGGCTGCCGCGCGCTCGCCGACGCCATCGCCCAGCGCGAGGAGAGGCTGCACATCCTCGTGAACAATGCGGGCGCGAACTGGGGCGCGCCGCTCGCCGACTACCCGGACGCGGGGTTCGACAAGGTGTTCGCGCTCAACGTGAAGGGCGTGTTCCACCTCACGCGCTTCCTCGAGCCGCTGCTCGGCGCCGCGGCGAGCGACGACGACCCCGCGCGGGTGATCAACATCGGCTCGATCGATGGCCTGCAGGCGCCGATGCTCGAGACCTACGCGTACTCGTCGAGCAAGGCGGCGGTGCACCACCTGACGCGCGTGCTCGCGCACCGGCTGGCGGCGCGGCGGATCACGGTCAACGCGATCGCCCCGGGGCCGTTCGAGAGCAAGATGATGGCGGAGACGCTGCAGCGCTTCGGTGACCAGATCCGCTCGACGAATCCGCTGGGCCGCATCGGCCGGCCCGATGACATGGCCGGGACGGCGATCTTCCTCGCGTCGCGCGCGGGGGCGTACCTGACGGGCGCCGTGATCCCGGTCGATGGTGGGATCTCGACGCGGCACCAGTAGCGCGCCGCGCGCGAGGTCGTGCTACGATCGGCGTGGGTCGGGGCGTAGCGCAGTCCGGTAGCGCACCTGAATGGGGTTCAGGAGGTCGCTGGTTCGAATCCAGTCGCCCCGACCATTCCCCTCCCGACGACGGCCCGGAAGAAGACGCCAACTCCTTCGCCGCGCCGCATCGCCAGCGGTCGCGCAGCGTGGCGGTCGAGGCGCGGGATGCGTCGTCCCGCTCAGGCCGGTTCCGTCGCCGCCCGCTCGCGCACGGCGGACCGCAAGCCGGGCTCCTCCGCCTCTACCGCCTCGAACTCAGGGCGCGGGAACGTGTGGATGAATGCCGCCGCGACGACGGCGAGGGCGGCGGTCGCGATGACCGCGCCAACGACGAAGCGGAAGGTATTGATGTCGCCCGCCGAGCTGCCTTCGCCCAGCACGCCGGCGAGGATCCCCGCGCCCACGATGCTGCCCAGGTAGCGCATCATCGAGCTGGTCCCCGACGCCGACCCCGCCAGTGACCGCGGGGCCGCCTCGATCGCCGCCGTGTTCGCCGCGCCGACGCCGGCTCCGAGCCCGAGGCCCAGCACGGCGAGGCACAGCGCCAGGTACGCGGTCGGCACGTCCGCGCGCATTCCGGCGAGCAGCATGATCGCGCCGCCGAGCATGATGGCCGCGCCGGCAAGCGCGGCCGGCCGCCGCCCGTGCTCGTCGGCGAGCCGGCCGCTGATCGGGGCGACGACCGCGACCAGCACCGACATCGCGCCGAGCAGCAGACCGGCGAGCGCCGCGCCCCGGTCCTGCACGTCGCGGACGAAGAAGGGCACCATGAGCAGCGTCGTGTACATGGACAGGTTGGTCAGCAGCACGTAGGCCGTCGCGCCCGCGAAGGAACGGCTGCGAAACAGCCGCCATTCCGCCGCGGGCGACGCCGATACCTGCTGCCGCCACACGAAGAGCGCGCTGAGCGCCGCGAGCGCGATCCACCCGGCCGTGGCCATCCACGCGCTGCCGTCGCCACGCACCGCCTCGAGCTGGAACGTGAGCGCGACCAGCACGCCGACGAACGCCGCCGTCCCGGGCCAGTCGATCGGCGCGCGCGTGGTGCGCTCAGGTGGCGGCTCATCGAGCCCGCGCAGGAGCAAGAGCGCCAGGGCGATGCAGGGCACGCTGAGCGGGAAGAGCCAGCGCCACGACCCGACGGCGAGCGTGGCCGCGCCGATCAGCGGGCCGGCCGCCGCGGCGAACGACACGACCGCGCCGTTGATGCCGTTGAGGCGCCCGAGCTGACGCGCCGGGGCGTGCACCCGCAGCAGCGCCATGCCGTTGGGGATGAGCACCGCACCGGCGATCGCCTGGGCGATCCGCAGCGCGACGAGCACCGCGAAGTTCGGCGAGAACGACAGCGCGAGCGAGAGCGCGAGGAACGCCAGGAGCCCGCCGCGGTACACGCGGGCGCGTCCGATCTGGTCGCCCAGGCGGCCGCCGATGGGCTGCGTCACGGCCATCGCGATGAGGTATCCGGAGATCAGCCAGCCGACCGTCGCATGGCTGAGCGAGAATTCGTGCCGGATCTCCGGCAGCGCCACCGCGACCATCGTCGAGTTCAGCGGCGCCAGCACGGTGCCGAGCGAGGAGAGCGCGACGAGCAGCGGGACGCCGGGCGCACGACGAGACGATGCGTCAGCGGCAGCGTTCGGCGGCGCCCGCATCCCCCGCCCTCAGCGCAGCGTCGTGATCGGCCGGCACTGGAGCAGGTAGAGCTGGTTGTCCGCGATCGCGCACTCGATGTCGACGGGCCGCCCGGCCGCCGCCTCGAGCTTGACCGCCAGCTCGGTCATCGCGCGTACCTGGTCGTCGGTCAGGGTGCAGGCGTTCTCGAGCTCGCCGGGCACGGGGACCTCCGCCGTCCCGCTCTGCGTCATCACCGTCATGTAGCGCTTCGACGCGACGTCGCGCAGCGTCACCTCGCCGTCGCGCTTCCGCGCGACGAAGGTGTCGGGCGTAACGCTGCCGCCGACGATGCTCTCCCCGAGCCCCCAGCTCGCATTGATCATGACCTCGTCGCGGCTGCCCGTGATGGGGTTCGCGCTGAAGACGACGGCCGACACTTCGGACGGCACCAGTTGCTGCACGAGCACGGCGATCCGCACGTCATCGAGCGGCAGGCCACGCTGCGTCCGATACGCGACCGCTTCGGGCGAGGCTGCGGAGCGGATGCAGCGTTCGACGGCGGCCCGGACGGCGTCGCTGCCACGGATGTTGAGGTACGTGTCGTGCTGGCCGGCGAAGGAGGCAGCGGCGCCGTCCTCGTCGAGCGCGGACGAGCGCACCGCCACCGCCGGCTCCGGCATGCCGCAGCGGTCCGCGAGCAGGCTGTACGCCTGCGCGAGGGGGTGCAGCAGCGGCTCGGGCAGCGCCGGCGCCGAGGCCGGCAGCGCCGCGATGGCAAACCCCGGCGGCACGGCGTGCAGCGCGGCGAGGCGGCTGAGCATCGCCGCCTTGCCGCCGACCAGCCCTTCCGCGTGACAGTCCTCGTTGCCGAGCCAGTGGATCGTGCTCATCGCCGGACCTCGTCGGGAGCACGCGCCACCGGTGGCGCCGGGCGCGGCCCGCGGATAGAATCGTCAATCGACGCGACGTTATAGCGCGCCGTCCCCCGCTCTTCCAGCCGCGCGGGCGGCTCCAGGCATCCGTTACCGTCGTCGGCCGACCGCATGATGGAGGCGCAAGCCATGGTTTCGAGCTACGCGAAGGACTTCAGCGTCACCTGGGCTTCGCCGGAGGACGCGGCGCAGACGTGGATTTACGACCCCATGCACGCGCCCGACCCGGTCTGCCAGCTCGGCGCCGAGTTCTGGGACCGCATGTACGAGCGGTACATGAGTTGCCGCACCGTCTACATCAACGGGTACGCGTTCTCCACGCAACCGACGCCACGGCCGCCGACGAAGGAGATCATCGAGCGCGGCGTGCTCGACGTCTGGACGAACGACTACCTCCCGCAGGTCACCCGGTTCTGCCGCGACGTCCGCAGGCGTGACTACGAGGCGATGAGCCTGCGAGAACTGGGGGACGCCGTGGATGGCATCCTCCAGGAGGGTGTGCTCGCGTTCGGGTTCACGATGAAGCCGATCACCGGGTTCATGGGCCCCACGTTCGGCTTCGTCTCGTTCCTGGAGGGCGAGCTCGGCCCGCGCGCGGCGCAGGTCGCAGCGACGCTGCTACAGGGATTCGAGAACGGCACGGCGGCCGCGGGCGCCGGCCTCAGCGACCTCGCCGAGGAGGCCGCGCGCCAGCCGGCCGTCGCCGAGGCGCTGCGCCAGGGCCGCTACGACGAGCTCGAGTCGGTCGAGGGCGGCCCGCAGTTCCTCGCGAAGTTCCACGCCTACCTCGAGGAGTTCGGCTGGCGCGTGGACAGCTGGGCGGTGATGGAGCGGCCGACGTGGGCCGAAAACCCGCGGATGCCGCTGATGCTCATCGCGCACTACATCAACGACCCGGGACGCTCGCCGCGCGCCGCGCACGAGCGCTCGGCCGCGGAGCGCGAGGCCGCAGTGCGCGAGGTCGAGGCGGCGCTCCCGCCCGAGAAGTTGCCCGCGTTCCGCTCGATGCTCCAGGCCGTGCAATCGCACGTGCCGGTGAGCGAGGGGCGCGCGCTCTGGCAGCTCATGGTGATCGGCTCGCTGCGGGTGCCGTTCCTCGCGCTCGGGCGCAAGCTCGTCGCCGCGGGCGCGCTGCACAGCCCGGACGACGTCTTTTTCTTCACCACCGCCGAGCTCCGCGCGGCCGCCCGCACGCCCTCGCCGCAGACGGCGGCGATCGCCGATCAGCGCAGGGCGGACTTCGCCTCGTGGCGCGAGCTCACGCCGCCCCCGTTCCTCGGCGCGCCCCCGGACCCGGCGCACATCCCGTCGGAGATGGCGCCCATCGTGACGCTCTTCTTCGGGCTCGGCCCGGCGCAGGTCGAGGGCCGCGAGATCAAGGGCCAGGCGGCCAGCAAGGGGCGCGTCACGGCGAAGGCGCGCGTGATCAAGGACCTCGCGGAGGCGAGCCGCCTGCAACCGGGCGAAGTCCTGGTCTGCACGACCACGGCGCCGCCCTGGACGCCGCTCTTCGCGATCGCATCGGCGGTCGTGACGGACTCCGGCGGCGTGCTCTCGCACTCGGCGATCTGCGCGCGTGAGTACGCGATCCCCTGTGTCGTCGCAACGCAGGTCGCGACCCAGATGATCCAGGACGGCGCGACGATCACCGTCGATGGCACCGCAGGGGTCGTCCGCATCGAAGCCTGAGCGGCGATTCGTCGCGCAGCGGAGGGGTCATGGACGTCGCCGGCGCCTCGACGATCGCGTGCCCGGACGGCACCGAGCTGCCCATCGAGTGGGTGTATCCCGAAGCGCCGCAGTACGAGTGGGTGCTCGAACGCGAGCACTGGCCCGGACCGCTGACGCCGATGGAGCGCTGGGTATGGCTCAACGGCGCGCCGGGCGGCGACCGCACATGGCAGGAGGCCGGGCTCGAGCCGCCGCCCGTCTTCTACCGGTTCCAGTTGCTCGGGCCGTTCCTCTATGCGAACGCGACCGAACCGCCGCCGGAGCGCATCGCGGCGATGGCGCCGGGGTACATGGCCGCCGGCGAGGAATACGGCGGCGCCTGGGGCATGTGGTCGCAGAACTGCGAGCCGCGGATCGCCGCCGCCTGCGACCGCCTCGGCGCGATGGATGCCGGCGCGGACCTGCGCGAGGCGGCGGAGCTGCTCTTCTACGGGTTCCACCAGACGTTCACCTGCCTGGGGCTGCTCTTCCTCCCCGGGTTGCGGCTGAACGCGCTGCTCAACGAGGCCCACGTCGCCGACCCCGAGCTGACGAGCCACGAACTGACGCAGGGTGGCGAGAACGCGACGCAGCGGATCGATGGGGAGGTCTGGGAGCTGGCGGAGATGGCGCGCCGGGAGCCGGCGGTCCGCGCGATCATCGAGCGCGGCGTCGAGGGCGCGCTCCCGGCGTTGCGCGCCGAGCCGCGCGCCGCGACGTTCGTCGCCGCATTCGATGACCTGATGCGGCGTCACGGCCGGCGGTCGCAGGGGTGGAGCCTGAGCCTGGCGACGTGGGCGGAACGGCCTGAGTCGGCGCTTGCCCTGGTGCGCGCGCAGATCAGCCGCGACCGCGTCTCACCCGAGGAGCTGCGAGCGCGCAGCGCACGGCGGCGCCGGGACGCGATGGAACGCGCGCTCGCCGCGATCGCCGTCGAGAAGCACGACGAACTGCGGGCGATCCTCGCCCAGCTCGAGGGCTACGTGCCGGTGCGCGAGGACCGCGCGTACTGGCAGCTCGTCATCACCGGGTCGATGCGCGGCCTGCTCCTCCGCGCCGGCGCCGCGCTCGTGAGCGCCGGCCGCATCGACCGTGCGGACGACATCCTGTTCCTCACGCCGGACGAGATCGGCCGCGACGGCGCTGCTGACCTGCGCGCGCTGGTCGCGGCCGAACGCGCCGCGTGGCAGCGGTGGCACGCGTTCGAGCCGCCCGCGGTGATCGGCACGCCCGGGAAGGTCGCGGAAGAAGCGGCGGTGAAGCGCGCCAGCCTGGCCGGCTCCGCGGCGAGTCGCGGCGTCGTCACCGCGCCCGTGCGCATCCTGCACGCGCCGGATGAAGGCGAGCGGCTTCAGCGCGGCGACATCCTGGTGTGCGTGATGACCACGCCGGCGTGGACGCCGCTCTTCGCGATCGCGGGCGGCATCATCACGGAGACCGGCGGCGCGCTCTCGCACCCGGCGATCACCGCGCGCGAGTACGGCATCCCCGCCGTGGTGGCGCTCTCCGGCGCGACGACGCGGCTGCGGGACGGCGACATCGTGACGATCGACGGCGCGACGGGCGCCGTCACGGTGCATTGAGTCCGGCCGGGCCCTCCATCGCCAGCGGCGGGTAGTAGTTCTCCGCGCCCAGCTTCTGCACCTCGCTCAACCAGTCGCCCTCGTAGAGCTCCGTCGGCCCCTGGAGCGGGTCCGCGAGACTCCATGCCTGCCGCTTGTAGGTCCAGTTGTCGGCGTGCAACCGGTGCGCCTCGCGGAAATGCGCCACGGCGAGCGGCTCGCGCCCCGTCCGGTAGAGGTGCTGCGCCAGTTCGAAATGGGCGGCGGCCGCCGCTTCTTCGGCCGGGCGCGGGCGGCTGCGTTCGATCACTTCGTCCGGCGGCAGGGCGAACGGGCTGGCGTCGCCCCGGGCGACCCAGTCGCGCAGCGCGCTGACGTACGCCTCCGGTTCGATGCGGATCTTGCGCGCCTCCTCGAGCATCGCCGCGAGCCGCGGGGGAAGCTTCGCGAGCGTCGACGGGTCCGCGTAGGACGGCCGCGCCGGAAACGCCGGCTCCGGCGGCCGCACGATCATGCCGCGCTCGTCGATCCAGACGCCGCTGGGGACGTTGACGATCCCCAGCAGCTCATCGAGCACGTGGGCCGCGTCGATGAGCGACGGATGATCGTGCGGGTGACTCGCGATGACGCGGCGCGCGGCCTCAGCGTTGACGTCGAGGCCGACGGTGACGATCTCGAGGCCGCGCGGGCGAAGCTCGGTGCGCAGTGCCTGCCACACGGGCAGGTCCAGGCGGCACCCTCACCACGACGCCCAGGCGACGAGGAGCACCTTCGTCCCGCGCAGCGATGACAGCCGGAAGGGCGCGCCGTCCGCGTCGGGCAACTCCAGGTCCGGCGCGACGGCGCTCGTCAGCGCGCGGCCTCCCGACTCCGGGCCCAGCGCCCACAGCCCGGACGGCTCGTCGTGCACCAGCGGCATCCGCAAGTGGCCGGCGACCACGCGCAGGTCCACGGGGTCGCGCGTGCCGGCGGGGAGGGGGATACAGCGGCCGTCCCGGCAGGCGCCCTCCGGCTTGATCGCCCAGCCGGTGGCCCGCTCGAAGTCCGCGAAGGAGACCCGCGGCGACTCGGTGATCATGGACGCGCACTCCTCCTGCTGCTGGCGGCACGACGCCGGATCCTACGATCGTGTCCCGCGCACGGATCCGTCGTCCATTGTGGATGAGACCGGTGCGCGGAGCCACCTGCGCCGGGCGGGATGCGGTGTGTTCGCGCGGCGCCCGCGCTGCGGCGCCCAGCACGGGACGCGCGGGCGCGGCCGCTGGCCCCGGCCCCACGCGCGAGCGACAATCGCCGCATGCGTCTGGCGCTGAACGGCGCGACGATCATGCGCTCGCCCCTCGAGCAGGACGTTGCCCTGGCGGCCGCGTGCGGGTTCAGCGCGCTCGAGGTATGGGCGGGCAAGCTCCATCCATACCTCGAGCGCGAGAGCGTCGCCGCGCTCGCCGCGCGACTGCGCGAGGCCGGCGTCGCCTCCTGGTCCATCAATTCGATCGAAGACATCACCTTCCGCGATGCCGCCGGACGGCGCGCGCTGCTCGCAGACCTCGGCCGGCTCGTCGAGATCGCACGCGCCATTGCGGCGCCGGCCATCGTCGTCGTCCCCGGCCGCCGCGACGCCGCTCCGGCGCGACGCGAGGTCGTGCGCGAGAGCGTCGGCGTGCTGCGCGAGATGGCGGACATCGCGGGCGACGTCGCGCTGGCGTTCGAGTTCCTCGGCAAGCCCGGTTGCGTCGTCCCGACGCTCGACCTCGCCATCGAAATCGTCAACGAGGCCGACCGCCCCAACGTCGGCATGGTGCTCGACACGTTTCACTTTCACGCCGGCGGCAGCGACCTGCGTGACATCGCCGCGCTGCCGATGGATCGGCTGCTCGTCGTGCACCTGAACGGATGCGATGACGTCCCGCCGCATGCCCTCACGGATGCGCATCGTCGGTATCCCGGCGAGGGGCCAATCCCGGTCGGGGCGATCCTCTCGGCGCTGCGGGCGGGTGGCTACGACGGCGTGGCCTCCGTCGAGATCTTCCGCCCGGAATACTGGGAGCGCGACCCGCATGAGGTCGCCCGCACGGCGTACAAGCGCGCGGCCGATGTCCTGAGCGCGGCGGGATTCGTGCTGGACGGTGGAAGCGCGGCATCGGCGGGTGGTGCCGCGCGCTAGAGGCGCACGGGACGGCCTTCGCGCTGCGACTGCGTCGCCGCCAGCGCGACCTCCAGCGCGCGCAGGCCGTCCTCGCCGTCGACCGACGGAGGCCGCCCCTCGGCGACGCATCGCACGAAATCCGCCAGCTCGGCGCGATAGGCCTCGCCGAACCGCTCGCGCCACGTCTGCGGATGCGCGACCGCCACGTGGCCCTCGCGGTAGTGCCGGACGCCGTCTTCGGCGCCATGGACCGTGATCTTGCCCCGCGAGCCGAACACCTCCGCGCCCGCCTCATACCCGTAGCCGGTGCGCAGCGAGTTGGTGACGGTCGCGAGCGCGCCGGACCGCAGCCGCAACACGACGGCGACCGTATCGAGGTCGAACGCCCCGCCGCGCTCCGGCGTCACGAGCGTCGACGCCGTGGCGTACACCTCGCTCACCTCGTCGTCCGCCAGGAAGCGGATGCTGTCGAAGTCGTGGATCGAGGTGTCGAGGAAGACGCCGCCGCAGCACTCCAGGTATCCCGGCCGCGGCGGCGCCGGGTCCCGGGTGGTCGAGGCGAGCAGCTCGACCCGCCCGAGCTCGCCGCGCGCGATCGCATCCTTCGCCCGCCGGTAGCCCGCATCGAAGCGGCGCTGGAAGCCGATCTGGAGGTGCACGCCCGCGGCGGTCACGGCATCGACCGCGCGCCGCGCGTCCCCGAGCGTGAGGGCGAGCGGCTTCTCGCAAAAGACGTGCTTGCCGTTGCGCGCCGCTTCGATGATCAGGTCAGCGTGGACGTGCGTCGGCGCCGCGATCACGACGGCATCGATGGCGGGCTCCCGCAGCGCCGGCCCGGCGCTCTCCATGGCCGCCGCGCCGTCGGCGACCGCCGCCGCCTGCTGCGCGCGCCCGGCGTCCGGGTCCACGACCGCGGCGAGGCGCGCGCCCGGCAGGTGCTGCGCGACCGTGCGCGCGTGCACCTGCCCGATCGCGCCCGCGCCGACCAGTGCGAGGCTTACCGGACGACGCGCCATGCTCTCCCCGATCTCCCGAGCCGCGCGCCCCGGTGCGCGCCGTCGCGGATCATATCGCGGGCGCACCGGGACGGGATCGGCCGATGGCATCGCGCGACGCAACGCCCGGGCGCCGGGTCGAGGGACAGCCGCGCCCGCAGGTGAGTCCCCGCGACGCTGTCGGGACCGATGGGCGGGCCGGCGGGCAGCGGTTCACGAGCCGCCGACGGACTACGGCGGGGACTGCGCATCGCCACGCTCCGCGATCCGGAGGCAGCATCCGCGGTCGTCGCGGCCGTGCTAGCTCGTCATGCCGCCGAGGCCGACGAGGGCGCGGCCGTGCTCGACCTCGCCCATGTGGCGCAGGCCGTGCTGGTACACGAAGCACTCGATGACATCGAGCTTGCGCAGGGGCGCGCCGGACCCGATCGCCATCGCACAGAAGGTCTGCTGCATGTTCGGCGGCAGTTGCGGCAGCACCACCTCCGCGAGCGCCTCTTCCGAGAGCTCGCCGACCACCGCATCCGTGCGCGCGATCACGGCGGCCTGGTACGCCCGCCAGGCCGCCAGGTCCGAGAAGCGGATGTGCTCCATCTCGTCCACGGATTCCTCGCGGCCCAGCCGGTCGACTGAGACGCCGACCTTCTGCGCCCACCCGCCGGCGTCCCAGACGGGGCGCTCGCGCAGGAGCAGCATGCTCACCGCCTGGTCCTGCGCCCGCAGGTAATGGCTCAGGCTGAAGGCGATCGGGAGCACGCGCGGCCGCTCGTGATGGTTCACCTGGTCGAGCGTCATATCGCTGATGGCGCGCTCCCAGAGCGAATTCATGGCGCGCACGCGGTTGCGCAGCGACCGCACGAACATCTCTGACATGCTGCGCCTCCTCCGCGCGGCGGCCGCGCGATGCCCGGCGGCCGGACGGCCGCCGGCCGCGCTCGTCGCGCGGGCATCGGCGGGCGCCGATAATGTACCGGGCCCGCGCGGCCGTGGCGCGCGGGCGGCCGGGCGTCGGTGAGCAGAGTATTGGGGAGCGCCAACCTGGAAGTCGAGGCAGCGGGCCGGCTCTGCTACGCTCGGTTCCATTCGGCCGTCAACCGAAGCCGTAAGCAAGCGAGATGATCCAGCTTCTCCGCACCCATCTCCGCGCCTATCGATACTGGCTGGCTGCCGTGCTCGTCCTCCAGGCCGTGCAGGCGACGGCCTCCCTGCTGCTGCCGTCGCTCAACGCCGACGTCATCGACAAGGGCATCCTGCGCGGCGACACCGGCTATATCTGGCGTACGGGCGGGGTGATGCTCGCCGTGACGGCGGTGCAGGCCATCTTCTCGGTGGGCGCCGTCTACTGCGGCGCCCGCGCGGCCATGGGCTTCGGGCGCGACGTGCGGGCGGCGCTCTTCGGCCGCGTGGTGGCGTTCTCCGCGCGCGAGGTGAACCTCTTCGGCGCGCCCTCGCTGATCACGCGCATCACGAACGACGTCACGCAGGTGCAGCTGCTCGTGCTGATGACCTGCACCATGGTCGTCGCCGCGCCGATGACCGTCGTGTTCGGGGTCTTCATGGCGATGCGGCAGGACCTGGGCCTCTCGTGGCTGCTCGCCGTCAGCCTGCCGCTGCTGATGATCGTCCTCGGCGCCATCGTGTCGCGCATGGTGCCGCAGTTCCGGCTCATGCAGGACCGCCTCGATGGCATCAATAACGTGCTGCGCGAGCAGATCGCCGGCATGCGCGTGGTGCGCGCCTTCGTGCGCGAGCCCGTGGAGGCGCGGCGCTTCCACGCGGTGAACCAGGACCTGACCGACACGTCGCTGACCGCGGGCCGGCTGATGGCGCTGATGTTCCCCACGATGCTGTTCGTGGTCAATGCCTCGAGCATCGCCGTCATCTGGTTCGGCGGGCACCGGGTCGACAGCGGCAGCATGTCGGTCGGTTCGCTCGTCGCCTTCATCACGTACCTGTCGCTGATCATGTCCGCGGTGATGATGGCGACGATGGTGACGATGATGGCCCCGCGCGCCGCCGTCTCCGCCGATCGCATCCAGGAAGTGCTCGCGACGTCGAGCTCGGTGACGCCGCCGCCGGCGCCGGTGACAGCGGTGCGTGAGCGCGGCCGGCTCGAATTCCGCGATGTCGGATTCCGCTATCCGGGCGCCCAGCACGCCGTGCTGGAGGGCATCTCGTTCACCTCGCTCCCGGGGCAGACGACGGCGATCATCGGCAGCACCGGTTCGGGCAAGACGAGCCTGATCAACGTCGCCGCGCGCCTGTTCGATGTCACCTCCGGCGCGGTCCTGTTCGACGGCGTCGACCTGCGCGATCTCGATCCCCAGATCCTGTGGCAGCGCATCGGCATCGTGCCCCAGAAGCCGTACCTGTTCGGCGGTACCGTCGCCAGCAACCTGCGCTTCGGCAAGCCCGATGCGAGCGAGGATGAGCTCTGGGCGGCGCTCGAGGTCGCGCAGGCGGCGGACTTCGTGCGGGCGATGGGCGGCCTGGACGCCGAGATCGCACAGGGTGGCGTCAACGTCTCCGGCGGCCAGCGCCAGCGCCTGGCGATCGCGCGCGCCCTGGTGCGCCGGCCGGAGATCTACCTCTTCGACGACTCGTTCTCCGCGCTTGACCTGGCCACCGATGCGCGGTTGCGCGCGGCGCTCGTGCCGTACGCGCGGGACGCGACGATCCTCATCGTCGCGCAGCGCTTCTCGACGATCATGTCGGCGGAGCAGATCCTCGTGCTGGAGGACGGCGAGGCCGTGGGGTTGGGGACGCATGACGAGCTGCTCCAGACCTGCCCGACCTATGCGGAGATCGTCGAGTCGCAGATCGGCGAGGGGGTGCCGGCATGAGCACGGAGAGCCGGCAGCCGGATCCGGTGAAGCCGCCGGACGAGCAGCGGGGCGGCATGCGCATGCGTTCCTTCGGCATGCCGGCGGAGAAGCCGCGGGACTTCGCCAGCACCACGCGCCGGCTGTTCCGCGGGTTCGAGCGCGAGCGCTGGATCGTGATCGCCGCCGTCGTCATGGCGGTCGTCGCCGTCTGCATGAGCGTGCTGCTGCCCAAGGTGCTCGGCAGCGCCACCGACGTGGTCGTCCGCGCCGCCTTCACGCGCCAGCCGATGGACTTCGGGCACCTCGGCCGCATCCTCGGCTTCGCCCTCGCGCTCCTCGCCGGCGCCTGGGTGCTCCAGTACTCGACCTCCTACATCCTGGCCGGCGCCGTGCAACGGACGATGTACCGGCTGCGCGCGGACGTGGAGGCGAAGCTCAACCGGCTGCCGCTGCGCTACGTCGACCGGGCGCAGCGCGGCGACTTGCTGAGCCGCGTTACCAACGACATCGACAACATCGCGCAGAGCCTGCAGCAGACGCTGTCGCAGATGCTCACGCAGACGCTGACGCTCGTCGGCACCGTCGTCATGATGCTCTGGATCTCGTGGATGCTCGCGCTCGTCGCGCTCGTCACCATCCCGCTCTCGACGTTGCTCATGAGCGCGATCGCCCGGCGGTCGCGCACGCGGTTCGTCGCGCAGTGGCGCCACACGGGGACGCTGAACGCGCAGGTCGAAGAGACGTTCACCGGCCACGCGATCGTCAAGGCCTTCGGCCGGCAGCGGGACATCGAGCAGGCCTTCCGCGAGACGAACGACGAACTGTACGAAGCGAGCTTCGGCGCGCAGTTCATCTCCGGCGTCATCCAGCCGGCGACGATGCTCGTCGGCAATCTCAACTTCGTGGCGATCGCCGTGCTGGGCGGCATCCGCGTCTCGAACGGCGCCATGACGATCGGCGACATCCAGGCGTTCCTCCAGTACTCGCGCAGCTTCACGCAGCCGCTCTCCTGGATCGCGTCGATGGTCAACACGTTCCAGTCGGGCATCGCGTCCGCGGAGCGCGTGTTCGAGCTGCTCGACGCCGGGGAGGAGTCGCCCGACCTGCCGGCGTCCGCCGCCCCGGGCAAGACGCGCGGGCGCGTCGAGTTCTCGCGCGTGTCGTTCTCCTACGACCCGCAGCGGCCGCTGATCAGCGATCTCTCGCTGGTGGTCGAGCCGGGCCGGACGGTGGCGATCGTCGGCCCGACGGGCGCGGGCAAGACCACGCTCGTGAACCTCATCATGCGGTTCTACGAGGTCGACCAGGGCGCGATCACCATCGACGGACGCGACATCTCGCGCCTGTCGCGCGCCGAGCTGCGGTCCCAGATCGGCATGGTGCTGCAGGACACGTGGATGTTCGGCGGGACGATCCGCGAGAACATCGCCTACGGCAACCTCGACGCGACGGAGGAGCAGATCATCGAAGCCGCGCGCGCGACCTACGTGGACCGGTTCGTGCACTCGTTGCCCGATGGCTATGACACGCGGATCGACGACGAGGGCAGCTCGATCAGCGCCGGCGAGCGCCAGCTCATCACGATCGCGCGCGCTTTCCTCGCCGACCGCCCGATCCTCATCCTCGACGAGGCGACGAGCTCCGTCGACACGCGGACGGAAGTCCTGATCCAGCGGGCGATGGCGGCGCTCCGCGCGCAGCGCACGAGCTTCGTCATCGCGCACCGGCTCTCGACCATCCGCGACGCCGACACGATCCTGGTCATGGACGCGGGCCGCATCGTCGAGCAGGGGAACCATGCCGAGCTGCTCGCGCGCGGGGGCGCCTACGCGGCCCTGTACAACGCGCAGTTCGCGGGCGCCGTGGCGGACGTCGCCTGACGCCGGAGCCGCTACCTCGTGACGACGATGGCCGTGCCGGTGCTGCTGCCGTCCGGGTCGTGGTTCGCCGCGGCGTCGTAGACGGAGCCGGGTGCGCTGAGCCCGCTGACCGTCAGTGACACCGACGTGCTCGACAGCGGCACCAGCGCCGATGTGAGCGTGCACTGGCCCTTGCCGTTGGTCGTGCACGTGGCCGGGCCCGCGGCCGCGCCGCCCCAGGCCGCGCTCACCACGACGCCGGAGCGCGTGCGGTGGGACGCATCGTGCACGGTGACGACGACCTGCGCGTTCCACCCGGAGCGCCGGATCCGTGCCGAACCATCCAGGTCGCCGACGTGGAGCGCGGGCACGGGCGCCGGCGTGCGCGTGGCCGTCGGGACGGCCGTGTTCGTGGCGTTCGGCGTGCTCGTCGCCGTCGGGACGGCGGTGTTCGTGGCGGTCGGCGTGCTCGTCGCCGTGTCGGCTGGCGTGCTGGTCGCGGCCGGCGGCGTCGCCGTCGGCGAAGCGCCGGCCAGCGCCGCGACGGCGGCGCGCGCGTCGATCTCGCCCCAGCCGTACGCCGGGTCCCATCCGGCCGCGCCGCGGTCGCGGGCCGTGGCCCGGATCAGCGCGCGCACCTGGTCCGGGGTGAGTGTCGCATCTTCCCCGAGCAGCAGCGCCGCGAGGCCGGCGACGTGCGGCGTCGCCATCGACGTGCCGGACATGAAGATGTCGCAGAACGCGTCGTAGCTCCCGAGGAAGAGCAGGCTGATGTAGTCGTAGCAGTAGGTCTCGGAGACGACGCCGTCGGAGAAGCCGTCGTGGTTCTGGTCGACGTTCGGGTCGCCGCCGGCGGCCGCGACGTCGAGCGCGCTGCCCGTGTTCGAGTACGCTGGGCGCGTGCCGTCGAACCGTGTCGCGCCGACGGCGATCACCGTCGGGTACGCGGCGGGGCAGCTCACCACGTTCGCGCCCTCGTTGCCCGCCGCCGCGGCGATCACCACCCCGTGGCTGTACGCGTACTCGAGCGCGTCGTTCAAGCCGACGACCTCCGTGCAGGGGACGCCGTTCGCGTCCGGCGCGCCGGTGCCGCTGAAGCCCAGGCTCATGTTGATCACCCGCGCCCCGTGGTCCACGGCGTAGTACAGCGCCTCCACGAGGTCCGCGTCCTGGCCGGTTCCATCGAGCTGGATCACCTTCAGTGGCATGATCGTCGCGGCGTAGGCGACGCCCGCCACGCCGAAGTTGTTATCCGTGTCCTCCGCGATCGTGCCCGTGACGTGCGTGCCGTGCCCGTTGTCGTCGTTCGGGTGCGCGTCGTTGTTCACGAAGTCATACGGCGCCACGAACGTCTTGCCGGCAAGGTCCGGCGAACGGCGGTACACCGTCGAGTTGCCGAGCGGCCCCGGGCCCGTGAAGTCCTCGTAGGCCACGCCGGAGTCGATGACGGCGACGACGACGCCCTGCCCGTGGTTCGTCGCCAGGCCCCACGCCGATTCGGCCCAGACGCCGCCCGTCGTGTCGTGCATGTCCCACTGGTACGCGTAGTTCGTGTCGTTCGGCGCGTCGAACGCGCGCACGACGTAGCTGTACCCCGCGGACTCGACGATCGGGCTGCGCCGGTAGGCGGCGAGCGCCGCATCCGCCGCGGCGGCGTTGGAGAGCTGCAGCACGTGCAGCCCGGAGCGCGGATGGCTCCCGGCCTCGCGCGCCCCGAGCGCCGCATTTTGGAAGCGCATCGCGTCCGCCGAAACGCCCGGCTTGAAGCGCACGACCAGGCGCCCGGGCGCGATGGCGCCACCGCCCGCAGGCGGCGGCGCCGCGGCCTCGCGCAGCGGCGGCTGCGGCGTGCTTGCGCCCGACGTGCCGAGCCGCAGCACCAGCGGCGCGAGGGCGATGGCGGTGAAGGCCGCGACGATCACGGTCGCTCGACGGAGCACGGGCGCCTCCTCGCGAGATGGGCTATCGGATCAAACGCCGTCCGCGCGCGTTTGGTGACGCGCGTCGCGCGGGCCATGTAAAGTTCTCGCGCCCCTGACAGGATCAGCTTCGACCCGCCGCCGTCGATCCGCAGCGCCGGGACCGGCCGGGCCGGGACGCCGTCGCCGCGAACGCAGCGCGGAGGTGCGCCCCGCGCTCGCTTCAGCCCGGCGGCAGGCGCTCCCCGCGCGGGACCGGGAAGTACTGGTGGTGGTGCGCGCCCGTCACCTCGAAGATCGCCGTCCCGGTCCGGCCGTCGTCCGCTCGCACCGTCATCTGGTGCAGTCCGCCGCCGAGCGCCCCATACGGCGCGCAGCGCGTCCCTTCGGCATCGATGACGACCTTCTTGCCGCCTTCGAGGGTGAACACGCAGCGCCCGGCGAGCCCGACCGTCCGCTCGCCGGACTTCCCGTAGTCCGCGGGCTTCCCATCGGCGTCCGTCCAGTGCATCTCGTCGTGCCGGAAATCGATGACCGGGATCGGCTCGCCGCCGTCCGCCCGGGCGAAGCAGCCGTCGGTGTACACGCGGGCGCCGTTCGCGTACTCCCAGTGCCAGACGCCGAGCATGCCGTCGTCGAACTGGATCTGGAACCACATCCAGAGCGGGCAGCGGGCGTGGTCGCGGATCCCCCAGGAGTGGTCGCGCTGGCCCCACCAGTCATCCACCGTGCGCGTCACGCCGTCCTTCGTGTAGGTCCCGCGGTATGTGCCGGACTGGATCATGTGGCTCTGGTCCCAGATGATCTCGCTCCCGCGCTTCATGGTGCCCCGGCGCAACCCGTACGCCCGGGTGCGCGCGGTGAACGTCAGGTCGAGCGACACGGGCGCGCCGTCATCGACGTGCAGGCGCACCTCCCGGTACGGCTCGACGATATCGATGCGCACCGGCCCGACCGCCGTCGTGTGCGGGTCGCCGTCGTAGGGCCGCTCGTGCCGCGCGAAGACGAACTGCCCGTCGATGCGTCCGAGCTGCAGCGAGTCCATAATCTCGCGCGCCGGATAGTGCGCCATCGTCAGGATGACCACGTCCCCGGGCCCGGACCGCGGATGCAGCACGAAGAAGTAGCTCTCGCGCCAGTGGTCGTGCTGCGTCGCGACGTTCGGGAGCGGCTCCGGGATCTGGTGGTAGAAGCCTTCGTCGGCGGCAGTCAGCCGTACCATGCATCCTCCGCTGCTCTCGCGAGACGACGGTCGAACGATGCGCGCTGCGCGGGGCGCGGTCAAGCTCGCGTCCCCCGGCGCTGCGGCGACCGCCGAGGGACGGTGTTCGGCTGCGCACGCATCCGGCGCGCAGCGTCGGTATCCGCCCGCTCGCGCCGGCGTGCGCCGCACGACCGCGCCTGCGCACGACGAAACGAGGAGCCGGCCCTCCTGTGCCGGCTCCGCTGCGTCGCGCTCTTCCCAAGGGTCCGATCTGGTGGAGGGAGGGCGGCTGGCCACGCCGCCCCGAGGACTGCTCCTAGCCTGGTTTCCCCGCCGGAACTAGTGGAGCCGTCCTCACCCGAGTCCCCTGCAGAACCGCTCCCGCGAGCATCCCCGTCTTCACTCGTGAATCCATTCACCTGAATGACGAAGCGTGAGTGCCATTACCTGATAATTATTGCCTGTATTCTACTGCTGAGCTTCGCCCTGTCAATACCCGCGAGGCTCGCGGGAGCGTTCCGGGGCGGGAACGTGCCGTCGCCGATTGCGCCGGGATGAGCGCCGCGGGTATTGCCAGGCGGGGAGGACCTGCGCGAAGATACGCCGAAGCACGACAGGTGAACGCGGGAGCACGATCGCTGCTTCTATGGATATGTCAACATGACGATCCCGCAACACGTCCGCGACCAGCCGCCACGCGCTCAGGCGCCGGCAACGTGGCGCTTCCTGACGAACCAGGCGGTCGTGCTCATCTATGTCATCGCCCATCCCGACTCGACCGTGCGCGAGATCGCGGATGGCATCGACATAACGGAGCGGGCGACGCTCGCCATGCTGCGCGACCTCGATGCGGACGGGATCATCACGAGGCACCGGCGTGGGCGCCGCAACGCCTACTCGGTCGACTTTGCGCGCCTTTCGACCGTGCGTCGCGGCGGCACGACGGGCCCGCTGACGCCGCGTCCGTTCGTCGAGGCGGTCGTGCGGGCGCTCTTCGAGCTCGCATCGACGGCGCCGGGCGGCGGCGCCGCGGCGCGGGCGCCTCGGCGCGCCCGCGCGCACGAACTCGAGGCCCGCGAGGGGACCTGGGGGTTCTTCACGAGTCACATGCTCGTCCTGCTGGCGATCGCCGAGAACGACTCGCGGACGCTGCGCGAGCTGGCGAAGGCGACGGGCATCACCGAGCGCGCCGTCGTCGATGTGCTCCGCCAGCTTGCGGCGGAGCGGATCATCACGCGCGGCCGGGTCGGCCGGCGCAACTCGTACCGCATCAACGTCGGTGCGTTCCGGCGCTTCCGGGGCTGGAGCTTCGGCGCATGGCGCATCCCTCCCCAGTTGATCGACGTCGCCATCGACGCGATCCGAGGCCTCGGCACGCGTCCGTAGGCGTCCGACCGGCGCGGACGCCGCCGGGGCGCGGCCGCGACGGTCGCGGGGCCTTCGGCCGCGCGCATCGTGCTTCCGCCCCGCACGGGATACGATGGCGATCCATCCTGGGGCGGAGGCGCGATGGCGGACGGGCAGATGTTCGACCTCAGCGGGCGCATCGCGCTCGTTACCGGCGGCAGCCGCGGCCTGGGCCGCGAGATGGTGCGGGCCTTCGCGCGCGCGGGCGCCGACGTGATCATCGCCAGCCGCAAGCTCGACGCGTGCGAGGCGCTTGCCGCGGAGGTGCGGTCGACCACCGGCCGGCGCGCGCTCGCCGTCGCGTGCCACGTCGGCGAGTGGGATCAGGTCGAGCGCCTGGCCGAGCGCGCCTACGCCGAGTTCGGGCGCGTCGACGTGCTGGTGAACAACGCCGGCCTCTCGCCGGTCTACGACCACGTGAGCAACGTCAGTGAGGCGCTGTACGACAAGGTGCTCGACGTCAACCTCAAGGGGCCGTTCCGGCTCACGGCGATCGTCGGCACGCGCATGGCGGCGGGCGCCGGCGGGTCGATCATCTTCGTCTCGAGCACGGCGTCGCTCAGCCCGGGCGCGAACGTCATCCCGTACGGCGCGGCGAAGGCCGGCGTCAACAACATGACCGTCGGCTTCGCCCGCGCCTTCGCCCCGAAGGTGCGCGTCAACTGCATCGTCCCCGGCCCGTTCCTGACCGATATCTCGAAGGCGTGGGACATGCAGGCGTTCCGGCGGACGGCGCAGAAGAGCGTCCTGCTCCGGCGCGGCGGCGAGCCGGAAGAGATCGTCGGCGCCGCCCTCTACTTCGCGACCGACGCATCGAGCTTCGTCACCGGGTCGCAGCTCGTCGTATCGGGAGGCAGCGCCGGTGGCTGACGCGAGCGCGCAGCAGCAGTCGGGCGTCGGACGCGGCGTCGTCGACTTCGACGTGCTCGCCGCGTGGATGGACGCGCAGGGCCTGCCCGGCGGACCCGTCGCGGGCGTGGAGGCCCTGGCCGGCGGCACGCAGAACGTGATGCTGAAGTTCACGCGCGGCGGTCGCGCGTACGTCCTCCGTCGCGGGCCGCCGCACTTGCGGCCGGCGAGCAACGAGGTGATGCGCCGCGAGGCGCGCGTCCTCCGGGCGCTCGCGCAGACGAGCGTGCCGCACCCGCGCTTCATCGCCGCGTGCCCGGACGAGACGGTCATGAACGGCGCCGTCTTCTACCTGATGGAGCCGGTCGATGGCTTCAACGCGACCGTCGCCTTGCCCGCGCTCCACGCGTCCGACCCCGCGGTCCGCCACGAGATGGGGCTGCGGATCGTCGATGGCGCGTCGGCGCTCGCGGCGGTCGACCACGAGGCGCTCGGTCTCGCGGATCTCGGCAAGCCGCAGGGATTCCTCGAACGCCAGGTGCCGCGCTGGCTCGCCGAGCTGGAGTCGTACCGCCGCTTCGAGGGCTACCCCGGCCCCGCCATTCCGGCGCTGGACGAGGTCGCCGCCTGGCTCGAGGCCAACCGGCCGCAGTCGTGCACGCCGGGGATCCTGCACGGCGACTACCACTTCGCCAACGTGATGTACGCGCACGACGGCCCGCGGCTGGCGGCGATCGTCGACTGGGAGATGTGCACGATCGGCGACCCGTTGCTCGACCTCGGCTGGCTGCTCGCGACCTGGCCCGACCCGGCGCAACCCGCCGGCGCCGTCGGCTCCGGACTGGCCGCGGCCGGCGGCCTGCCCGCTCCCGACGAGGTAGTCGCGCGCTACGCCGAGCGCTCGACGCGCGACCTGTCGGCGGTCGGCTGGTACGCCGTGCTCGCATGCTTCAAGCTGGGCATCATCCTCGAGGGCACGCACGCGCGCGCCTGCGCCGGGAAGGCGCCGCGCGCCGTCGGCGACATGCTGCACGCGACGACGCTCGGGCTATTCAAGCGCGCCGAGGCGTTCATCGCCGCGGCGTGAGGACCCCGTCGGTACGAGAGGGAAGGCATCGGGAGGTGACGCGATGATCGACTTCGAGATCCCGCAGGACGCGAAGGACGTGCGCGAGAAGGTGCGCAGGTTCGTGCAGGAGGAGTGCATCCCGGCGGAGAAGGAGCTGGAGCACCGCCCGTACAAGGAGGTGCTCGGCGAGCTGCGCCAGAAGGCCCGCGCACAGGGACTGTGGTGCCCGTTCATCCCGAAGGAGTACGGGGGGATGGGCCTCGGCCCGCTCGCGAATGCGCTCGTGCAGATGGAGCTCGGCGAGAGCTACCTCGGCGCGCTCGCGCTGAATACCCAGGGCCCCGACGACGCGACGATGCTCACGCTGCTGCAGCATGGCACCGACTACCAGAAGGAGAAGTTCCTCAAGCCGTTGCTCAACGGCGAGAAGCGCATCTGTTACTCGATGACCGAGAAGGCCGCGGGCGCCGACGCCACCGGCATGCAGACGCGCGCCGTCCGCGACGGCGACAACTGGGTCCTCAACGGCGAGAAGTGGTTCAGCAGTGGCGCCAGCGTCGCCGACATCGCCATGATCATGGCGAAGACCAATCCCGATGCGCCGCGGCACCAGCAGTTCAGCACGTTCCTCGTCGAGTTGCCGAACCCGGGCTACCAGATCGTCCGCAACATCCGCACGATGGCGGGCGAGAGCCGGCTCGGCGAGATGCTCGGCGGCGGCCACGCCGAGATCATCATCAAGGACCTCGTCGTCCCGCACGAGAACATCGTCGGCGGCGAAGGGCAGGGGTTCAACATGGGGCAGCACCGCCTGGCGTACGGGCGCCTGCGCCACGGCATGCACAACGTGGCGATGGCGCAGCGCGCGCTCGATATGGCGGCGAAGCGCGTCCTCGAGCGCTCGACGTTCGGCAAGCTCCTCGCCGAGCGACAGGGCGTGCAGTGGATGCTCGCCGACTGCGCGAGCGAGCTCTACATGGCGCGCCTGATGCTGCTGCACATCGCCTACAAGGCGGAGAAGGGCATGGACCTGCGGCAGGAGAACTCGATCGCGAAGGTGTTCCTGGCGAACATGGTGCACAAGGTCGTCGATACGGCGATCCAGCTCCACGGCGCGCTGGGCTACAGCGAAGACACGCCGCTGGCGCGCTGGTACACGAGCATCCGCTCGCAGCGCCTGGTCGACGGCCCGGACGAGGTGCACCGCTGGACGGTCGGGCGCAACGTGCTCAAGGCGTACCGCGAGCACGGGACGACGGCGCCCGCCGCCGGCGGCGACCTGCTCTAGCCCGGTTCGCCGGCGGGCTCCGCGCCCGGCGGGTTCGCGCCGAGATAGTCGAGCAGCGCGCGGCCGGCGGTGCCGTAGCGCCACACGTTGAGCGCCGGCATCCCCTGCGCCCACGCTTCGTGCGCGAATCGCGCCCACGCGGCGTCGCGCGCGGTGCCGAGCGCCAGCGGCACGACCCAGCGGTCGAACGGCGCCAGCAGCCGCCGCGTCGTGTCGACGAGGAACTCCGGCGTGATGCCCGCCGGCCCTGGCGGGAAGCCCAGGTACGCGTAGCCGTTCGCGTTGTCCGGCGTGTCGTAGATGTCCCAGTAGAGTTGCGGCCGGATGCCGTCGCAGAACGTCGCGAACTCCCCCAGCGGGGCCGCCAGCATCTGCCACGGCCGCGGGTCGATGGCGACGTCGACGCGCCCGTACGGGTTGCGCCGCCGCAGCTCCTCGCCGAAGCGCAGGGCGTCGTCGCTCGTCCCTGCCCAGAACCCCTCGTGCGCCTCCAGGTCGAGCGTGAGGCTATGCGCGCCGGCGTCCAGCACGTCCGCGGCCATCGCCGCCTCGCGCACCGGGTCGATGCCCTTCACGACGGCCCAGGCGTGGAACGGCACGCCGTAGTCCTCGAAGACCCGCGCCAGGATGCCCGCTTCGCGCGCGCCCGCGACCGCTCCGGGCACCGGGTCGTACGTCGCCATCCAATCGAGGCCGTCGTGCGTCTTCACGACGACGGCGAGGTTTCGCGCGGCGAGCGCCGGCGCGATCTCGGCGACCGGGCCGTCGATCGAGAACTGCCACACCCACACGGCGTGCTGCGGCGGGGCCACGGCCCGGGTGCCCTGCACGACGCGCCGCAGCACGTCCGGCGCGCACTGCGTGTTCGCGAGCGCGAAGGCGCCCGCGCCCGCCATCGCGCCCATCATCGCCAGGAAGCGGCGGCGGCTGATACCCGGCCCGTGTGGCTCTGAGGGCGGAGGATCCACGCGTAGATCATCGGCGCCCGCCCCCGCGGATGTCGATGAGGCGAGCCACGTAAGGCGAATCCCGTACGCCCCGCGGCCGCGTGCCGCTACCCGAGCCCGTGGCGCATCGCGCGTGCCGTGGCGTCCGCCTTCCAACGTGGGGCGTTCGAGCGCGTCGAGGGAAACCAGCTTGTGCTCGGCGACCACAAGCGGGGGAGCTTCAACCCCGGGGCGGACGAGGACATCGTCCTCGGCAACCGGATCGGGGTCGGGCCGAACACGGGCGCCATCTTCACCAACGGCACGACGCATGACGTCTCCGGGCGCGGGAGTTGTGGCTGCGCCGCCGGAGTGGTTCCATGGGCCCCTGCCCCGCGCGAGCCCCATGCCGGAAGGACCGATGACCGAAGCCCACGTCACGCCGCCGGAACGCGAATTCGACCTCATCGTCATCGGCCTCGGCCCGGCCGGCGAAAAGGGCGCCGCGCAGGCGGCCTACTTCGGCAAGCGTGTCGCAGCCGTCGAGGCGGGAGCGGTGGGCGGCGCTGTCGTCAACACCGGCACGCTGCCGAGCAAGACGCTGCGGGAGACGGCGCTGTACCTTTCGGGCCTGCGCAGCCGCAACCTGTACGGCATCGATTACACCTTCTCGCGCGCGATCTCCGTGAGCGATCTTTTCTATCGCGAGAAGCTGGTCACCCGCGCGCACCTCGACCTCGTGGAGGAGAACCTCGCGCGTCACGGCATCACCGTCCTCCACGGGCGCGCGGCGCTCGAGGACGCGCGTACGGTCGCGGTCCGCGACGCGAGCGGAGGCGTGCGGCGGCTCCGCGCGGAGTGCATCCTGCTCGCGACGGGTTCGCGCCCCGCGCGGCCCGCCGGCGTGCCCTTCGATGGCGCGTGCGTGTTCGATACGGACAGCGTCCTCGGCATCCAGCGCATCCCGCGCTCGCTCATCGTCGTCGGCGCCGGCGTGATCGGCAGCGAGTACGCGACGCTGTTCGCGGCGCTCGGCAGCGACGTGACGCTGTTGGACCGCGGCGACCGCCTGTTACCGTTCCTCGATGCCGAGATCGCGCAGATCCTCGTCGCGCAGATGGAGCAAGTCGGCGTGCGGATCCGCTTCGGCTGTCGCATGCAGTCGATCGCGCGTGATCCCGGCGGCTCGGGCGCCGTCGTCTCGCTGGCGGACGGCTCCGTGCTGCGCGCCGAGGGCGTGCTCTACTGCGCGGGCCGCATCGGCAACACCGACGGCCTGGGACTCGAGCGCGTCGGCATCGTGCCGGACGGGCGTGGGCGCATCGCCGTGGACGAGCACTACCGCACGGCCGTGCCCACCATCCTCGCCGCGGGCGACGTCATCGGCTTCCCGGCGCTCGCCTCCACCTCGATGGAGCAGGCGCGCGTGGCGGTGTGCCAGGCGTTCGGCTTCGCCTACAAGCGGCAGGTCTCGTCGCTCATCCCGTACGGGCTGTACACGATCCCCGAGGTCTCGATGGTCGGCGAGTCGGAGGACTCGCTGCGGGCGAGCGGCACGCCGTATCTCGTCGGCCGTGGCTTCTACGGCCGGAACGCGCGCGCCCAGATCATCGGCGACACGACGGGGCTGATCAAGCTGCTCTTCGACCCGGATAGCCGCCGCGTGCTCGGCGTGCACATCGTCGGCGAGCGCGCGTCGGAGCTGATCCATGTCGGCCAGATGTGCATGCAGTTCGCCGGGACCATCGACGCCTTCATCGAGAACGTCTTCAACTTCCCGACGATCGCCGACGCCTACAAGTACGCCGCCTACGACGGGCTGCAGGCGCTGGAGCGCTGGCAGTCCGGCGAAGCGGCGCCCGCCCCGCCGGCCGGGGCGGCGGCGCCATCGTGACGCTCAGGCGGCGAGCGGTTCTTCCTCCGTGTGCGATGCGCAGGGCAGCGCCCCCCGCCGCGCGAGGCGCACGACGGCATCGACCACGGTCGGGTTGAACTGCGCGCCGCGGCAGCGCACGAGCTCATCGATGGCTTCCTGGAGCGGCCGCCCGGCGCGGTACGGCCGGTCCTGCACCATGGCGTCCAGCGCGTCCGCCACCGTGACGATCGTCACTTCCTCCGGGATCGCCGTGCCGGCGAGCCCGTCCGGGTAGCCGCCGCCGTCCCAGCGCTCGTGGTGCCAGCGCGCCACCTTCGACGCGAGCTCGAACCCCGGCCGCGCCGCCAGGAACTCCGCGCCCCAGACGCTGTGCTGCTTCATCGTCTGCCACATGCGCGCGATCTCCCAGTCGTCGCTGTCGAAGCGCACCGGGCTCGAGAGGATGGCGTCGGGCACGCTGATCTTGCCGATGTCGTGCAGCGTCGCCGCCAGGCCCAGCTCGCGCACCGCCGCCGCGTCGTACCCCAGTTCGGCGGCGATCGCCTCCGTCAGCGAGCGGATGCTCGCGAGGTGCAGGCCGGTCGTCCGGTCGTGCGCCTCCGCCGCCGCCGCGAGCATCATCACCGTCTCCGCCTGCGACTCCGAGAGGCGGTCCGTCGCCTTTTGCAGGCCCTCCACGAGCCCCGCCATGCGCACGATCGCCGTCATCTGGCTCGCCACCGCGGCGAGGAACTGCGCGTCGCGTGGCTCGAAGGCGCCCCGCTGACGGCGTGCGACCGCCAGCGTGCCGATCAGCTCGTTGTTCCAGAGCATCGGCGCGACGATCGCCGACTGCAGGCCGGCGCCGGTGAGCAGCGCCCGCTCCACGTCCGTCAGCCGCTCGTCCATAGACAGGTCTTCGAGGATGATGGGGCGCCCCGTCTTCCGGAGGATCACGTTGATCGGGCGGTGTGGCGCGCGGCCGTTCTTCGTCTGCTCTGCGCGCCACTGCTCGGTCAGCACGTCGCTGTTGCCGTCCTGCAGCGTGCTCTGCGCGTGGTCCGCCTCGCTGAACACCTGGCAGTCCACCGCGTCGTAGCCGGTGCCCGTCGAAAGGCGCCCGGCGACGAGCCGGAGCTTCGCGTTGAGGTCCCCGGGCGAGGTGAGCAGCGGCACGAGGTCGCCGATCATCGCTGAGACCCGGTCGTCCAGCCGCCGCGCGGTGACGCCCAGCTCGCGCGCGCGGCGCGACTTCGCCGCGTACATCGCGCTGTCTGCGACCTTGATCAGGTCGACGAGCGTGGTCCCCTCTTCCGGGAAGACCGCCACGCCGATGCTCACCGGCGGCCGGATCGTCGCGCTCGTATCTTCATCGATCAACCGCGTCTCGTGGATGGTTTCCGCCACGGTCGCGGCGTAGCGCTCGGCCGACTCGCGGTCGGCGCATGGCACGAGCACGAGGAATTCGTCGCCGCCGTAGCGGCCGGCCGTGGCACCGTCCACGCCCAGCGTCGAGGCCACCGCCCGCAGGACGGCGTCGCCGGAGAGGTGGCCATACGTGTCGTTGACGACCTTCATCCCGTCGACATCCACCATCGCCACCGCGAACGGCTCGCCGCGGCGGATGCCGTCCTCGACCAGCGCGGTGATCGCGGCGTGGTTGAGCACGCCCGTCAGCGGGTCGCGCCGCGCCTGCTCGGCGAGCTGCTCGAGCGCGCGCGTCTGCTCCGTCACGTCCGTCGCCACACCGACGACGCCGCTGACCTCCCCGCCTGGTTCGAAGATCGGCGCGTAGTGGGTCTCGTACGCCAGTTCGCCGACGCGCGCGATCGTCGTGAACGCTTCGCCCGCGAGCGCCCGCCGGATGCTCGTGCAGACGTCCGGCACGTCGGCATAGACATCGAACACCGACTTGCCTACCACCTCGCCGGGCCTCAGCCCCAGGCGCTCGAGCCCGCGCCCCTCGGACAGCGTGAACACGCCGTCGCGGTTCATCGCAAACAGCACGATCGGCGCGTGCGCCGCCACGAACTGCATACGGTACTCGGTGGCGGCGAGCGCGTTGCCGACGAGCACCGCGCCCACCGCGCGCGCGACCGAAGCCGACAGGCGCGCGAGTTGCTCGCGTTCCGCCGGCCCGAACGAGCGCGCGCGGTACGAGCTGACCATCATGAAGCCCACGGCGCGGTTACCCGTCACGAGCGGCAGCGCGCAGAGCGAGCGGAGCTGGATCGTCGCGAAGTACTGGCGCAGCGCGCGCGGCACGCGCTCGTCCGTCTGCACGTCCTCGAAGTAGAGCGACATGCGGCGGTCGAGGACGGCCCTGCGGAACTCGGCATCGGGGACGGTCTCCGGCGCCGGCGGCCTGAGTGCCTCCGGTATGTCGTAGTTCGTCGCGAAATGCCGCACCTGCTGCGCATCGTCCACCACGACGAGCGTCGCGTATTCGAACCCCGCGAGCGTCGCCGTCATCCGCGCGGCGCGCTGGAGCAGCGCATCGATCCCGTCCGCGAGCGAGATCGCCTCGATCGCGTCCACCTCGTCGCGCTCCTCCACCGCGGCGGTGAACGCGACGCGCCGGTCGATGAGTTGCCCGAGCGCTGGCAGGCACGCCCGCAGCAGCGCCAGCCGCGTCCCCATCCGCCCCCGCGCCCACGGTGCGCGCGCGAGCAGGATGTGCGCCGGCGCCTGCCGGCAGGGGATGAGCCCCGCGAGATATCCCGCGCCCCGCCGCTTCCTTGCCGTGCCGGCGAACTGCGGCTCGCCGCCCTCCAGCGTGAAGGCGCATGGCCCGCCCGCGGCGATCAGGTGCCGCTGGACGAGCCAGATCGCCGTGTCCGAGAGCGCAGCGTCGCCGCCGAAGGTCGCGTAGCGGCCCTGGCTGCCGTCGATGAGGACGATCTCCTCTGACCCGAGAAGGTCACGGATCCTGCCCAGCGCGGACCGCAGGGCTTCGTCGCCCGGCTCGCCGCCCGCGAGGCGCGCGAGCTCGCCCAGCTCGTGAATTGCGCTCGGCATGTGGAAGCATCGGCCAAATCGCGTTCGAGATTAGCGGCCGCAAATGGGTGCCAGCACCCGGCCCGTCGCGGGCGCCGGCCCCGCGGCCTACGCGAGGTCCAGCTTGCCCGGGTTGAGGATGCCCTGCGGGTCGAGCGCGCGCTTGATCGCCCGCATCACGTCGAGCCCCGCGCCGTGCTGCTCGCGCATCAGGTGCGCCAGCCGCACGCCGACGCCGTGGCAGTACTCCATCGACCCGCCGGCGGCGATCGCCAGGCGCAGGCACGCATCGACGTACGAGGCCATGCGCCCCGCGCAGTCCGCGCCTTCGCTGATCATCACCATCGAGAACAGCCCGGGGTGCACCCACAGCCCGGTCTCGACGACGTCCACCCCGTGCGCCGGCGCCAGCGCGCGTGCGCGCTCGCGGTACCGGAGCACGCCGCTCATCGGCAGCGCGACGTGCACGTAGTCGAAGCAGCGGCCCGCGTCCGGCGAGCCGCTCGACCGGCGCCGCGCGAAACGCTCGGCCGGCACGTGCCGCTCCGCCCAGAACGCGTCCACTTCCGCCTGGTCGATCGGCGTCGCCTCCCGGCAGACGTCCACTAGCCGCCGCAACTGGCCATCGACTTCCTCCCGCACGCCGATGAAGCCGGCGTACAGCGTCGGCGCCTGCGCCTCCCACGCCCCGCCGCGCTCGCCGTAGTCGAGGATCGCCGGCGCCAGCCCGATCCGGTGCATCTCCTCGAGCGCCGCGAACCCGGCTTCGAACGTCGCGAAGCGAAATCCGCGGCGCACGCTCGACTCGGGCACGGCGAATGTGCGCAGCGCCGCCGCCGTGATCACGCCGAGCGTCCCCTCGGCCGCGACGAAGAGCCGCGTCAGGTCGATGCCCGTCGAGCGCGGCGCCGCCGGGCGCGTGGCGAGCACGGTGCCGTCGGCGAGGACGGCCTCCAGCGCGAGCACCTGCTCCCCCATGCTGCCGTACTTGCCCCCGAAGAAGCCGAGCCCGTTGGTCGAGATGGCGCCGCCGACGGTCGCGATCCCGACGGTCCACGGGTCATGCCCCAGCATGCGGCCTTGCGGCTCGAGCGCACGGTTGACCTCCGCCAGCACCGCCCCCGCCTCGACCCACGCCCACTCGCGTTCCAGCGTGCGCACGCGGTTCAGCCGCTCGAGGTCGATGACGATCGCCGGCTCGACCGCCCGCGCGCCGCCCATCAGGCCCGTGCCGCCGCCATACGGCACGACCGGCGTGCCGGTCGCCGCCGCGATGCGCACGATCTGCGCGACCTGGGCGGTGCTGTCCGGCCGTACGACGGCCAGCGGCGGGACGCCCGGCGGCATTCCTGCCCCGCGCCCACCGCCGAGCGCATCGACCGCCTCCGCGACGCCTGGTTCGATCGCATCGGCGGGCAGCGCGTCGCGCAGCCGGCGGACCGGGTCGTCCATGCCGGCAGTATCGCACGCGTCCCGCGCGCGGCAGGCGGCGCCTTACGCCGCGGCCGCGGGCGGTTCGCCCGCGGCGGGCCGCGGGTCGTTGCTGAAGAGGAACAGCGTGAGCGCGTCACGGGCGCCTTCGCCCATGTCGATGAACCGCGCGCCGACGCGATACGCCGCCCCGTCCGCGTCCGCCGGGTGCGCGTTGACCACCACCGCTGTCGCCTCGACCGGCCGCGCGCCGCCGATGTCGATGCGCACCCGCGCGTGCAGCCCCGCCGCCAGCCGCTCCGGATAGAGGAAGCTCAGGCCGCCGGAGTTCAGGTCGACCGTCGTCGTGCGCGCCACCGGCCGGTCGCCGTCCTCGACCTCGACCTGCACCGGCACCCGGCGCTCGAAGCGATACGACGCCCGCCGGTGCGACCGTCGCAGCACGGCCCGCAGCGCCAGGCCGATGACGCCGGCGTTGTACACCGCCCACAGCGCGGTCAGCGCGAGGGCGAGCCGCATCGACGCGCGCTCGGCGTCGGCGATCGTGCCCGCCGCCCAGCCGATCGCCCCAACGCTCGCGATGATGATCAGCGCGTACGGTGCCGTCAGCCACAGCTCCTTCGAGCGCTCCTCGAGCTGCGACTTTCGCGTCACCTGGAAGCGCAGCCGGCGCGGAAGCAGCAGCGACGCCGACGCCTGTACGAAGGCGAACGCCTTCAGCAGGTTGAACCGCTCCGTGTCGAAGTAGCGCCCGTAGCCGCGGCTCGACAGGCTGTTCGCGAACAGGCCGAGCGCCGCGTAGGGCGCGAAGTGCGCCAGGAAATCGAGCCCGAACGCCCGCATCGGCAGGATGCCGGTGCTCAGCACGACCAGCGGCGTCGCGATCAGCACCAGCTTCTGGAACGAGGAGAAGTACGTGCTCATCGATGCCCAGTAGCTGAGCCGCTGCGGCAGCGTCAGGCCGCGCGCCCAGAGCGGGTTGTCGCGGCTGCGCAGCACCTGCATCGCCCCTTGCGCCCAGCGCTTGCGCTGCGTCAGGAAGGCGTCGAGGTCGTCCGGGGCGATGCCCGTCGCCAGCACCTCGTTGTGGTACGCCGTGCGCCATCCCGCCCGGTGCAGCTTGATCGTCGTATGGATGTCCTCCGTGATCGTCTCCGTCGCGATGCCGCCGATCGAGTCGATCGCCGCGCGACGCAGCACCGCGTTGCTCCCGCACCAGAAGACCGAGTTCAGGCGCTCCTTCCCCGGCTGGATCACCCGGTAGAACAGCGACTGCTCGTGCCACCGTCCCTGCGCGTCCGCGCCCGGGTCGCCGGCGTGCTGGATCGAGTCCAGGTTGTAGAACTCCTGCGGCGTCTGCACGAGCGCGACGCGCTCGTCGGCGAATCGTCCGAGCACGCGGTCGAGGAACTGCGGGTACGGCACATGGTCCGCGTCGAAGATCGCGATGAAGTCGCCGTGCGTCTGCGTGAGCGCGTGATTGATGTTCCCGGCCTTCGCGTGCGTGCGGTCTTGCCGCGTGAGGTAGCGCGCGCCGAGCGCCTCCGCGAGCGCGCGCACCTCCGGCCGCTGGCCGTCGTCGAGCACGTACGTCTCGTGCGGGTAGCGCATGTGCACGGCGCCGAGGATCGTGCTGCGGAGCAGCGCCGGGTCTTCGTTGTACGTCGTGATGTAGACGTCCACCTTCAGGCCCCGTGGCGCCTCGGTCTGCGTCACCTCGGGCACGTGCCAGGTCATGAAGAAGAAGAGCGCAAATTCGATGAATGCCAGCGCTTCCGCGGCGAGCAGCGGCACAGCCAGCCAGGGCGCGCCCATGTTGAGCGTCCAACCGGCTCGCCATACGAGGTAATACGCGCCGTAGAAGAGGAAGCACAGCCCGACTTCGCGGGCGAGGATCTCGTGCGATCGGCGGCTCAAGAAGCGCCGGTCCGGCGTCATGCGAGCGCCCCTCCGCTTCGTTATCGGCGTCCTCGCGGCTGAAGATGAGCGATTCGCTTAGGGGCCGATGCGGACGCGTAGCCGGGGTGCGCGTGCGCGGATCGTGGCCCCGGGGGAGCTACGCCCAGGCTGCCGAGCCGCTCCCGGGCGGCGCGCTGGGAAGCGCCCACTCCGGCGGCGTCTCCGGCATCCGCAGCGCCGGGCGCACGTAGGTCATGGCGCCCCAGGGCGTGGCGCGCGTATCGAGCAGCGGCGCGACGTCGCCGATGCCGCTCGCGCCGGTGGGGTCGGGCTCGCAGCCCAGGCGCAGGTACCACACGCTCGTCTGCGCCAGCGAGACCGTCACGAGCCACGACCCGCCCTCGGTCGCGTTCCATCGCGTGCGATCGCAGGTGGCGTGCGGATCCTCCGCAACGCCAACCCGTCGGCCCCACGCTCGGCTGCCGGTCAGTGCCCCGGAGAGGCCGCGTGCCGGCGGTAACCGGCCAGCGCCGCTCGGGCGGTTGCAATCAGAACCCGTACTGAGTGCACTCGAATGATGAAACTGCGTTGCGCGCCGCGTAGTCGGTCAAGTACGCGCCATCCCAGTTTGCGACGACGGCCTCGACGTACTTCGCGCTCCCGTACGGCAAGTTGACGTAATACGAGATGTCCTTCACGTCGTAGATGCACACATCGGAGTAGATTCCGCCCGCGGGAGACGCCTGCGCGGGAGCAGGACGGGCTGTGCGGGCAAGTCCGGCCCCGGCGAACATGAGCAGAATGCCGGCAACGAACCCTATGATGAAACGTGTCATTGGAAGCACCTCCACAGGGGAATATCGGCTTCCAATGCACCGTGAATAGGGGTCCGATCCGTATGCGCCGCTTAATGCCCCCGCCGGTGCAGCCACCCCTGGTGCGCCGCCGGCGCGGTGCCCCACGATGACCATCGCTCGTACTCCACGACGAACAGCGAGTCGTCCTCGCGCAGCAGCGGCGCGAGCCAGTCGCGGACGTCGGCCGGCGTCACGTCGCCGTACGCGAGCCATGCGCCGCCGTGCAGGCGCCGGACGTCCTCCGGCCGCAGGCGCTCGCACAGCGCGTGCTCAATCGCATCGCCCTGCGCCGACGCGACAACGAGCAGCATCACTCCCCGTCCGATGTCGTCGGTCATGCGGCGCCCGAGCGCTGTGCCGGCCGCCGAACGCGCGCGTGCGGCCGGCGAAGCAAGCTTGGGCCAGGGGCCGGGGATGGTCCTCCCGGGGACACCATCAGCCTCCAGGCGCGCGCCGCGTCGGCTGTGCGATGCGTACACACGCGCGGTCACCCGTGGCTGCTACGGCGCGAGATGGCGTTCGAACCAGGCGATGCACCTCCCCCAGGCGTCGCGCGCCGCCTCCTCGCGGAAGCTCGGCCGGCCTTCGTTCATGAAGGCATGCCCGGCGCCGGGGTAGCTGTGGAACTCGTGCACCTTGCCGTGGCGCGACAGCTCCGCATCGAGCTTCGACACGTCGGCCTGGCTCGGATTGGGGTCGTCGGCGCCGAACAGGCCGAGCACCGGGCACGCGATCTGCGCCGTCCCCTCGAACGGCGCCGGCCCCTCGCCCCACGGCACCATGATGTTGCCGCCGTAGAACACCACTGCGGCGCGCAGGTCGGGCATGCGCGTCGCCATCAGGTACGCCACGCGGCCGCCCATGCAGAATCCCGTGACGCCGATGCTCTGCGCGCGCACCTCGGGCAGCGTCCGCACGTACCCGATCGCCGCGTCCATGTCCGCGACGATGTTCGCGTCGCGCAGCCGCGACATCCGCCGCATCGCGTCGTCGCCGCTGTTCACGTCCTCGCGATGGTACAGGTCCGGCGCGATCGCGACGAAGCCCGCCTCCGCGAACCGCTCCGTCATCGTGCGGATGAAGTCGTCGACGCCGCCCGCGTGCTGCGCGACGGCCACGGCCGGCCGCGGCGTCGCGTCGGAAGGCAGCGCGACATAGCACCGCATGTCCGGCGCGTCCGGCACCGTCACCGTCTCCCAGCGTCCCGCCATCGCTCGCTCCTGCAGGTCGCGCGTCGCGCGGCTGCGATGAGCGTAGGAGATCGCGCGCGGTCGGTCGAGGTCGTGGTTCAGCGCCGCCGGCGCGAGCGGTCGTACTCGCGGCGTGCTTCCTTCGCCTTCGTACGCGCCGCCGAAGCCGTCTTCGCTACCTTGCCGCGCGCCGTTGGGGCGCGAGGCTCGTCCGTGGACTTGTGACGCGTCGTCGGGCCGCGCGCCGCCTGCGGGTCGGACGGCCCCCTGTGCGCCTTCTTCGTCCAGTGGTCGCCCTGCTTCTGGTACTCGTGCTTGAGCGCCGCGAACGCCACGCGGTGCGCGCGGCCCCCTTCGCCGTACGTCTTCACCGCGCTGTCGTGCGCCTTGCTCCAGATGTGCTGGGCGTGCTTCTCCGACCGCTCGATGGTCGAAGGCATCTCCTTGCGTGCGGGCATGGCACATCACCTCCGCGATCAGCCTAGGCGCGCGGGCGCCGCAGGGCCGCATCGCTCCGGCAGGCGAAGATAACGCGCGCGTTGCGATCGAGCGGCGTCCGCGCGCTAGACGGCGATGCGCTGAAGGTCGCGGGCGATCTCGATCGGCCCGCCGTAGATCTCGCTCATGCCCGCGCGAAACTGCTCCACCGCCGGGCCCTCGTCCGGGATCGGCGGGATCAGGTGGGTGAGGACCAGCCGCCGTACCCCGGCGTCGCGCGCCATGCCGGCGACGTCCTGCGTGCTCGCGTGGTAGTCGCAGGCGTCGATGAGGATGCCCGCGATGCGCTCGTTGCCGTTCGCGCGCGCCATCGCGATGCGGTCTTCCATCATCCCTGTGTGCAGCGCTTCGCTGAGCAGCAGGTCCGCGCCCGTCGCCGCCCGCACGAGGCTGTCGCAGCGCCGCGTGTCGCCGGAGATCACGGCGCTCCGGCCGCCCGCCTCCACGCGGAACCCCAGCGCCGGCACCACCGGCCGGTGGTCGACCTCGAACGACCCGACGCTGATCGCGCCGACCGTCGCGACGTGCGCGACCTCCGGCGTCGCCGGGATCTCGTGCACGACGACGTCGATGCCCTCGAGCGCGAGTTTCTCGCCGTGATGCGCCACCCGGTAGCGCACGTCCGGGTTGAGCGCCGCCCGGAACGACGTCACCGCCTCGCGCGTCCCCTCCGGACCGTACACCGTGAGCGGCGTCGTCGCACCGCCGAGCGTCCAGCGCATCATCAGGAAGTCCGGCAGGTCGGTGATGTGGTCCGAATGCATGTGCGTGAAGAAGACCGACTCGATCGCCGCCAGCGGCACGCCGGACGCGATGAGCCGCCGCGCCGCGCCCCAGCCGCAGTCGATCAGCACGGCGCTGTCGCCTGCGAGTACGACGTTGCCCGCACCGCAGCGGTTCGCCGATGGCAACGGGCTGCCGGTGCCGAGGACGACGATCTCCATCTCGGGCATCTGGACCTCCTTCGGAGTGGCTACTGCTGCGCCGGCGTGGTTGCGATCAGCACCGTGCGTTCGAGCCCCGCCTCCCGGTGCTCGTGCGCCTGCTGGTAGTCCGGCCGCCCGATCATCGCGAGGAATGCCGCGCGGCTCGGATACTCGACGACCGCGATCGCGTCCCAGTCGTTCGCGTCGACCTCGCCGATCAGCACCTGGTCGCAGCGTCCCAGGTACAGGACGCGGCCGCCCGTCGCCTCCACCATCGCGCGCGCGGCGGCGCCGTACTTCCCGTACTCCCCCGCGCCGTCGCCGGAGCGGAACTTGAGCAGGTTGAGCATCACGACCGGCGACTGGTCCCGCTGCGCCGCCTCGGCGAGCGCCTTGAACTGCTCCGGCTGCGGGCGGATCGCGCTCATGCTCGCACCGCCGGCGTCGCCTGCACGAATCGCACGATCGCGTCGGCGAGCTCCGCGCCGCGGTCCTCCTGCAGGAAGTGGCCGCCGCCCGTGATCGTCGTGTGCGGCTGCCCCTTCGTGCCGGGGATCAGCGCCTGCAGCACGCGGTCCGCGTTGCGCGTGATCGGGTCTTCATCGCTGAACGCGCACAACACCGGCTTCTCCCAGCGCTTCAGCACCTCCCACGCCCGACGGTTGTCTTCCGATGCCGGGTCGTCGGGCGCGGTCGGCACGAGCTTCGGGAAGATGCGCGCGCCCGCCTTGTAGCGCTCCTCCGGGAACGGCGCCTCGTATGCGGCGACGACCTCCGGGGGCAAGGGCGTGCGACAGCCGTTGGCGATGATCCGCCCGATCGGCAGCTCGGGCACCGTCTGCGAAAACGTCTGCCAGCGCAAGAACGCCTCGCCCGGCGGGTTGTCGCCGGTCGGCAGGAAGGTGTTCGCCGCGACGATGCGCGCGAAGCGGTCCGGGTTCTCGGCGACGACGCGCAGGCCGATCAGCCCGCCCCAGTCCTGCCCGACGAGCGTCGCGCCGCGCAGGTCGAGCTGCTCGACGAGCGACGTCACCCAGGCGACGTGCCGCGCGTAGGTGTAATCCTCCAGCGCCAGCGGCTTGTCGCTGCGACCGAAGCCGATCAGGTCCGGCGCGATGGCGCGCAGCCCCGCCGCCACGATCGGCGGGATCATCTTCCGGTACAGGTACGACCACGACGGCTCCCCGTGCAGCATCAGCACTACTTCGCCGTCGCGCGGCCCCTCGTCGATGTAGTGCATGCGCAGCCCGCCCACGTCCGCATAGTGCGGCGCGAACGGGTAGCCGGGCAGGTCCGCGAACCGCTCGTCCGGCGTCCGGGCATACTCCATCAGTCGTCCTCCTTCAGCAGCGCGCGCAGCATGTGCGCCATCACGTTCCGTGCCCCTCCGGGCGAGAGCCCCTGGTGCGCCCGCAGCATCTCCCATGCCGGCCAGCTCGTCGCCGCGGTCAGCGCCTCCCGCAGCGTCCCGCGCGCGGCCCCGCGCCGCCGCCCGATCTCCGCCGCGAAGACGCGCTCGGTCTCGCGGCGCCCGCGCGCCCGCATCCATGCCAGGCGCCGCGCGATCTCCGGCGAGAACGGCTCGAGCAGCACCGCCGCCCGCCGCACCGGCGTGATCGTCTCGAGCAGCGCCCCTCGCGCCGACGCGAACGCATCGATCCGCGCCTCGAGCGGCAGGCTGCGGTCGATGCGCGGCGCCGTCCCCAGCACGCGCGCGAAGTGCCGCTCGGCCGCCGCCGAGAACAGCGCCTCCAGGTCCGCGTAGTGGTGGAACACCGTGCGCAGCGAGACGCCGGCCCGCTCGGCGATCGCCGGCGCGCCCGGGCGGATCTTGCCTTCGCCGATCAGCTCGAGCACCGCATCTACGACGGCGTCGCGCGTGCGCTCCGCGCGCGCGGCGCGGCCGTCGATCGCTTCCGGTTGCGCCACCATGCCGCGACGATAGCACTTCTTGCATTTGGAATGCAATAACCTCGCGAGGGCGGCGACGCCGTCAGCCCCCGGCGCGGCGACGTCAAGTTGCCGCGAACGGATCGGCCCGCCGCCCGTTATTGTGTCTGACAACCGCCCGCAGGCCCGGCGCTCATAGCTCCATGAGCGGCACATTCGGGCGGGACGGTCGAATCGACAGGGGGACGAACATGCTCAACGAACTCGCGCTCCGCGTCCTCGTCGCCGCGCAGGCGGTCGCCCGCGCGGCCGAGGCCCGCTTCCGCGATCAGGACGGCCAGACCCTCGCCGAGTACGGGCTGATCCTCGCCGTGGTCGCGGTCGCGGTGGTCGTCACCGCCGGCGTCCTGTTCCGCAACAGCATCGTTGGCGCCTTCGGCAGCGGCACCAACTGCCTGAAGAGCGCGCCGAGCAGCAGCACCTGCTAGTCGCCGCCGGAGGTGCGGCGGGCGCGCTGCCGCGGCGGCGCGTCCATCGCGTCCTCGCGAGGACGCGCTAGCCCAGCACGCGCCCGCCGATGACGATCGCCAGCCCCGCCGCCGTCACCATCGCGAACTCCGCGAGCACGGTGCGGTCGAGGTGGTCGGTCAGGTAGTGCGAGATCACGCCCGTCGCCAGGTAGAACACGAGCAGGATGAAGATCGCCGCCAGGTAGCCGTCGAGCGGGATGAAGTACAGCACCCATCGCGCCTCGGCGACCACGACCCCGATCGACGCCGCGAAGACGAGCGCCCGGATCGGGTCGGCCTCGGCCTCGCGGAACACCTCGACCGAGAGCAGCATGCTGACGAGCCCCACGGCGCACGCCGCCGGCAACAGGTCCACATCGAACCCGTAGACGACGGCGTAGAAGCCGAACGCCGCGAGGTACGTGATCACGTTCAGCAGGAAATGCGCGACCGCCGACTGCTCCGCGTGCGGCTCGATGGAGTGGTACTCGCCGTACAGCGCGCAGCCCATCAGCACGCCCGCGCCGGCGACCGCCGGCGCCGCCCAGTAGCTCAGCACCACGTCCTCCAGGAACAGCCCGGCGGACATCGCGAACAGCACCGGCAGGAACAGGTACGGCGCCGTGTCGGCGACCGTGCGGAAATCGCCGCGCGGGTGCGAGCGGATGATCCCGTCCGCCCCCAGCCCCACGAGCGCCGTCAGCGCGAGCAGGATCCACGGTTGCACGGGGTCGATCGAGATGAACAATGCCAGGCCGGCGGCGAAGATCAGCGAAAGGAGCGGGATGCGCCCGAACTTCGGCACCCCGCGCGCGCCGGCGGGCGGATGCTCTTGCAGCGGTGGGATCGCACGCTCGAGCGTGGGAGATGTTGCCATGGCCATCATGCCGTCCGGAACATGCCGACGCCCCGGATCCGGGGCGTCAACGGGTCCCGTCAGGTCGCGCCGATCTTAGCCGCGCCCGGCGAAACGTGTCAATCGCACCCGGCGCCGGCGCGGCGCCCGCCGAAGCTACTTCGAAGCCAGCCACGACACCGGCTCGAGCCCGTACAGCTCCGCGCCGTTCAGCCACCACATGCGCTCGCGGCAGTCGTCCGGCACGTCGAGCAGGTCGAAGATCGTGTCCCAGCGCCGCACGTGGTCCGCGATCTTCTCCGGCGCGCAGTCCGACCCGAAGATCAACTTCTCGAACCCGATCTCGTGCCCGATCAGCCGCCGCTCGACGGCGTGTCGCTCGATCGTCGTGCCGCCGCTGAAGTCGAAGTAGACGTTGTGCCGCCAGCGCGCGACGGACGCCGCCTCGTCGTAGTTGCCCGTGCCGCCGAGGTGCGCGCCGATCAGCTTCAGGCGCGGAAAGTTGTTCGCGATCGTGTCCAGGTGGAACGGCCGCATCCGCGTCGCGGATACATCGCGCGGCTGCATCATCGCCGTCCATCGCCCGAGCGCCTTCGCCGCCTCCGGGTCGCGCCGCGGATGCGTGATCGAATAGTCGATGCCGCCGCCGATCACCCCCATGTGCAGCAGGATCGGCATGTCGAGCTCCTGCGCGCGCTCGTACATGGGGAAGTAATCCGGGCAGTCATAGGCGCGCTTCACGCCGATCATCTTCAGCCCGCGGTAGCCCATGTCCCGCAGCTCGCTTACGCGCTCCGGCGTCGTCGTCTCCGGGTCCACCATCGCCGTCGGGATCCAGAGGTCTTCGTGGCGCAGCGCGTGCTTGATCGACTCCTCGTGCGTCAGCCCGAACCGCCCGCCGCAGAGGAAGTTCGCCTTCGTCAGCCCCGCGGCCATCGCCCGCTCGTACAGGTTCTCGACGAGCGGCGTCGGGTCATCCTCCGGGCGCTCCCAGTTCCGCGGGAAATGCATGTGGATGTCGAAGATCTTTCGCTGCGTCGTCATCGCCTCCGTCCGTGCGCGATCGCCCGCGTCAGTCGTTCGGGATCAGCCCGCGGCTGCCCTCTTCCTTGAACTTCCGGCGCTCCTCCGGAGTGCTCATGGGCTTGTCGAGCTGGTACTTCTTGACCAGCGAGTCGAACGAGAGGTCAGGGTTCGACGCGTCGATCATCTTGTCGTACTTCGGGTCCAGCGCATCGAGCTTCGACTTGAACGACAGGTGGAACTGGAAGTTGCTGATCATCCGCGTCAGGCGCCGCCCGCCGCACGCCGGGCAGCGCGGCTCGAAGTCGTCCGACACGCGCCGGACGATGATCTCGACGAATTGGCGGCAGTTGTGGCAGGCGTACTCGTAGATCGGCATCTCGCGGGCCCCGATTCGCTCCAGCGGCACCAGGTTCGACGCACGCAGTGTACCAGCGCCCGGGCGCGCGGACGGGGCGCCCGAGCGGCGCCCCGTCCCTCCCGTCGCGCCGGGGATGCCTGCGCCTAGTTCAGCGGGCAGCCCGCGTTGTTCAGGCCGTCGAACGCATTCTTCAGCGCCAGCATGGTGTCGCGGTCGTTCGTCGCCAGCGCCGTGTTCGTCTGCGCGATCACCTGCGCCGTCGTGAGCGGGTAGTCGACGCCCGGGCTCGCCGAGTTGAGCAGCGCCGCGACCGCGTGGTGCAGCAGCAGCTTCGCCGCGTCCGTCGTCGTCGGCCCGCCGCTGAAGCTCAGCGCCTGCAGCAGCGTGCTGTTGTCCACGCCGTACGCGTCCGGCACGTCGAACACGCTCTCCAGCGTCTGCCCGGTGCTGAACCCGGTCGGCGGCCACGAGTCGAGGTGCGGCGCCACCTTCCAGTAGCCCGGCGTGCAGCCCTCGCCCGCGGGCGGCGTCGTCGTCGCCGGCGGCGTCTGCGTGACCACGGCCGTCTGCGTGCGGACGACCGTCTGCGTCCGGACGACGGTCGTCGTCGCGCCGGCCGTGCCCGTGCCCGACGGCGCCGTGCCCGTCACTTCGTTCGCGGTCGCGGTTCCACCGCCCGAACTCGAGAGCGCGATCGCCAGCCCGGCGAGCGCGGCGATGCCGGCGACGGCGAGCGCGGAGAGAAACTTCGTGCGCATCTTTGTGCGTCCTTTCGGCGGGGAAAGCATCAGTCGGGGAAGTCAATTCAGGGCGGGTAGTGGCCGGGGCGTCACCTCCTTCGAGCCCGGGCGGCCCGGGTCCCGACGCGGCCCCCATCCGCTGCGCCGTCAAGTATTGGAAACTCGATAGTTGCGAGGGTGGGGCTTATGGGCAACCGCGAAGTTGACAACGCGTCGGGTCACGACCCGCGGCGTGCTACGCCCGCCGCTCCAGCACGTAATCGGCGATGTCCTCGAGCGCCGTCCGGGCGTCCCCCGGGGGCAGCGCCTCGAGCGCCCGGAGCGCACGGTCGCGGAAGTCCCGCGCCACGTCGTACGACTCCTCGAGGATGCTCGAGTTCCGCACCATGTACACGGCTTCCGCGACGTGCTCCGCGCGCGGCTTCTTCGTCCGGAACGCCTTCCGGATCGGGTTGTCCTTCGGGTGGCGCTCCATCAGGAGCAGCGAGGGCAGCGTGAGCGTCCCCTGCATCAGGTCGCTGCCGATCGGCTTCCCCATCTCCGCCTCGTCGCCGGCGAAGTCCAGGATGTCGTCGACGACCTGGAACGCCATGCCCACGTTCAGCCCGTACTGACGCAGCGCCTGGCGTTCGTCCCGGCCGCAGCGCGCGACGATTGCGCCCCCCTCCGCCGAGGTCGCGAACAGCGACGCCGTCTTGCCTTCGATGCGCCCGAAGTAGGACATCGTGTCCTGCCCGTAGTCGTATGCGCTCATGTCCTGGTGCAGCTCGCCGCCCGCGATCTGCATCAACGTGCGCGCGAACAGCCGCACGACCTGCGTGTTGTCCGTGCGCGAGATCAGTTCCGCCGAGTGCGCGAACATGTAGTCGCCGAGCATCACCGCCGCCGAGTTGTTGAACAGCGCGTTCGCCGTGTCCCGCCCGCGCCGCGTCGGCGATGCGTCGATCACGTCGTCGTGCACGAGCGTCGCCGCGTGCAGCAGCTCGATCGACGCCGCCAGCGGCACGTGCACCTCGGCGTCATAGGCGCCGAACTTGCCCGCCAGCAGCGCGATCGCCGGCCGGATGCGCTTCCCGCCGCCCGCGAGCACGTGCTCCAGCATCTTCGAGAGCATCGGGTATTTCTCGACGTGCTTGATCCGGTCGAGCGTGTCTTCGACGAGCCGCAGGTCTGCCTGCGCCGGGCCGTAGATCGACGCCGCGACGGTCATCGCGCGCCTCCCGTCGCCGCGCGCGCGCCGATGCCCAGCAGCAGCTCCGCCGTGCGGGTCGTCGCGTCCGCCACGCGCTCGATGCTGACGTCCTTGATCGCGGCCACCGTCGCCGCGGCTTCCTTCACGTACGCGGGCTCGTTCCGCCTGCCCCGGTGCGCCTGCGGCGCACCGTACGGGCTGTCCGTCTCGAGCACCATGCGGTCGAGCGGCGTCTCGCGGACGGCCGCGGCCAGCGCCGCGCGCTTCTTCGGGTGCGTGACGGAGGTGTGCACCGAGATCACGAATCCGAGCGCGACGTACTGTTCGGCGATCGCCGCGTCGCCCTCGAAGTAGTGCATCACCCCCAGCGGCCGCCCGTCCGGCAGGCGCCCGCCCATCTCCCGCGACCATCGCTCGAGTTCGGGGAGCATCGCCTCCTGCGCCTCTCGCACGTGGACCGCCACCGGTTTCCCGGTGCGCGCCGCCGTCTCCAATTGTCTACGCAGCACGCGCCGCTGCTGATCACGCGGGGAAAGGTCGCGGTAGAAGTCGAGCCCGATCTCGCCGACGAGCGCCACCTCCGGCTCGCCGGCCAGCGCCTCCAGCGCGTCGAGGTCGCCGTCGCTTGCGGACTTCGCCTCGTGCGGGTGCACACCGACGGCCGCGTACACCCCTTCGTGCCGCCGCGCGAGCTCGAGCGCCCGCTCGCTGTTCGCCCGGTCGACGCCCAGCGTCAGGATCGCCTCGACCCCGGCCGCCCGGGCGCGCGCGATCGCGTCGTCGCGGTCCGCATCGAACTCCGGGTCGTGGATGTGGCTGTGCGTGTCGATGAGGCGCATGCTCACGCCGGAAGGCGCGCCTCCCCTTCGACGCCGGTCTCGATCTTGCGGAAGAGGGGCTCCGGTGCGATGAGCTCCGTCCCTGGCTCCAGGCGCCGCGCCTCCCATCCCGCCGCGGCGACGTCGCCCGCGTAGCCAAGGTACTCGTGCACCTTGCGGCTCGAGAACGGCAAGAACGGCGCGAGCGCGATTTTCAGAGCGTTTATAGCACAGAGGGCCACGTAGAGGGACGTTCCCGTCCGCGCAGGGTCCGTCTTCGCCGTCTTCCACGGCTCAGTCTCGTTCAGGTAGGCGTTGACCTCCTGCGCGTACGCCATCGCCGCGCCGAGCGCCGCCTTCAGGTGGACCGCCTCGATGAGTTCGCCGCACTGATGCACCATCGTCCGGCCGGCGTCGATCAGCGCCTCGTCGCGGTGGTCCAGCGACCCCGTGTCCGGCACGCGCCCCCCGAAGTTCCGGTAGGTCATCGTCAGCACGCGGTTCACCAGGTTGCCCCACGTCGCGACGAGCTCGTCGTTGTTCCGGCGGACGATCTCGGCCTCGGTGAGGTCGGTGTCCGCGTTCTCCGGCAGGTTCGCCGCCAGCGCGTAGCGGATCGCGTCCGCCTGGTAGCGCTCGAGGTAGGTCAGCACGGACGCGCCGACCCCCTCGCTCTTCGATGCCTTCTCGCCCTTGAACGTCACGTACTGGTTCGCGGGCACGTCCGTCGGCAGGTTCAGGCCGCCGTAGGCCATCAGCACCGCCGGCCAGAAGATCGTGTGGAAGAAGATGTTGTCCTTGCCGATGAAGTAGTACGTCAGCGCGTCGGCGTCCTCCCACCACGCCTTCCACGCGTCCGGCGCACCCTCGCGCCGCGCCCACTCCTTCGCGGCGGATACGTACCCGATGAACGCCTCGAACCACACGTAGATGCGCTTCCCCGGCCCCAGGTCCTCGACCGGGATGCTCACCCCCCACTCGAGGTCGCGCGTGATCGACCGGTCGAGCAGACCCTCCTCGCACCAGCCGATGCTCATGTTCTGCACGTGCTTGCGCCAGCCCTGGCGCGAGCGCAGCCACTCGAGCAGCGGCTGCTGGAAGGCGCTCAGACGGAAGAAGAAGTGCTCGGTGTCGCGCATCTCCGGCACCGCGCCGGTCAGCCGGCTGCGCGGCGCGATGAGCTGGTCCGGGTCGAGCGTGCGGCCGCAGTTGTCGCACTGGTCGCCGCGCGCCTTCTCGTACCCGCAGTGCGGGCACGTCCCCTCGACATATCGGTCCGGAAGGAACCGCCCTGCCTGCGGGTCGAAGAATTGCTGCGTCGTCCCCTTGTAGATGTGGCCCGCCCTGAGCAGCTTCAGGAAGAAGTCGTGCACGACCTCCTCGTGGTTCTTCGTGCCGGTCGTCGTGAAGATGTCGAATGAGATCCCCAGCTCCTCCCAGTAGCGCAGGAACTCAGGGTGGAACTGGTCGATCACTTCCTGCGGCGTCCGCCCCTCGTTGTCCGCCCGCACGGTCACCGGCGTACCGTGCTGGTCCGAGCCGGAGAGCATCAGCACCCGGTCGCCCGCCATCCGGTGGTAGCGCGCGAAGATGTCCGCCGGCAGGTACGCCCCGGCGATGTGGCCGAGGTGCAGCGAGCCGTTCGCGTAGGGCCACGCGACGGCGACGAGGACGTTCCGCGGTTCGTTTGCGGCGCTCAATCCGCGGCCATTCTATCGGCTGGCGTTCCTTCGGTCGCCGGCCGCGCGGCGCGCCTCGGCGCCACGCCGGCGCTTCGTCGCGCGCAGCCACGCGGCGTACGCGTCGCGCCGCGACAGCCCGTGCTCGCGCATCAGCGCCGCCACCGCGTCCTTCGCGGAAGCGCCGCCGTCGCGCAGCGCGGCGATGCTCGACTCGACCGGCGCCGCGCCACCCTCCGCGTCCCGTCCGGGCGGCGCCGGCGACCCGTCGATCACGATCGTGAACTCGCCGCGCGGCGCCGTGAAGCGCGCGAGCGCCTCGCCCGCCCGGCCGCGCCAGATCTCCTCGTGCAGCTTCGTCAGTTCGCGGCAGACCGCGATCCGCGGGTCGCCGAGCGCGTCCCGCACGTCCTCCAGCGTCGCCCGCACGCGGTGCGGTGACTCGAAGATCACGAGCGTGTCGCCGCCCGCCGCGGCCTCCCGCAGGGCGCGCCGCCGCGGGCCGCGCGTCCGCGGCAGGAAGCCCAGGTAGTGGAATCGTCGCGAGGGCAGCCCGCTCGCCGCTACGGCCGAGAGCACCGCCGACGCGCCCGGCACCGGCACGACCGCATGCCCCGCTTCGACCGCCGCCCGCACCAGGTCGTGCCCCGGGTCGCTGATCCCCGGCATCCCGGCGTCGCTCACCAGCGCGACGTCGCCCGCGTCGAGCGCCTCGAGCAGCGTGCGCGTCTTCGCGGCGGCGTTGTGCTCGTTGTAGCTGGTCAGCCGCCTGCCGGTGATCCCGAAGTGTGCGAGCAGCTTGCGCGCCTCGCGCGTGTCCTCGGCGGCGATCAGCGGCGCCTCGCGCAGCACCCGCAGCGCCCGCAGCGTGATGTCCTCGAAGTTCCCGATCGGTGTCGCGACGAGATAGAGCCTGCCCACGCGCACAGCGTCGCAGACCGCGCGGGCGCGCACCACGTTCGCGCCGGCGCTACGCCGCCCGGTACGCCTGCTCGAGCGCCGCGATGTCCAGCTTGCGCATCTGCAGGAACGCCGCGGTCACCGCCTCGACCTTCGCGGGGTCGCCGTCGCGCAGCAGTTCGTTGAGGCGCTTCGGCACCACCTGCCAGGACACCCCGAAGCGGTCCTTCAGCCAGCCGCACGCGCTCTCCTCGCCGCCGTCCGTGAGCCGTTGCCAGTAGTAGTCCACCTGTCGCTGGTCCTCGCACTCGATCATGAAGGACACCGACTCGTTGAACGTGAACTGCGGCCCGCCGTTCAGCCCGACGAACCGCATGCCGTTGACCTCGAACTCGACGGTCATCACGCTGCCCGCCTTCTTGCCCGATACCTCCTCCGCCGCCTCCGGATAGCGCTCCGTACCCAGGATCCGCGAATCCTCGAAGACGCTCGTGTAGAAATTCGCCGCCTCTTCGGCCTCGTCGTCGAACCAGAGGCAGATCCTGAACGGCTCCATTTCGGTCCTCCTTCCGCGCGCGTCCCGCCGCGATGCGCGTTCTTCTGTACCACACCGCCCCGCCGTCCGCGCTCACCCCACGCGCTACTCCTCAGTCGCCGCGACGCCCTGAGCGACGGCCCGCTGCAGGCGGCGCGTGCCCGCGTACGTCGCGCCCCCGGCGGGCCTGCCCGACGGTCGCCGGCGCTGCGCACGGGCGCCCGGCAACGCCAGCTCGGCTCGTGCCCGGCCCGTGCCTCCATCGGCCCGCGCGCTCTAGGACCGCGTCCGAGCCCTGCCGCGGGAGGGACGGAATGCAGAATCTGCTCGGGGAAATGGTCAACCGCACAGACTTTTTACGATTTTCATCTCCGGATCGGTTGACCCCCCAACTCGCCGGGCGTTAGACTCGATAAAACCCCTCGCGCTTCGGGGCGCCAGAGTGAGTCAGCATGTAGCAGGACGCAGAACCGGTAGGAAACCTCCGCCGGCCTCGATCGCGCTATATCCGCCGCACGGCGGAGAGGCGGGACGGGGACCACAAGAGCACCCAAGGCGGGCAGGCCCGGCGGCAGCAATTGGAGGTCCGAACCATGTCCCAGCCCCAGTTCAAGCAGATGCGGCGCGCGTACGGGTTCGATGAGGTCGCCATCGTCCCCGGCGGACATCACACCATCAACCCCGACCTCGTCGAGCTCTCCTTCAAGCTGGGGCACCTGGACTTCCAGCTCCCGTTCGTCGCCGCCGCCATGGACGGCGTGGTCGATGTCGATATGGCCGTCCGCTTCTCGAAGCTCGGCGGCCTCGCCGTCCTCAACCTCGAGGGCGTGCAGACCCGCTACGACGACCCCGCCCCCGTCCTCGCCGAGATCGCCGCCGCCCCAAAGGGCGAAGTCACTGCCCTGATGCAGAAGATCTACTCCGCGCCGATGAAGCCCGAGCTCATCGGCGAGCGCGTGCGCCAGATCAAGCAGCGCGGCGGCGTCGCCGCCGTATCCTGCACGCCGATGAACACGAAGAAGTTCGCGCCCATCGCGCGCGATGCCGGCGTCGACGTCTTCGTCGTGCAGTCGACCGTCACCAGCGCGCGCCACATCAGCCGGTCCGAGAAGGGCCTCATCTTCGACGAGCTGGTCGAGAACATGCGCGACGTGCCGGTCGTCGTCGGCAATACCGTCACGTTCGCCGCCACCAAGGAGCTGATGGAGACCGGCATCGCCGGCGTGCTCATCGGCGTCGGCCCCGGCGCCGCCTGCACCAGCCGCGAAGTGCTCGGCATCGGCGTCCCGCAGGTCACCGCGACGATCGACGCGGCCGCCGCCCGCGACACCTACTACCGCGAGACCGGCCGCTACGTCCCGATCATCACCGACGGCGGCGTGAGCAACGGCGGTGCCATGTGCAAGGCCTTCGCCGCCGGCGCCGATGCCGTCATGCTCGGCTCGATCCTCGCCGCCGCCGAAGAGGCTCCCGGGCGCGGCCACCACTGGGGCATGGCGACGCCGCACGGCGAGCTGCCGCGCGGCACGCGCGTGAAGGTCGCGATCGACACCACCGTCGAGCGCACGCTCTTCGGGCCCACGTCCCGCACGGACGGCCGCGAGAACCTCGTCGGCGCCCTGCGCACCGCCATGGGCACCTGCGGCGCGCGCACCATCCGCGACTTCCAGAAGACGGAGATGGTCATCGCCCCCTCGATCAAGACCGAGGGCAAGTCCTACCAGATCGCGCAGGGGTAGCGGGCGGGCCTCCTTTCAGCCGGCGCCGTTCCAGGCCTCGACAGGGCCTTCGCGCTGATCTCCGCCGAAGCAGGAAGATCGACGCTGGGAACGAGATCAGCCGCGCCGCGCCTCGCCCATCGGGCGTCCTCTTCCACCTTCCATCTTCCATCTTCCATCTTCCACCCTCCATCCTCCATCGTGCATCCTCCCTCGACGTCCCCATCCCGAGCCCTCTGCGAAACCTGCGGACGCCCTCAAGCTCGCCCGGGCGCAATCGGCCGCGGCGACTCGTCGCGCGCGCCGGATGCGAAGCGGCGCAGCCCCTCGCGCATCTCCGGCGAGGCGCACGTCGGGCGCACGATCGACGCCTCCAGCAGCAACCCCTCGTCGAGGTCGAGCGACAGCCCGTGCAGCAGGGCGCGCCGGTCGGCGCAGATGCCCGCGAAGTTCGGGTACGACGCGATGATCCGTCCCAGCTCGAGCGCGCGGTCGAGCGCCTGGCCCTCGGGCACCACTTCCTGCACGAACCCCATCTCGTACGCGTGCCGCGCGTCGAAGCGCGCGCCGGTCATCAGTGCGTAGAGCGCGTTCCCCGTGCCCATGATCCGCGCGAAGCGCTGCGTCCCGCCGTCGGTATAGGGCACGCCCCACCGTCGCGAGAGGCAGCCGAACTCGGCGTTCGCCGCCGCGATGCGGAAGTCGCACCACGCCGCGAGCTCGAATCCGCCCGCGAACGCGAAGCCGTTGACCGCCGCGATCGTCGGCTTGCCCGGGTCGAGCCGCGCGAACCCCATCGGCCCGGCCTTGTCCGAGTACTCGTGCTCCCACACGCCACCGCCGCTCTTCAGGTCGTACCCGGCGCAGAACGCCCGGTCGCCCGCGCCCGTGACGACGAGCACGCGCGCATGCTCGTCCGCCGCGAACGCATCGATCGCCCGGCCGATACCCAGTGCGGTCTCCGCGTTCACACAGTTCCGTACCTCCGGCCGGTTGATGCGCAGCACCCGCACCGCGCCCACGTCCTCCGTCACGACGTTCGCCGGCTCCATACCGGTCGCTTCCGATGTCATCCCACTGCACCTTTCGCTAGAGCCCCTCGCGCCCGCAGAGTACGCCGATTTCGCAGATAAGCGGCGATGGCGTTCCCGCGATCGAGCATCCAGCCTCCAGCTTCGGTGCCAGAAGGGCGCTGCTGAAGGTCGCCGCTGTGCGACCCAAGGCTTCCGCGCCCCGGCAGGCGCGCCGATAGCGCACAACGGCCGCATCACTACAATGCTCCCGCATACAGCGAAGGAGCAGCATCCGGTGGTCCTCGAGCGCCTGAGGCTCGATGGCAAGGTCGCGATCGTCACCGGCGCGGGCCGCGGCCTCGGCCGCCAGATGGCGCTCGCCCTCGCCGAGGCCGGCGCCGACGTCGTCTGTGCCGCGCGCACCGCCTCGCAGATCGACCGCACCACCGGCGACATCCGCGCCCTCGGCCGGCGCGCGGTCGCCCAGCCGACGGACGTGCGCGACTCCGCGCAGTGCGATGCGTTGATCGCCCGTGCCGCGCAGGAATTCGGCCGGCTCGACATCATGCTGTCGAACGCCGGCATCGGCGACATGCGCGGCGCCAACGCCGAGCTCTGGGACGTGAACGACGACGACTGGCACGACACGCTCGACGTCAATCTCTCGAGCGCCTTCTACTGCGCGCGCGCGGCATCGAAGCAGATGGTCGCCGAAGGACACGGCGGCACGATCATCAACCTCGCTTCCGGCACCGCCCTGCGCGCCTACCCGATGAGCTTCGGCTACGGCGCGGCGAAGGCGGGCGTCATCGCCCTCACGAAGTCGCTCTCGACGATGCTGCAGAAGCACGGCATCCGCGTGAACTGCATCATCCCCGGGTTCGTGTCGCAGGCGCCGCCGCGCGACGAGCAGTCCGCCATCTTCGCGCAGACGCGCGGCCGCTACCTCCCGGCGCAGCGCCTCGGCTACGCCTGGGAGCTCGGCCCGCTCGCCATCTTCCTCGCGTCCGACGCCTCGAGCTACGTCACCGGCCAGGGCTTCGTGATCGATGGCGGCGGCCTCGCGGGCGGCCTCGCCCCGATGGGCTTCGCGCCGGAGGTCCGGCTGTGAAGAACGAGTGGGGCGACGTCCGCCTCGGCCTCGACGCCTTCGACCTCGCCGGCAAGAAGGCGCTCGTGATCGGCGCCGGCAACGCCGCCGGCGCCGCGATCGCGCGCGCGCTCGGCGAAGCGGGCGCCGACGTCATCGTCTCCGCGACGAGCACCGACGGCGATGAGGTGATGCGCGCGAAGAAGGTGCAGCAGGACCTCGCGAAGATGGGGCGCCAGTCCTCGACCGTCACCGCCGACATCACGCTGGGCACCGGCGTCCAGGTGATGGTGCGCCAGGCCGCGAAGGACCTCGGCCGGATCGATATCGTCGTCAACGCCCCGGACCTCTATCTCGGCAAGCCCGCGGAGGCGACGACCGACATCGAGTGGAACCGCGTCATGCAGGTCAACCTCAGCGGCACCTTCCACGCCTGCCGCGCGGCCGGCAAGGAAATGCTGAAGCAGGGCGGCGGGCGGGTGATCAACGTCGCGTCCGCGCTCGGCGAGCGCGGGATGGCGAACAGCGCCGCCTACTGCGCCGCGCAGGGCGGCATCCTCAACCTCACGCGCGCGCTCGCCCAGGAATGGGGCCCGCACGGCATCACCGTCAACGCCATCGCGCAGGGATGGATGGAGCACACGCCGGCGATCGGCAACCCCGACCCGGCCGCGAACCAGACCGTGCGCTTCGTGCCGATGAAGCGCGCCGGCGCCGCGGACGAGCTCGGCGCGCTCGCCGTCTACCTCGCCTCCGATGCCTGCGGCTACATCACCGGCCAGGTGCTGTTCGTCGATGGCGGCCTGACGACGCACCTGTAGCGCCCGCGCACGCAGGCTCCGCCGGGTGATCCCGTCGTCGCGCCCCTGCGCATACCTTGATGCGGAGCCGTCACGGACGGGCAATCGAGGAGGGTGCGCACGATGATCCTCGTTTCAGGCGGGACCGGATTCGTCGGGTCGGCGGTGGTGCGCGAGTTGCTTACGCGCGGCGAGCGGGTAGCGGTGCTCGGCCGCAGCGCCGCCAGGATCCGCGAGCGTTTCGAAGACCGCGTGGACGCGCGCGAGGCCGATGTGCGCGACCCCGAGCGCCTGCGCGCCGCCATGCAAGGCATCGACGTTGTCGTCAACGCGGTGCAGTTCCCCAACTCCCCGATCGAGAACCCGCGCCGGGGCTGGACGTTCGAGGAGATCGACCTCAAGGGCACGCGCCGCCAGGTCGACGCCGCGAAGGACGCCGGCGTCCGGCGCTTCGTCTACGTCAGCGGCGTCGGCGCCGCCCGCGACGCCGAGCACCACTGGTTCCGGTACAAGTGGGAGGCCGAGAAGTACCTGCAGGACAGCGGCCTCGAGTGGGTGATCGTGCGGCCCACGTGGGTGTACGGCCCCGGCGACGTCTCGCTCAACCGCTTCCTCGGCTTCGGCAAGCGGCTCCCGTTCATCCCCATGTTCGGCGACGGCAACCAGCAGATGCAGCCGATCTTCGTCGACGACCTCGCGCGCATCATCGCCGCCTGCGCCCTCGCGCCCGAAGCCGCAGGGCAGGTCCTCGAGGGCGGCGGCCCCGAAGTCATGTCCATGAACGACGTAGTCCGCACCGCCCTCGAGGTCGAGGGCAAGAAGAGACCGATCCTGCACCAGCCCGCCGCGCTTGGCAAGGCGATCGGCACGCTCGCCGGCATGCTCCCCGGGCCACCGCTCAGCGCCGACGCCATTGACTTCATCACCGGACCGGCCGTCGCCGACAACGCCCGCCTTCTGGACGTGCTTCACCCCAGGCTGACGCCGCTGCGCGAGGGGCTCGCGACCTACCTCGCCCCCGCCGCCGACCGCGGACCGGCGCCCGCCAAACGCGCATAGTCTCGATTCACGCGCGGCGCTCCGGACGCACCGTCCGCTCCCTCCTGGTGACCGGGCGGCCTGAGGCTGTCCCACATCGCCATCGGCGGACTGCGTCGCGTCGCGAGGTGCGGGACCGCCGCAAAGCCGCCGATCGGGCATCTGCTACCATACCGGCGTTCCAACACAGGAGGGCATCGCAGTACCATGTCCGGCCATTCGAAATGGTCGCAGATTAAGCGACAGAAGGGCGTCGCCGACGCCCAGCGAGGCCAGCTCTTCACCAAGCTCGTGAAGGAGATCATCATCGCCGCCAAGGCCGGCGGCCCCGACCCCAACGCCAACTTCCGCCTCCGCCTCGCCGTCCAGAAGGCGCGCGAGAACAACATGCCCGCCGAGAACATCGACCGCGCGATCAAGCGCGCGACCGGCGGCGGCGAGGGCGCGGACCTCGCCGAGGTCTCGTACGAGGGCTTCGGCCCTGGCGGCACCGCTGTCATCGTCGAGGCCGCGACCGACAACCGGAACCGCACCGTCGCCGAGGTGCGCAACGTCTTCGCGCGCGCCGGCGGCTCGCTCGGCGAGTCCGGGTCGGTCTCCTGGAACTTCGACTTGCGCGGCGTCATCAGCGTCCCCGTGAACGGCAAGGACCCCGACGACGTCGCGCTCTACGCGATCGATGCCGGCGCCGAGGACGTGCAGGTGAGCGACGGCCAGATCGACATCTACACCCAACCCGGCGACCTCGAGGCCGTGAAGAAGGCGCTCGAGGAGCACCAGGTGCCGGTCGAATCCGCCGAGACCGCGCGCGTCCCGAAGACCACCGTCCAGCTCGACGAGAAGGAAGCCGTGCAGATGCTGCGCCTCGTCGAGAAGCTGGAGGCGCTCGAGGACGTCCAGAAGGTCTACTTCAACGCCGAATTCAGCGACGACGTCATGGCGTCGTACACCAGCTAGTGGCGCACGACCCGCCGGTCGTGATCCTCGGCGTCGACCCCGGCACCCGCGTCACCGGCTGGGGCATCGTCGTGGCCGGAGGCGCCGACGCCCGCGCGCTCGAAGCTGACATCATCGCCCCGTCCGCGCGGCTTCCGCTCGACCGTCGCCTGCTCGAGATCTTCGAGGGCCTGCGCGAGGTCATCGCGCGCCATCGCCCTGCCGAGATGGCGGTCGAGGAGCCCTTCGTCGGCGCCAACGTCCGCTCTGCCATGGCCGTCGGCGAGGCCCGCACCGTCGCCATGCTCGCCGCCGCGCTCGCCGGCGTCCCCGTGCACCATTACCCGCCCGCGACGGTGAAGCAGGCCGTCGCCGGCAGCGGCCGCGGCGAGAAGGCCCAGGTGCGCGAGATGCTTCGCCTCCAGCTCGGCATGGCCAAGCCGCCGGCGGACCTCAACGCCTCGGACGCTCTCGCGGTCGCCCTCTGCCACGCCATGCAGCTCCGCGCCCGCGCCCTGGTCGGCTAGCGCCGACGCCCCGGCCTGCGCCCCTCGCGCCGCTCGCTTCTTGCCCTCACTCCCCGCGCAGGCGCGCGCCGCTCGGCCCGCCGCGCCTCCGCCCATTGGCCGATGTTTTTCTCTCCGCCCGCGGGTAACACTCTTGACGTGCCCTGCGTTCTACGAGGGGAAGGCAGAGAACGGACAGAGGTAGCAATGGTGACGATCCCCGCTCGCATCCACTCCCGCACGATGACCCTGCTGGCGCTCGCGGCGTTCGCGGCGGCCGCGCTCTGGTTCGCCCAGCCCTGGCGCCACGTCTCGTCGGCGCTCCCCGGCTTCGGCACCGACGCGCCGATGGCGGCGGCGCTGCACGTCGATGGCCAGCCCCAGGTCGACGCCCAGGACGGCATCGTCCGCCACGTCGTCGTCCCGGTCGTGAACGACGGCGGCGAGAGCATCGACTTCACCGACGCCCGCCTGCGCGCGGAGACCGTGATGGGCGAAGGCGCCGCGGCGGCGGTGCCCGCGGACTACAGCATCACCTGGAGCGGGGGCCGGGGCGACAACGTCCTGCGCTCCGGCGAGCAGGCAACGCTCGACGTGACGTTGCCCGCGAAGACCAGCGTCTACCCCGACAACCCGCTGGCCCTCGTCTTCACCGCCCCCGACGGCCAGGCCTGGCGCATCGACGTCATCCAGTAGCCGGCCGAACACAAAGAGGGACAACAGGGGCGGACGCAAGTCCGCCCCTCAGTGTGTTGTTCGACCGGCGGGAAATTGCAGTCGGTGCGCTATCACCCTGAGCGCGAAGCGAAGGGTCCCTCGCCTGCTGGAAGGATCATCTCTCGCCCGCGTGGCGGCGCGCGGCGCACGCGTCTGCGGCGCACCTTCGTCCGAAGCGAATCTGCGTGCCGCTCCGCTCCAACATCGAACATCCGCCTGTTGGAGCACCCGACCGCGCGTCGGCCCGGCCAACGACCAGCAACCGGCGGCCTACACGCGGCGCAGCCAGCGCAGATACATGAACAACCCCGCGATGCTCTTCGCGTCCCGGATCTCCTCGCGCCCCACCGCGTCCAGCACCGCTTCGAGCGGCATCCGCTCGAGCCGCAGGTCCTCGTCTTCGTCGTGCGCCAGCGCGTCCTCGCGCAGGTCCCGCGCGACGTACACGTGCTGGTACTCCTCGGAGTACCCCGGCGCCAGGTACATCCCGCCGATGCGCTCGAGCGTCCCCGCGTGCCCCGTCTCCTCGCGCAGCTCGCGCATCGCCGCCGACTCCGGTGACTCGTCGCGCGCGTCGACGCCGCCCGCGGGCAGTTCGAGCAGCCAGCGCCGCGCCGGGTGCCGGTACTGCCGCACCAGCAGCAGCGAGCCGTCCGCCGCCACCGGCACCAGCACCACCGCGACGCCGTACTCGACGACCTCGCGGTCGTACGACGTCCCGTCGCCGAAGCGCACGGTATCGACGCGCGTGCCGATCATCTTGCCCTCGAACACGCGCCGGCTGGCGGCGACCTCCGGGATCTCCAGCTGGTCCGCGGCCTCGTGCGTCACGCGCCGTCCCCGACCGGACGCACCATCGCGATCTCGTTGCACGTCGGGAACTTCGGGCAGCGGTAGCACTCGCCCCACACCTTGCGCGGCAGCGTCATCACGTCCGCCTGCGTGAAGCCCAGCTTCTCGAAGAACCCCGGCCGGTACGTCAGCGCGAACGCCGTCTCCAGCCCGAGCACCCGCGCCTCGTCGAGGCACGCCCGCACGATGCGCGCGCCCAGCCCGTGGCCCTGCTGATCCTCGCGCACCGCCAGCGACTTGATCTCGCCCATGTCCGACCAGAGGATGTGCAGCCCGCCGCAGGCGACGGTCTCGCCCCCATCGTCCCGGGCGACGTAGAAGTCGCGCAGGTTCTGGTAGACCTCGGACATCGTGCGCGGCAGCATCTCGCCCTTGCGCGCGAAGGTGTTCACGAGGTCGTGGATGGCCTGCGCATCGGCGATCGATGCGCGCACGAGGGTGAAGGTCGTCGCGGTCACCGTGGGGACATCGTAGCGGTTGCGCCGCACCGCCGCGACCGGCCCGCTACTCGTGGAGCCAGTTGAGCCGCCGCCCGACGCGCACGTAGAACTCGCCCGGCGGCCCCAGCCGCAGGAAGCGCGCCTGGTGCTCGCTCGTCCGCACGCGCACGCAGTCGCCGCCCGACAGGTCCATGTCCGGCTCGCCGTCGATGCTCAGGATCGCCGTCTGTCCGGCGACGATCTCCACCTCGACGAGCGATCCCGCCGGCAGCACGACGCTGTTCGCCGGCGCCAGGTGCGGCGCCACCGGCGTGACGATGATCTCGCGCGATTCCGGGTGCAGGATCGGCCCGCCGACGCTCAGCGAGTACGCCGTGCTCCCCGTCGCCGTCGCCACGATCACGCCGTCCGCGCGGTAGTCGCCGACGGTCGTGCTGTCCGTCCGCACGCTGAACTGCACCGTCCGTCCGATCGCCCGCCGCCCGACGACCACGTCGTTCAGCGCGTGGAACCGCTCACCGATCTCGTGCCCCGCGCGGACCGTCTCGGTCTCGACCATCGCGCGCGTCTCCACGCGCCCGGCGCCGCCGACGATCGCGTCGAGCTGGTCCGCGATGCCCGCCGGGCTCGTCTCCGTGAGGAAGCCGATGCGCCCCAGGTTCACGCCGAGGATCACGACCGGGTAGGGGATCACCGCCCGCGCGGCGCGCAGCACCGTGCCGTCGCCCCCGCAGCAGACGACGAGGTCCGTGTCCTCCAGCTCGCCGCGCGTGGACTCGTCCCACGCGGACCCGGTCCAGACGGCGCGCAGCCGCGGCGCCAGCAGCGCGCGGATCTCCTCCGCCGCGCGCCGCGCCGCGTCGGACTTCGGGTGGTAGGTGACGCCGGCCTTCCGCACGTCCATCGCCGCAACGATAGCACGCGCCCGCCGCTAGTCTTGGCCGTCGTCAACCAGCCGCAGCCAGAGGAAGAACTCGCGGTTCCCCGCTGGCCCGAGCAGCGGCGACATCGCCACACCGCGCACGCGCAGCCCGTGGTTCACGCACCACCACGCGACCCGCCCGATGACCGCGGCGTGCACCTGCGGGTCGCGTACGACGCCGCGCTTCACCTCCGCGCGCTCCGCCTCGAACTGCGGCTTCACGAGCGGCACGATGTCCGCCGCCGGTGCCAGCAGCGGCAGCAGCGCGGGCAGCAGCTTCCGCAGCGAGATGAACGAGGCGTCGACCGTCAGCAGCGACGGCGCTTCCGGCAGGGATGTCAGGTCGCGTGCGTTCGTGCGCTCCATGACGACGACGCGCCGGTCGTCGCGCAGCTTCGGGTGCAACTGCCCGTAGCCCACGTCCACCGCGTAGACGCGCGCCGCGCCCCGCTGCAGCAGGCAGTCGGTGAAGCCGCCGGTCGAGGCGCCGGCGTCGAGCGCCACGCGCCCCGCGACGTCGATCCCGAACTGCGCCAGCGCGTGGTCGAGTTTCTCGCCGCCGCGGCTCACGAAACGGGGCGGCGCCGCCACCTCGATCGCCGTCTCCGGCGTGACCGTCGCGCCCGCGCGACGCTCCGTCCGCCCCGCGACGAGCACGTCGCCCGCGAGGATCAGCGCCCGCGCCTTCTCGCGCGTCTCCGCGAGCCCGCGTTCCACGAGCGCGAGGTCGAGGCGCTGCTTCGCCGCGCGCGGCATGCGCGATGCGGCGCTCAGGCGGGCGTCGCGGGCGCCGGGTCCGCGTACTCCGCGAAGCGCGCCGCGACGCCGGCCTCATCCGCGTATCCCGGGTGGATGTAGAGCCGGTGCCGCAACGTCCACGTCTCGCCCGGCTGCAGCGTCAGCGGCCCATCGAAAAACGGCAGGTTCGTGCCGACTGGCCCGTAACCGCGCACGAACCACGCGTTCGGATGGTTGCGGTTCGAAGGATGGTCGAGCATCGCGATCCCGAAGACCTCCGGCTCCAGGCCCGGCGCGCGCGTGAACGGACCGCTGCAGTCCGCCCACTCGGCGCGCTGCCCGAAGCACTCGGGCGAGCCCGTCAGCCCGGTCGACAGCGACATCGTCCCGCCGTCCCACTCGTCGATGATGTCCGCGACGCGCATCAGCGGCAGGGCGTTCTCGTTCGTCTGCCCGAACGTCACCGCGCCGTCGTGGGGCGTGAACTCCGCCTCGATGTCGAACAGCCGCACGCGACCGCGCAGCCGGTACAGCCGGAAGCGCCGCACGTCGTCGACCAGCACGCGCCCGTCCGGCGCCACCCACGCGCAGCGCTGCTGGAAGCCGCCCCACGCCGGCCCGTCCTCCACCCAGTCCCACGCACGATGCACGATCCGCCCGTACCCCGCGCCGACGTGCGGCCGGTACTGCGAGCCCATCGCCGCCGGTTCGAGGTAGAAGTCGACGCCGTTCACGTCTCCGCACGCGTACCAGAGCGAGCGATGCCACGTGTGGTCGGGTGGCCCGTCGTCGGTGATCGACTTCGGTTGCGAGCCGTCGCGGCTGTTCACGGTCGTGCCGGGCCGTCCGCACGGCGCCACGTTCGGTGCGAAGCGCGGCCGGTAGCTCGGCGGCCCGTAGTGGTAGATAGTCTGCAGCAGCCCGCCGTGATAGACGACGATCCGCCCGTCTTCGTCCTGCCGGTGCAGCTCGATGCCCTTGCGCCGGTCGTGGGGTGCCGCCGCAGTGCGCAGCTCGAACGTCCGCCGGTCGCCCGGTGCCAGTTCCTTCACGTGCCACGCGATGCGCGCCTCGCCCGTGACGGTGTCCGCCTGCGCCGGTGTCGCCTCGCCGGTGTCCGCGTCCACCATCTCCAGGTCGCCCGCCGGCAGCGCCTCCGCCGGCAGCGCCGCCTCGGCGATGAAGTTCTCGCGTGGCGTCGTCACGGGCCCGATCTGCGCGGCGAACGGCATCCGCCCTCCCCTCAGCTGCGCGTGACCGGCGTCAGCGCGTGGCCCTCGGCCGGGATGCACGAGTAGAACGGGTCGTCCGACGCGATCGGGAAGCGCACGCGCTCGCCGGTCATCGCCGACTTGTACAGCCCCGTGATCGCCTCCATCGATCGCCGGCACTCCGCGACGCCCACCAGCGGCGGCCGGCTGTCGAGGATCGCCCGCAGAAAGTCGTGGACCATCGGCCCGTGCAGGTGCCGCGGCGTCTCCGGGTACTGCGCTTGCGCCCATGCGCGCGCGTCCTCGGCGTGCGTCTCGTCGAGCGACGTCAACGCGAACGCTTCGCGCGTCGGGTCGTATGGCGACTCCGACGACACCGCCTGCAGCTTCGTCCCGAAGATCTCGAGCCGGCTGCGGTTGTCCTGCGCGTTCACCGTCACGATGATCTGCCCCAGCGCCCCGCTGCGGAAGCGCACGCTCGCCAGCGCCGTGTCCTCGACGCCGATGTCGAGCTTGACGGTCGCGGCGTCGGCGATGAGCGATTCCGGCTCCCCCATCAGCCACAGCAGCATGTCGATGCTGTGGATCCCGTGCCCCATCGTCACGCCGCCGCACTCCTGCTCCCACGTCCCGCGCCACCACACGTCGTAGTACTCCTGCGGCCGCTGCCACAACGTCTCCGACAGCCCGAAGACCAGCCGCCCGAAGGCGCCGCGATCGATCAGCGCCTTCACCTGCTGCGCGCCCTGCCCTACGCGATGCTGGAAGACGCCTTCGAACGTGGCCCCGCCTTCGCGCTCGGCCTGCGCGATCGCGTCGAGCCCGGCGAGCGTCGGCGATACTGGTTTCTCGCAGAGCACGTGCTTGCCCGCCCGCAGCGCCGCGCACGACTGCTCGACGTGCAGGAAGGGTGGCGTGCACACGCTCACCGCCTGCACCTCGGGGTGCGCGATCAGATCACGATAGTCCGTGAAGACGTGCGGAATGTCGTACGTCTGCGCCTGCTCGCGCGCCCGCCCCTCGTCGATGTCGGCGATCGCGACGACGCGGCAGAGCTCGCGGTTCGCGCGGCTCTTCGTGTACGAGATCAGGTGCGAGTGCGAGATGCCGCCCGCGCCGATGACGCCGATGCCGATCGGTCCCGCCAATTCCTACTCCCGGTGCGATGGAAGATGCCACAGCACGGCCGTCGGGTCTAGGCTGCGCCCGGCTGTGCGGGCGAGCGCGCGCGAACCTACCCGACCTCCGTCATCTGGCTTCCGGCACCCACCGACGCCAGCGCCCGGGCCACGGCCTCGCGCTCGCCATCGTCGAGGTCGAGCAGCGGCCGCCGCACCTTCGCGCACGGGATCACGCCCATCTGCCGGAGCGCTTCCTTCAGCCGCGCCCGGTAATTCCGCACCGGCGGCGCGAACATCGCGTCCGCGAGCGGCCGCACCGTCTCGTCGTTGACCGCCCGCGCCCCGGCGACATCGCCTGCCGCCAGCAGCCGTATCATCTCGATCTGCTCGGCGATGGCCACGGTCCCGAAGCCGATCAGCGCGCCCTCCGCGCCCAGCACGAACGACTCGAAGATGAAGTTGTCGTTCCCCGTGAGCAGCGTGATGCGCCGCGGCGCCTCATCGAGCACCCGCCGCGTCTGCACGAAGCGCACCGCGTCGAACGATGCCTCTTTGATCGCGACCACGGTCGGGATCTCGATCAGCCGCAGCAGCGTCTCTCGCGAGAACAGCGCGCCGGCGAGCGCCGGCTGCAGCTGGAACAGCACCATGGGCAGCGGCACGGCGTCCGCGATGGCGCGGTGGTACTCGTACGGCACCTCCGGCGGCAGCGGGTCGCCGGCGAACGCCGGGATCGGGAAGACGACCAGGCCGTCCGCCCCGCCTGCCTGCGCGTCGCGCGCCAGCTCGACCGCCTCCGCCGTGTAGCGTGCGCCGATGCCCGCCAGCAACGGCAGGCGCCCGCCCGCCTCCTCGCGATAGATCGCGAGCACGCGGCGCTTCTCCTCGCGCGAGAGGTGCGGGCCCTCGCCCGTGTCCATGTTCACGGCGAGCGCCGCCAGACCCTCGAACCCGAGCAGCCAGCGCACATAGGCGCGCAGTGCCGCCTCGTCGACCTGCTCCCGCTCGTCGAGCGGCAGCACCGTCGCCGGGATGAGCCCGCGGAGGTCCAGCGATGCCGGCATCAGGCGGCCATTGTAGCGCCGATGAAATGTCTCTTCATGCCGGGTTCAAGGTCCTTTAACACCGCCGCGCTAACCTGAGCCGGCAGGGATCGCCCGGGACATGCTCCCCCGTTCTGAGCGATTCCGATGAGGGGGCCGGGTCGCGCCAACCCCGCACCACGCGCGACTCCGGTCCTCTCCTTTTCGCCTCATCCCGGCGAGAACACGTTCCGCTCGCCGTCGCGCGCGCGCACCACCGTCCCGGCGGTCCCGATCATCTCCCGCTGCGTCATCGATTCGAGCAACGCGCGCTCGTCCGGCGCGTTCGCGATGAACCGCCGGCCGTCCTCGGTGCGGCCGATGATGATGCCCAGCTCGGGCGCACCGTCCCGGTCGAACACGACGGTGTACGTCTCTACGGTCGCCTTCCCTGAAGGCTCGGCGATGAACGGCGGATGCGGCTCGGCGCCGATGCGCGCCTGATCCTCCTTCGGGTCGGTGCGGCGCCACTCTCCCCGCGGCGGCTCCGCGCCGTAGACGCCGGCCGAGTGCTTCGTCACGTACCAGCCGTTCGCCGTCACCATCCCGAGCGCTCCGCGGTCGTCTCGCAGCCTCTCGACCATCGTCGCGATGCTGTGCGTCACGTAGTTGTTCCCCGGCCCGCCGAAGTACGGCAGCCCGCCCGTCACCGTCAGCGCGCGCCCGTCGTCCGGGGCGATGCCGAGCATGTCCCGCCCGATTTCCACGGCCGAAGGGAAGCAGCTGTACAGGTCGAAGTAGCGGATTTCGCCCGCCGTCGCGCCCGCCATCGCGAGCGCGCGGCCGGTCGCCGCGCGGATCGCCGGCGACGAGTGGTAGTCCACGCGCTCCGTAATGAACCAGTGGTCCGTCGCGTCGCCGCAGCCGTGCAGGTACACCCGGCGGTCCTCCGGCACGCCCAGCCGCCGCGCCGCCGCGGCGCTCGCGACGAGCAGGGCCGCCCCCTGGTCGACGTCGATGATCGAGTTCATGTACTTCGGGTAGGGGAAGGCGATGTACCGATTGGTCGCGTCCGCCGTCGCGATTTCCTCCGCCGTCTTCGGCTGGCGGAACCAGGCGTGCGGGTTGTCCGCCGCCACCGCCGAGAACTGCGCGCACAGCTCGCCGAGCGCCCGCTGGTGCTCCTCGATGCCGCGCCCGTAGTGCGCGCGCAGTGCGTTCTCGAACAGCGGGTAGATCCGCACCGGCAGCGTCGCCCCGTGCGCGGCCTCGATCGCGTTGTGCCCCGGGCGCCCGTCGCCCGCGTTCGGCGTCGGGTTCCCGCGCGGCGTCCATCCGAGGTCCACGTTCTGCTGCCGCGCCCGCCGCGCCGAGTACACCGCCTCAGCGCCCGCGATCAGCGTCACCTCGCTCGCCCCCGCGTGGACCCGCTCCGCCGCCTCGTTCACCTGCCACTGGGGCGCGTTGCCGCCGATCGTCGTGTACACCAGCTCGCGCGGCGACGCGCCGAGCGCGCGCGCGAGGTCGGCCGGCGGGTCCTTCGAGGGCCACGAGATGATGTTCACCACCCGCACGGAGTCGACGTGCCCCAACATCCCCGCGACGCCTGAGTCCGCCTCTGCGAGCCGCGCCGCCTCCGCCATCAGCGCGAGCGGCTCGCGCGGCCGCTCCGTGCCCGGCCGCTGCGTCACCTGCCCCACGCCGATGATCACCGGCAGTCGCTCGTCCATGCGCACCTCCGTCTGCGTCCCGCAAGCAAACCGCAGACGGCGTCCGCGGACAAGCGCGCGGGCGGCCGCGTGCGGCGCGCTCGATATACTGGGCGGACGGACGCGGGGCGCCATCGTCTAGAGGCCTAGGACGCCGCCCTTTCAAGGCGGAGATCGCGGGTTCGAATCCCGCTGGCGCTACCAGTTCCCTGCGGTCGGAACCGAGGCAAGTCGTGACCCTCGACCCCGCCCTCCTCGTCGATCAGTCGCCCGACGCCACGATCTTCGCCGACCGCGACGGCGTCATCCGCGCCTGGAATCCCGCCGCCGAGCGGATCTTCGGCGTGGCGGCGGCGCAGGCGATCGGCGAGCGCCTCGACATCATCATTCCCGAGTCGTTCCGCGAGCGTCACTGGGCCGGCTATGCCCGCGCGCTCGAGGCCGGCGATACGAAGTACCGCGGCCAGTCCATGCCGACGAAGGCGCTCAAGCCGGATGGCTCCACCTTCTACGTCGAACTCAGCTTCGCCATCGTGCACGGCCCGGATGGCGCCGTCCTCGGGGCGATGGCGCAGGCACGCGACATCACCGAGCGCTTCGAACGCGACCGCGATTTGCGCCGCCGCCTCCGCGAGCTCGAAGCGGCGGCCGCCGCCCCGCCCGCCTCCTGATCTCGCCCGCCCCGCGTGTCACGCGATGCAGGGCAAGGACCCAGTCGCCCGCTCGGCGTCATCCTGGGCGCCGCGCGGGATGCCGCGAGCGGCCGCCGGCGCCGTTCGCTCGCCGTTGCGCCCGTGTCCCTTCCTGCGCGCGGACCCGCCGGCTAGCGCGACACGCGGTAGCGGAGATAGACGACTCCCGAGCGGAGCGTGCGAGACTCGCTGAGCTCGAGGTGCACCCGTCCCCCGCGTTGAGGAAAGAAGGGACGGCCACCGCCCACCAGCACCGGCAAGACCCTCATCCGGTACTCGTCGATGAGACCCAGCGCGGCCGCCTCGCTCGCGAGCGTCGCCCCGCCGATCGCGATGTCGCCCTCTCCCGGTCCCGCTCGCAGGCGTTCGATCTCGGCCGCGAGGCCGCCGGTCGCCAGGCGGGCGTTCCCCTCTACCGCCGAAAGCGTGGTCGAGAACACCACCTTCGGGAGCGCCCTCCAGATCGCGGCGAATTCGCGCGTGGAGTAGTCGAGCGACGCGTTCTGCTCGGCCGTCTCCCAGTACAGCATGGTTTCGTAGAGCCGCCGCCCGAGCAGGTGGACGCCCGCCTTCCGTACCTCGTCGGTGGCGAGCCGGAACACCTCCTCGTCGGGCGCCATCCAGTCGAATGACCCATCCGGCCCGACGACGTAGCCGTCCAGCGAAACGGCCATCGAGTAGGTGACGCTGCGCATCTCCAGTTCTCCTCAGTGCGGGCTCGAGCTCGTGAGTCGGCTCTCTGTGACCGTGGTGTCACCGGCACTTGCCGATTTGCATCTCGTTTCGTGGAGGTCGCCACTCCTCGCGACGCCGTTCTGCGCACAGCGCCGCGATGGCATCGCGCGCAACCGGCCATCACACCAACCCCGGATACCACACCCGCGCCCCCTCCACCCGCGCGAACGGCGTCATGCGGTGCGCCTCCGCCTTCGTCGCGCTCACGATGTGACGCACATCGCACCCGCGCGCTGCCAGCGCGTCCGCGATCAACGACCGGTGGCACCGCCACGGCACCGCCTCCGCGCACATGACCGCCAGCGTGTGCGCGGTCGAGAGCGACATAAGATCCGCGAGCGCCACCTCGAACCCCGGCGTCTGCATGTAGTCGGCGTATCCCCGGAACGACGCGTTGCGCCAGGCCGTGTTCGGCGAGTCCGCCCGTGGCCGGCGCCATCCGCCCAGCTCCGGCATGCGGCGGTACGCGATCCCGCGCGACGGCAGTGCTTCCGCAAGTGCCTCGGCGTTGAACTGCGGGTGACGCCGCGAGCGGGCCGCCGTCCGCACGTCCACGAGCAGGTCGACGCCCCATGCCCGGAGCAGATCCAGGAGCGCCTCGAACGCGCGCGTCGAGTGCCCCACCGTGAAGATCCGGCATCGCGCAGGGCGCGCCCCCGCGCGAGGTCCCGACTCGCCTTCCGCCTGCACGGCTGCAATCCCTTCGTGCGTACAAAATTGCGTTTTCCGATGCGCCGATTACGGGCGCGTATACGGATGCGTTGGCTGCATAACGAACCCGCAACGCGCAGCATCCGTCCCGGGCGCCGCATATTGAAAATCGCGCCGCTCGGTGTTATGAAACAAGCACGGCGTGCAGCGCCGTCTCCGGACCGCTTCCGCGAATAATTTCACAAATCTATACACGCGCAGCTGGCGACCCCGCCCGACTGTAGGGATACAGGAGTGTCGATGCGTATTCTGCAACTCGCCCCGTTGTGGGAGAGTGTCCCGCCCCCTGCGTACGGCGGCACCGAAGCGGTCGTCCACCTCCTGACCGAAGAGCTCGTGCGCATGGGCCACGACGTCACGCTCGTCGCCTCCGGCGATTCGCTGACCGCCGCCCGCCTGGCGCCCGTCTTCCCTCGCAGCCTGCGCCGCGCCGATGATCTCGCCGACCGCAATCCCTACGACTGGGCGCACATCGCGCACGCGATCGACCTCTCGCGCTGCGGGTTCGATGTCGTCCACAACCACGCCGGCGAACTGGCCATGGCCATGGCTCCGCTCGCCGGCGCGCCCATGCTCACCACCACGCACTGCCTCACCACCGCGGACACCCGCTTCATCTGGCGCCGCTACCGGGGCGCGTACAACACGATCAGCCGCTCGCAGCGTGCGCACTTCGACCAGGTCGGCACGGGCGCGCGCTTCATGGGGCACGTCTACAACGCCATCGACGTCGCCAGCTACCCGTTCCAGCGCGAGAAAGGAGAGGACCTGCTCTTCCTCAGCCGCCTCGCGCCCGAAAAGGGTCCCCACCTCGCGATCGCCGTCGCGAAGCGGCTCGGCATGCGGCTCATCCTCGCCGGCAAGGTCGATCGCTTCGACCGCGACTTCTTCGAGGAAGTCGTGCGCGACCAGATCGATGGCGAGCAGATCGTCTTCGTCGGCGAGGCCGACGCCCGCCGCAAGCGCGATCTGTACCGCAACGCCCGCTGCCTTCTGATGCCGTTGACCTGGGAGGAGCCCTTCGGCCTCGTGATGCCCGAGGCGATGGCCTGCGGCACCCCGGTGATCGCCCTCCGCCGCGGCAGCGCCCCCGAGCTCATCGTGCACGGCGAGACCGGCTTCGTCGTCGATACCGTCGACGAGATGGCCGATGCCGTCCTCGACCTCGGCCGCATCGACCCGGCGCGCTGCCGCGACCACGTGCAGGCGGAGTTCTCCGTCGAGCGCATGGCGCGCGCCTACCTGCGCCTCTACGAGGCCCTGAGCGAGCCGCTGCGGGAAGCGACGATCCCCGTCGAGTTCACCGTCCCGCGGTCGCCCGCGTACGACGATGACGGCGTGGCCGTCGCGTGAAGGAGCCGGCATGAACGCGCGCACCATCTCCCCGGCGCCAGCCCCCGAGTCCGCCTGGCTCGCCCTCCAGAAGCTCGAGATCGGTGACCTCCACGTCGAGGTCGCCGGCGACCGCGTCTACCTGCGCGGCCTCGCCTCCTGCTATCAGGCGAAGCGGCAGGCCGCGAAAATCGCGCAGGCCGCCCTCCCCTCCGTCACCGTGGTCAACGAGCTGCGCATCGCCCACGCGGCCGATCGCGATGACGCCGTCCGGCGCTCCGTCGTCGCCGCGATTCGGCGCGCCGACCCGGACGCCGCCCGCGCGGTCCGCGTCGAAGTCCACGCCGGCATCGTCCACCTCGATGGCGTCGTGGACTCGGAGGAGCGTCGCCGCGCGGTCGAGGCCGCTGCCTGGCAGGCGCGCGGCGTCGCCCACGTGCACTCGCGCATCCAGCTCCAGTCGCCTCCCGGCGATGACGAGGTCGCGCGTTGCCTCTCCGAATACGTCGCTCGCGCGGTCGGGCTGCCGCCCGGCGCCATTGCCGTAACATACAGCAAGGGCGTCGCCGCGCTCACCGGTGCGGTGGCGAGCGAGGAACAGCGGCAGGCGATCGAGGACCTCGTTCGATGGCACGACCGCGTGACGGACGTGGACAACCGGCTCCGCGTCGCCGCGCCCCACGCCCGCTGACGCCCGAAGCCGCCGGAGACCCGCCGATCGCCGTCCAGTCGGGACCGCCGCAGCAGCCCGAAGAAGATTGGTTCGCCCTCCCCGAGGGCGAGCCGATGGGCATCGAGGACATCCGCGATGCCCTCGTCATCCGCGAGCGCTCCACGTTCCTCCTCACCGATCCCGCCGGCAACGCCGCGCGCGGCAACGCGCAGGGCTTTGGCATCTACCATGCCGACACGCGCCACCTCTCTACCTGGGACTTCAGCCTCGCCGGCGTCCAGCCGGTCATGCTCCTATCCACCGCCGAGTTGGGCTACGCGATGGAGCAGGTGATGACCAACCCCACCATCACCACGGTCGACGGCCGCAAGATCTCCCGCGGGAGCACCGAGATCCGCCGCCAGCGCGTCATCGCCGACATGGTCGAAGAGCACCTGCGCATCACCAACTTCAATCCCTTCCCCGTGACGCTCGACCTCCAGTACCAGTTCGATGCCGACTTCTCCGACATCTTCGATGTCCGCGGCTACCGGCGCGAGGCGCAAGGCACGCTGCAGGAGCCCGTCGTCCGCGGGCGCGCCATCCGCTACGCCTACACGGGCATCGACGGCCGCGAGCGCAGCACCCGTATCGAGTTCGACCGCGCCCCTCACCGGATCGACGCTTCGACGGTCGTGTTTCGCGTCACCCTCGGCCGCCGCGAGACCGAGACGCTGCGGATTGCCGTGTCGCTCAACAGCCACGGCCGGCGCAGCACCCGCGCCGAGCGACTCGAAGCGGTCGCGCAGCACTACCGTCACTGGGCGGAGTCCTCGACGCAGCTCTTCACCGACAACGAGTTCTTCAACCGCCTGATGTCTCGCTGTCTCCACGACGTGCGCATGCTCTGGAGCGAAAACGAGCAGGGCGAGCCGTTCCTCGCCGCTGGCACCCCCTGGTTCGATGCCCTCTTCGGCCGCGACAGCTGCATCGTCGCCATGCAGATGCTCGCCTGGAAGCCGGAGATCGCCCGCGGTACCTTGCGTTTGCTCGCGAAGTGGCAGGGCAAGCAGATCAACCACTGGCGCGATGAAGAACCCGGAAAGATCCTGCACGAGCTCCGGTTCGATGAGCTCTCCCGCGCCGGCGAGCTCCCCTACACCCCCTACTACGGCAGCATCGACTCCACGCCGCTGTTTCTCATGCTGCTCGCCGAGTACTACGCCTGGACCGCCGACCTCCGCCTCGTCCGCGAGCTCCTGCCTGCCGTCAAGGCCGCCTTCCAGTGGATGGAAGTCTTCGGCGACCCCCGCGGCCTCGGCTACCTCGCCTACGAGAAGCGCTCCGCCCGCGGCCTCGTGAACCAGGGCTGGAAGGACTCCTGGGACGCCGTCGTCCACGCCGATGGCACCCTCGCCCATCCGCCGATCGCGCTCGCCGAGGTGCAGGGCTACGCCTACGCCGCCCGCCAGCGCCTCGCGCCGGTGCTCGAGCGCGTCGGCGAAGCGCGCCTCGCGGCCCGCCTGCGCCGCGACGCGCGCCGCCTGCAACAGCGCTTCAACCGCGAGTTCTGGCTGGAGAACCAGGACTTCTACGCCATGGCGCTCGATGGCGATAGCCGCCCCGTTGAAACCCCCTCGACGAACCCCGCGCACGGCCTCTGGTCCGCGATCATCGACCCCGAACGCGCCCCGCTGCTCGCCTCGCGCCTGATGGAAAACGATTTGTTCAGCGGTTGGGGGCTCCGCACCCTCAGCGCCGGCAGTCCGCGCTTCAACCCCATCGGCTATCACCTCGGCTCCGTGTGGCCGCACGACAACAGCATCGCCGCGATGGGCTTCAAGATGTACGGCCTCGAGGACGAGCTCAACGAGGTCGCGACCGCGCTCTTCGACGCCGCGATCTCGTTCCCGTACTTCCGGCTGCCCGAGCTGTTCGGCGGAGAGTCCCGCTCCGCCCACCACGCCCCCGTCCCCTACCCCGTCGCCTGCCGCCCGCAGGCATGGGCCGCCGGCGCCTTCCCGCTCATCACCCAGGCGATCCTCGGCCTCGAGCCCCAGGCCAGCGAGAAGCGTCTGCGCATCGTCAACCCGCGCCTGCCCTACTGGCTCAACTCCGTGCACGTCCGCGGCTTGCGCGTCGCCAACGGCGAGGTGACGATGCACTACCGCCGCGAAGGCAACGACACCCGGGTCGAGGTGCAGGAAGCCACCGGCGGGCTCGATGTCGTGATCGCCGGCCGCTGGCTCGCTTAGCGACTGCGGCTCCTCCGCGCTCCAGCCTCGTTGCGCGGCTAGCCGGATCGAGAGCCCGGCTCAGTACCTGTTGTCTGTGTCTGCTGTTCGCTGTGCGCCGTTTGCCGGTTGCCGTTTGCCGTCTGTTGCTGCCGCTCTGCCGTCCTGCGCTCGCCGCACGCGTTCACCGCGCGGTTCACGGTGCGCCCGCCGTCCGGGGCGCTACACGAACACCCGCACCGCCTCCTCCGCGAGCGATTCCACCACGAGGTCCGCCGCCCCCAGGTCCGCCGCCGGATGCGTCGTCGTCACGCCGATGGCGCGCATCCCGGCCGCCTTCGCTGCCTCCAGCCCGGCGGGCGCGTCCTCGATCACCACGCAACGCCGCGGCTCGATGCCCAGCTTCCGCGCCGCGAGGAGGAACCCCTCCGGGTCCGGCTTTCCTCGCGTCACGTCCTCCGCCGTCACCAGCGCCTCGAACCATCCCGCCAGCCCGAGCGACTCGAGGATCATCTCCAGGTTCGCCCGCGGCGTCGACGTTACGACGGCCTTCGCGACCTCCTGCTCGCGCAGGAACGCCAGCAGCTCGCGTGCGCCCGGCAGCAGCGCGATCCGCCCGCGCGCGATTTCGCGGAAGATGCGCTCCTTCTCCTCCGCCATGCGCTCGAGGTCAGCTTCCGAAGCGCCGCCCACCAGCCCGCCGAGGATCGCGTCGTTGCGCAGCCCGAACGTGCGATGAAAGTAACCCGGCTCCGGTTCGATGCCGCGCTCGCGCGCGAAGCGCTGCCAGGCCGTCAGGTGGTGCGCGCGGCTGTCGACGAGTACGCCGTCGAGGTCGAAGAGGACCGCGACGTCACTCCGCACGCGAGACAACGACGAGGCGGAACCGCCGGTCGTACTGCCCACCGGCGTACGTGTCGCAGCAGAACCGGCATGCCACCTTGTCGCGCCGCCGCCGCCGGTAGGTGCGGCGGCAGTGCGGGCACGCCATGTGCCAGACGCGGCGCTGCGCCCGTTCCTTCATCGCGAAGGGCGGGCACGTCACGGTGATGCGCGTGTCCAGCTCGTGCGCCGTCCGCCGGAACTCCGGGCCGTGCGGCGCGATCCGCCGCCCGTAGCGCCAGCGCGCCGCCCAATGCGCCAGCTCGTGCTTCAGCACCAGCAGCGTCTCGTCGATGCCATGGTCGCGGTGGTACAGCGTCGCGATCCGGATCTGCCCCGTGTCCGGGTAGCACCGCCCCGCGCTCGAGGTCATGCGCGCGCTCAGGTCCACCGTCGGGTACGGCGCGCGCGGCATCGCCAGCACGTCGCGGAAGTGCAGCTTCACGATGCGGTCGAGCGCGTCCTGCAGCTCCGCCTGCAGCCAGAATTCCGGGCCGCCAAGCGGCAGCATGTAGCCTTCCGCGTTCGCGGATCGGCTAACCAAGACGCCCTCCCTCGCAGCGGGCCATCGTGATCACCCTTGGCTCGTCCTGACTGCCTGCCCAGGAACGCCCAGCAGCGGCATCGCCGGCGGTTTGGGGCCGGGGCCCCGGGGGGAGGCCGGACGGCCGTCGCTGTGCGCCCGTATGGTACATCGGCCCTTTCGGTCGTCGCATGCCCCGCCAGCCTTGCTCCCGGACGATTTCTCGATGACAAGGGAGAAATTTCACCCCGCGACAAGCCACCTCCCCGCATACGCGTATCGAAGCCTCGCCCCGCGATTAGATGCTTCTATCGCCCCCGCACGCCCCTGGACGGCTCGCGCACCGGCAGGGATGATCGCGGGGACCGGGGGCCGCCCGGGCGGCTCCGAGTCCTGGGGGATTGGACATGCTGATCACGACCACCGCCGTTGTCGAAGGCCGCCCGGTGCGCGAGGATCTCGGCGTCGTTGCCGGCGAGACCATCCTCGGCGCGAACGTCTTCCGGGACATCGGCGCCCAGATCCGCAATCTCACCGGTGGCCGCGCCGCCGGGTACGAGAAGGAGCTGCGTCGCGGCCGCGAGAGCGCGATCGAGGAGATGGCGCAGATGGCGGAGGAGCTCGGCGCCGACGCCATCCTCGGCGTCGACATCGACTATGAGACCGTCGGCGGGACGATGCTGATGGTCACCGCATCCGGCACCGCCGTGAAGCTCGGCTGACCCGCGCGGCGCCGTCTGGCGGCGCGAGCGCCACTCCGTGACCGTCTCGACGGGGCGGTCCCGCTGCTCGTGGTGGATCGTGTTGGCTCGCGCCCGTCACCTCCACGAATTCGGCGTACGGCATGGAGCGCGCCATGCGCGTACGCGTCGTCACCCGGCTTGATGGCCGGTGTCCAAGGCGGCGTTCGTCCGCACGGGTCCGTCACCGTCGCGCGCGCCGCACGACGGCCTCCTGCGCCATCGTCGCGATGTGCGTGCCGTCGCGCGAATAGAACTGCCGCAAGGAGTGCGCCCGTCCCGCGTGTGCGACCGGGCTGCGCGTCACCATCAGCAGCCAATCGTCCCACCGTACGGGGCGATGAATCCAGATCGCGTGATCCAGGCTCGCCGAGCCGCGATGCTCGAACACGCCGTCCCACCCGTACCGCACCTCGATCCCCGCGAACGAGCCGAGGTCGCTCGCCCACACGAGCGCCGCCTGGTGCAGCACGGGGTCATCGGGCAGCGGTGCGCGGAAGCGCAGCCACTCGCGGATCACCGGCTCCTCGCCCGGCGCCGCCGCTCCGTCGAACCACTTCGGCGTACGCCACTCGATCGGCCCCAGCGGCCACAGCGTGCCGTCCGGCTGCGGATGCGCGAGCCGGACGTCCTGCAGCCCCTCCGGCCCCGGGATGTCCGGCGCCGGGTCCTGGTGCTCGATGCCGTCTTCGGGGTGCACGAAGCTCATCGTCGCGTCGCAGATCGCGACGCCCTCCTGCCGCGCGAGCACGCGCCGCGCGGTGAACGTGCGTCCGTCGCGCACCCGCTCGACGCGGTACTCGATCGGCGCGTCGGGCTTGCCGCCGCGCAGGAAGTACGCGTGCATCGAGTGCAGGGTCGGGTCCGGCGCCGTCCGGCCCGCCGCCAGCGCCGCCTGCCCCAGCACCGTCCCGCCGAAGATGCGCGGCCAGTCGTGCTCCTCCTCGTCCCGCTCCTCCCGGCCGATGAATACGTCGCCGCCGGCCGGCTGCACGTCCAGCGTCCGCACGAACCGCGCCACCACCTCGCGCGCCCGCGCTTCGTCGTCCGTCGCGATCGCCTCGCTCATCTCGCATCACCTCATGCCCCGCCTATCGAAGTTCTATCCGCAGATTACGCAGATTGCGCAGGTTGAGAACGTCTGGCCCGCGCGGCTCCCGGCCGTCCAGCCGCAGGTCGCTGACATCCGACCGCGGGACCGATTGCGCACCGGTCGATGCGCCGCCATGCGCCCACCGGGACCACGCCGCAGCCCGGCGGAGATGGGGTGCAGGGACAACGCCCGCGACAGGGGTGCGGCGGGTGTCCCCCGGGATGCGCACCACCGGCGGGCGCGCGAATGCACGCCGCCGCGAACGCAGGGGGAGATGCCGTCAGCGCCGGTTGAACACCGGCTCCCGCTTCTCCACGAACGCCGTCACCGCCTCCCGGTGGTCCGGCTCCGTCCGCCGCTCGCGGATGGAGTAGCACTCCAGCGTCACCGCCCGCCGCAGGTCCTGCTCGACGGCGTTCATGTGCAGCATCCGTTTCGCCGCCCAGACGGCCTCACGCGGGTTCGCCGCGATCTCCTCCGCGAGCTTCAGCGCTTCCGGCAGCAATTGTTCCGGCTCGACGAGCCGGTCCACCAGCCCGCGGCGCAGCCCCTCCTCCGCATCGATGATGCGCCCGGTGAGCGCGAGGAAGAGCGCGTTCGGCAGCCCGGCGACCGCCGGCAGGTAGCGCGTGCTGCCGCACTCCGGCGTCAGGCCCACCTTCACGAAGCGCGCCGAAAAGCGCGCCGCCGTCGACGCGATGCGGATGTCGCACGCCAGCGTCATCGTCAGCCCCACGCCGACGGACACCCCGTTGATCGCGGCGATCGCTGGCTTCCCCCGCGTGAGCGCGATCGGCACCTCCGGGCTCGCGCCCTCCGCGAGCATCTTCGACTGCGCGCGCGGGCGCTCGCCGCCCTTCAGGCTGCGGTCCCACCCGGAGATGTCCGCGCCTGCGCAGAAGCCGCGCCCGGCGCCGGTGACCACCATGCAGCCGATGTCGTCGTCTGCCGCCGTCGCGTTGACGGCGTCGATGAACTCGTCCTCCATCCGCTGCGTCCACGCGTTCAGCTTCTCCGGGCGGTTCAGCGTCACCAGCGCCACCGCGCCGCGCCGCTCGTAGAGAATGTGCTCGTATCCGGGCATGCGTCCTCCGCTGCTCTGCCTGCGCACCGCGCGCCGGCCCGGGCAGTATGTCGCCTGCGCGCCCTTGCCGGTACGCGAGTGTGCGGGCCACCGCCGGTACGCGCATAATGCCGCGCGCACCGCGATCCGCCCGGAGGCCAGCCATGACCATGACCGCCGCCATGCTCGATGCCGTCGACGCGCTCGCGCGCCGCTGCGAGGAGCGCGAAGCCGCAGCGCCCGATGCCTTCTCGCAGGAGAGCTTGGACGACGTGAAGCGCTCCAGCCTGCTCCTCGCGCCGCTCCGAGAGTCAGCCGGCGGCCAGTCCTGTACGCTCGCGGACGCCGTCGTTGCGATCGAGACGCTCGCCCGCCACTCGCCGTCCGTCGCACTCCTCGCCTCGATGCCGCTCGGCCTTTCCGGCGTCGTCGAGAGCATTGCCCCGGTCGTGCCCGAAGCCCACGCCGCGAGCTGGGCGCAGCAGGCGGATGAGTTCGCCACATCCGTGCGCGCCGGCGCCTGGTATGCCGCGGCGAACTCCGAGAAGGGCGCCGGCGGCTCGCTCGACGCGCTCAAGACCGTTGCGGCGCGCGACGCGGACGGAACGTGGCGCGTCACCGGCGAGAAGATCCTCGCGTCCTCTGGACGCTACGCGACGTACTTCTTCTCGCTCGCGAAGGTGGACGCGGCCGACCTGCCCGGCGCCGGCGTCGCCGAGATG
>DASRHM010000016.1:0-50779 GCA_035650575.1 Dehalococcoidia bacterium | reverse complement strand
AGCGGGTACTCGAGCTGCTTCATGCCGCCGCCGCGCGACACGGGGAAGGTCCCGTGGAACAGCGAGTACCACCACGTCCGCTTCTTGCGGCTGCCGTAGAACTTGTCTGCCGCCGCCGCGACCAGCGTCCGGTCGCGGATGCGCGGCGGCAGCGCGCTCAGCACGGCGGGCGTATCGAAGTGCGACGAGTGGTTGGCGATGATCACCGCGGGCCCGCGGAAGCCGCGCAACGCCTCCAGCCCTTCGACGTCGAAGGGCCGGCAGTAGGCGGCGACGTGGCGGTCGATCGTCCAGCGCCGGCCAGCGCGGCGAGCGAGGCTCGCCCACGCCCGCGTCTGCCAGCGGTGCGGCTCCGTCCGGTACGGCTGCAGCCGCAGCAGCGAGACGAAGCGGTCGATGGCGATCGCCGGCAGGACGTCGAGGCGCACGGTGCCGATCGTGCTGATCTCGGCGGCGATGCGGTGGACCGTGACGTTGTCGGGTGCGTCGACGACCGTCGCGAAGTCGTACTCGCCGACGAGCGCGTAGTTCGCCCGCACGCGGGCGCCGAGCGCGCGCACCCGCGCCTCGACCGCGGCGACGCGCCCCGGGTCCGCCCGCAGCGATGCCGCCCCTTCGGGCGTCAGCCGCGTCAGCACCACGTAGGCGCCCATCGGCTCAGCCTGCCCCGCGCAGCATCTTCGTGAACGCCTCGACCGGGATCGCGGCGAGCGTCGTGAGCTGCACGGTCCCGCGGGCGCCCAGCTCGACCGAGATGCGCGCGATCGTCTCGTTGTCCGGCGCCTCGACGATGTTCACGAAGTCGTACCCGCCGAGCACCGCGTACTGCTGCGTGACGCGCGCGCCCATCGCCTCGATCTCGCGGTTCACCTCCTGCAGCCGCTCTGGCCGCTCCTTCAGCGTCTTCCGCCCCTCGTCGGTGAGGGTGCTGAGCATGATGTACGTCGCCATCGTGCACCTCCGTGCGTGAGAAGCCGATCGTACAGCGCGCCGTCAAGGCCGGGTACTACCGGACGTCGGGAGTCGGCCTGGAGTGCGCTCCTGGCTCCCCGATCCATCCTCCATCCCCGCCGTCCGGCTTCGCGGGGGCCGCGCCGGTTCGGGCGGCGTGGTACGCCCCCGTTACGGCGCTTCCCACCCCTCCGGCGCCCCCGGCGTCCAGGCGATGCCGAGGAGCGAGTCGCCGCGGTCGCGGTCCACCTCCCTGAACACCTCCCACTCGCCCGGCCGCACGTCGCCGAGGTCGAGCACGGGATAGCCGATGGGCACGCCGCTGCCCCGGCAGACGAACGTGCGCGCGTCGAACTCGCGCACGCCGTAGGCGTCGGCGATCGCCTGCCCCACGGCCCGCTGCCAGGCCGTCGGCGCCACGCCCGGCTTCGGCACGACGGTCGGGTTCACCGTCATGCCGCGGAAGCTCGCCGGATGCGCCATGCGCCCGCAGCCGAGCACGCGTACGGCCTTCGTTATGTCGTGCCCGCCCGCGAGTGACGCCGCGCGCTCGAGCGTCACGAACAGCCGCCGCCGCCGGAAGTCCGGGTGGATGCACGACATACCCGCGAGGTTCACATCCGTGCCCGGCAGGCGCGGAAGGTCCAGCACGCGATGCTCCGCCAGCGCGAAGCCCGCGAGCACACCATTGCGGTACGCCAGCGCCAGGTGCTTCAGCACGGTCAGCGACTTTTCGAGGTAGGCGTGGTTCGCCTCGCGATAGCACAGGTCGAACAGCGCGTGCATCGCGGCAAGGTCGTCCCGCCCGACGCGCGCCGACTCGACGGTGCGCAGCTCCAGGTCCTCGTAGCCTTCCACGCCCCGCAGTATCGGCCGTCCGGACGCCACTGTCATCGGGCCGGACGGGCCTGCAGAACTGCCCCCGCGAGTACCCCATCGGCGGACGGCGCACGAAGCGGCGGTCGCGCGCCTACGTCGCGTGACAGCGCGTGCTTCGCGTTCGGCGGGGCACGCAGTACGCTCGCGTGGGCGGCTCCCGGCGCCCCATCTGGTGGCAGGAGGCGGGCGCGGAGAAGGAAGAATGACAAAACGAACCCCCGCGGCGATGCGGAAATCGTCAAAACGAGCGCGCGTCGGTGGTAGACGCGGGCCGCGATGAAGTGAGCGGCTAGATCAGCGTGACGAAGAGGCGCACCAGCTCCGCGTCGAGCTGCGTGCCGCCCGCGCCGAGCAGGATGTCCTTCGCGTCCTTGCGCTGCACGGCGCCCCGGTACGCGCGCTCCGACGTCAGCGCGCTGTACACGTCCGCCACGGCGAGGATGCGCGACTCGACGGGGAGGTCTTCCCCGGCGAGCATCTCCGGGTAGCCCTTGCCGTCCGGGCGCTCGTGGTGCCGCGCCGCCCACACCGCGATCTCCTCGAACCCGTTCAGCGCGCCGAGCACCGTCTCCGAGTGCGCCGGGTGCTGCCGCATGAGCTGCATCTCCGTGATCGAGAGGATGTCCGGCTTGGTCATCACCCGCGCCGGCACGCCGAGGAGGCCGATGTCGTGCAACAGCGCCGCGATGCGCACCATCTCGGTGTGCCCCGCATCGAGCCCATAGGCCTCAGCGAGGCGGCCGGCGTTATCGGCTGTCCGCCGCGAATGACCGATCGCGTGCGCGGCCTTCACGTCCGCGAGGTCAGCGAACACCTCGGCGAAGCGCATCACGCGCTTGCGGCTTCGGCGCGCCTCGGTCGCCGGCCGCAGCCGGTGCAGCATCTCCGGCATGTCCTCGGCGTAGAGGCCGAGCCAGAACTCGTCCGACTTGCCCAGGTCGAGGAGCCGCGCGACGACGTTCGGGTCGAGCGCGGCGCCCGCGTAGGGCGCGATGGCGGGCGCCAGGCGCCGGCGCGCGGCGAGCGAGCTCGGCTCGCCCGCGATCAGCGATTCGGCGACGTCCGCTGCCGCGACGATGCGCGCCTCGATCGGCGCGGCGTCGCGCGAGAGGCCCTCGGGGAAGCCGAAGCCGTCCCAGCGCTCGTGGTGCGCGCGCACGGCGGCCGCCACGTCTTCGGGCAGGTCCAGGTTGCGGACGGTGGCGGCGCCGACGACCGCGTGCTGGTGCACCGCCTCGACGACCGTCGAAAGGTCGGCGAACGACAGCGCGCCCTTCAGCTCCTCGGGCGCCTTGAGCGGGGACGGCCCGAAGATCGTCTCTTCGTCGACGCCAGCGATGCGGCAGATCTCGGACGCCGCGAGCGGGACGCCGATGTCGTGCAGCAGCGCGGCGAAAAAGACGGCGTTCCGCTGCTGCGGCTCCAGCCCCAGCTCCTCGGCGATCAGCGCGGCGATGTAGCAGACGCGCTGCGCGTGGCCCAGGTGCTTGCCCTCGGCGAGATCGAGACCCTGGCTGAAGGCGATCGCCAGCTCCGCCTGCGTGAGCGCGTGGATGCGCTCCGGACGGCGCGTCAGCGGGCGCGCAAGGTCATCGAGCGTCAGGATGGGCCGGCCGGCAGGGTTGTTCTCGCTAACCACGCACGCTCCGCATCGTTCCGGGGGCGAAAACCGACCGGTTGTGATGTCTGTCGTCATAATCGGCACCGGCCGCCGGAAGCTTTCAGGTGCGCACCCCCAAGGCGTCCCCCCGCCGCGGCGCCGGGAACGCCACGGAGGCCGAGCGCAGATACGGATTCGAGAGATCGCCCGGGTGCTGGCCCCCGGTCGATGCGCGACGATGCCGGTCCGGCCGTGCGGTATCATGCGCCATCATGGCGAACGATGAGGCCGTGCTGACGGCCGCCGAGACACCGCTCGCCGCATCGGCCCGCGCGCGCGGCGCCGCCGGCATCATTCCCCTCGCGGGCTACCTGCTGAAGTCGATGCGTCCACGCCAGTGGACGAAGAACGGCATCGTCTTCCTGGCGCTGATCTTCTCAGTCGGGCAGGAGTACCATCTCGGCCAGCCGGATACGTGGGTGCCCAAGCTGCTCGAGTCGCTGGTCGCGTTCGCCTGCTTCGCGCTGGTCTCGAGCGCGGACTACCTCGTCAACGATATCCGGGACATCGAGCAGGACCGCGTGCACCCCCGGAAGTCACGCAGGCCGATCGCCGCCGGGCTGCTGCCGGTGAACGTCGCCTGGGGCGCCGCGGTGGTGCTGGCGGTCGTGGGAAACGCCGGCGCCTTCGCGCTCGACTGGAAGACGGGGCTCGTCATCCTCGCCTACACGGGGCTGATGGTCGCCTACTCCTACCGACTCAAGCACGTCGTCCTGCTCGACCTGATGGTGATCGCCGCCGGCTTCGTGCTGCGGGCGATGGCCGGCGCCTTGGCGATCGACGTGCCCATCTCGCCCTGGCTGTACGTCGTGACCGCGCTGGGGGCGCTCTTCCTGGGCATCAACAAGCGGCGCGCCGAACTGGAGCTGCTGCAGGACGGCGCCGGCAACCACCGGAAGATCCTCGACGAGTACTCGCTGGAGCTGCTCGACCAGATGGCCTCAACGGTGACGGCGGCGACGCTGATGGCGTACGGGCTCTACACCTTCACCGCGGAAGGCCTCCCGAAGAATCACTCGATGATGCTCACGATCCCCTTCGTGCTGTACGGGATCTTCCGCTACCTGTACCTGGTGAACGTGCGGAAGGAAGGCGGCAGCCCGGAGGACGTGCTCCTGAAGGACGTGCCGATCATCCTCTGCATCGCCGGCTGGATCGCGACGGCGGGCATCGTGCTGCTCGTCGCGCGCGAGTAACGGCAGGCGCTACAGCAGCGCGCTGGCGCTCCCGATCGTCACCTTCGTGGCGTCCTCCTTCTCGACCCAGACGTCGAGGTGCGCGCGCTGCCTCGGCCCCTCGGGCGTCACGTCGCGCACGAACCCGCGGCAGACGAGGCGATCGCTCTGCCAGACGATGTTCACGAGGTTCACGTTGAGCTTGCCGCCGGCGATCCAACCGGCGCCGAAGCGGTCCGTCATGAGCTGCGAGAGGAAGCAGACCGACATCATCCCCTGGACCACGATGTCGGGGAAACCCCAGTGGCGCGCGGCCTCCCGGTCGTTGTGGTAGTTGCGGTTCGGGCCGCTGAACTTCCAGCACATGTCGAGCGTGACGGACTTGTGCAGCGGCGGCAGCGTCTCGAGCGCGGCCGACGTGTCGACCTCGAACCGGCGCTCCTTGGACTTCTCGCGCGTCTTGTCGATGACGATCCCGTCGTTCTCCGTCTCGCGCAGGAAGCTCTGGTGGGTGCGCCCGCGCAGCGCCACCGCCCCGTCCGCGTCGAAGTAGAGCACCTCGTTGACCACGTAATCGCGCCCCCGCTTCACGTAGCGGTCGGCGATGAACGACCGCGTGTGGATGGCGTCGCCCACCATGACCGGCCGGTACAGCTCGAACTCCTGGCGCGCGTGCAGGTTCCCGTAAACGTTCGGCAGGTACCACGACGGCGCGGCCGCGCGCGCCTCCTCGCGATAGGCGTAGACCTCGCTGTGGCGCACGAGCGCGGGCGCGACGGGCCCGCCGAAGGGCGAGGCGCCGGAGTACATCGGGTTGTGGTCGTCGACCGCGTCGGCGTAGTGGGCGACCTCCTCGGGCGTGATCACCATGTCGTGCCTGCCGAAGTCGCGGCCGACGTAGATCTCGTCGGGTTTCGTGGGCTTGCTCGTCTCGCTCGTCATCGCGGTCCCTCCGTGCGGCCGCATTGTGGCGCACCCATGCGGCGGCGTCGACCGGCCGTGCGCCCGGGCTCGCTACACTGGGTCGATGCCCGGCCTCTACGACCTGACGCTCGAGGAACTCGCGGCACGCGTCGAAGCCGCCAGCGCGCCGGCGTATCGCGCCCGCCAGGTGTGGGACTGGGCGTACCGCCGCCTCGTGCGCTCGTGGGACGAGATGACAAGCCTCCCGTCGGCCCTGCGCGCGCGGCTCGCCGAGGAGCTGCCGTTCCCGGTGCTCGACGAAGTGACGGAGATGGTCTCGGAGGACGGCCTCACGCGGAAGCGCCTGCTGCGGCTCGGCGACGGCGAGCTCATCGAGACCGTACTGATGCTGTATGACCCGCGCAGCGACAGTCGCGGGCGCGCGACGGTGTGCGTCTCGAGCCAGGCCGGCTGCGCCATGGGCTGCGTCTTCTGCGCGACCGGGCAGGCCGGGTTCCGGCGCAACCTCACGGCGGGTGAGATCGTCGCGCAGGTCGTCGGCTTCGCCCGCGAGCAGGCGGAACGCGGCGGACGCCCGCTGACCAACGTCGTATTCATGGGCATGGGCGAGCCGATGGCGAACTACGCCGCGGTGATGCGGGCGGTGCACACCCTCAACAGCCCCGACGGGCTGCGCATGGGCGCGCGCCACATCACCGTCTCGACCGTCGGTCACGTGCCGGGAATCCGGCGCCTGGCCGACGAAGGGATCCAGGTCGGGCTCGCGGTCTCGCTGCATGCCCCGGACGAGGCGCTCCGCGAGCGGCTGATCCCGACGGCGCACCGCTTTCCGCTGCCCGACATCCTCGCCGCCTGCCGGGAGTACATCGCGAAGACCGGGCGGCGCGTGACGTTCGAGTACTGCCTGATGGAGGGCGTGAACGACGCGCCGGAGCAGGCCCGCGCGCTCGGACAGGCGCTGCGCGGGATGCTCTGTCACGTGAACCTGATCCCCGTGAACCCGACGCCCGACCGCTCGATCCGGCGGCCATCGCGGGCACGGACGCTCGCCTTCCAGCGAGAGCTCGCAGCGGCCGGGATCGCCTGCACGGTGCGGGTCGAGAAGGGCGTCGAGATCAGCGCCGCCTGCGGCCAACTGCGCGGCGCGCGGGCGCCGCTGGAACTCGCGGAGGCGCCTTCGGCATGAGGCTGCAACACCTCAGCGCCCGGTCGCAAGCGCGGAGCAGCGGCTACGAGCGTTAATGCGGGTATGAGGACCGCCGCGGCGGCGGCCGCGCTGCTCGCAGCGCTGCTGCTCGTCGCCTGCAGCAACACCAGCGGGCTCTCGCAGAGCCCGCGGGCGACGTTCGCGCAGATCGCCTGCTATGACCTCAACGGCGACCACCGCCTGGACGGCGATGATGCCGCCGATCCCTCGAAGCTGCCCGACTTCAACGCCGACAACCATCGGGACGAGCAGGATGCGGCGTTCTTCCGGGGGCTCGACATCGCGCTCGACCCGGCGCGCCAGCAGCAGGCGTGCAGCCAGAATTCGAAGGACGAGCCGGAGTACCTCGTCGCGCACGGCTACTTCAAGCCGTCGGACGTCTCCTGCGACGGCGCGAAGACCGCCGTCCTGCTCGTCGGCGTGGGCGGCGGCGTCGTGAACCTGAAGGACTCCCACGATGCGGCGGGCGTGCGGAGCATGATCGACGGCTTGCAGAAGGCCTACAAGGACAAGGGCGAGCAGACCATCGCGGTCATCGCCGGGCCGGCGATCGCCGGCGGGGAAAACATCCACACCGCGATGGAGCAGTGGCTGACGCACGCGGTCCAGGTCTACCTCGACCGCTATCCGTGCCTGCGCGTGGTGCTGCTGGGGCACAGCCACGGCGCCGACACCGCAGACGTCGTGGCGGCGCATCTCGAGGGCGCGTACGCGCAGCGCATCGTCGAGGTGGTGGACGTGGACCGTGTGACGGCGCTCTACACGGGCGATACGACGTCGCGACCGGGGCAGGTGCGCGTGCTGAACATCTTCGAGACGAACGACCCGACGCTCCGCGGCGAGCCTTATGACAGCGCGAACGCGGAGAACTGGGACGCGAGCGGCGAGAAGGCGCCGAAGAGCGGCGACCGGGGCGGCCCGAGCGCGCAGGTCAACCACACGACGATCGACAATTCGCCCGCGGTGAAGCAGCGGATCATCGACGACGTGATCTCCCACGATGCCGCGCTGAAATAGTCCCGGCGCTTGCGCCTGGCGCCCGCCGGTTGCGACGATCAACGGTGCGGCCCGAACCACCCTCCGATGAGTTGCTCGCGAACGCCGCCCGGTACGGCGTCGAACGGATCAGGCGGCATGTCTTCCTGTGCGCTGACCAGGCGGAGCCCAAGTGCGCCCCCCGCGAACGCACCCTGCGGGCGTGGGAGTACCTGAAGCGCCGCATCGTCGAGCTCGGGCTGGGGTCGGGCGAGCGGGTGGTGTATCGCACGAAGGCGAACTGCCTGCGGATGTGCGCGCAGGGGCCGATCGCGCTCGTCTACCCGGACGGCACCTGGTACCACAGCGCCGACCCGGAGGTGCTCGAGCGCATCCTGCAGGAGCACGTCATCGGCGGGCGGCCGGTGCGCGAGTACCTGTTCGCGGAACACCCGCCCGGCTGAACCCGGGGCCACGCTGTCCTAGTGAATCGTGACGCGCGTGCCGAAGGTCGCGAAGTCCCAGAAGAACTTCGCGTCCGCGAGCCGCATCCCCACGCAGCCGTGACTGGACGGGATGCGCCCGAAGTACCAGTCCGGCCGCCAGTAGTTCAGGTGCAGGGCATGGCCGCGGTCCGTGAAGTACTGCGTGTAGAGCACGTGGTCCAGCACGTAGTATTCCTCCGCGCCAATCGCCGCCGAGGTCATGGTCTCGTCCGCGACGCGGTAGAGGATATGGAACGTGCCCTCCGGCGTCTCCCATCCCTCCTTGCCGGTCGTCACGAGCGCTGTGTAGAGCGGCCGGTCGCCGATCATCGCGGTCGCCGTCTGGCGCGCGAGGTCGATGTCGACCCAGCGCTCGCCGGCGACGTCCGGGCCGGGGATCGGCGGCGGGTTGGGCGCGGGGACTTCGGGCGTCGGCGTCGCCGTCGGCTCAGGGGTGGGCGTGGGGGTTGGGGTCGCGGTCGCGGTGGCGGTGCTCGTCGCGGTCGGCGTGGCGGTTGGCGTGGGAGTCGGGGTCGCGGTCGGATTCGGTGCGAAGACGTTCCATCCCGCGTTGGGCCCGTACTGGTGCAGCGAGAACCCGACCGCGGTCAGCCCCGCCACGACGAGCGCGAGCGCGGCGGCGACGGCGGTGATCCGGCGTCGGTCCATGGGCGGGCGTGCCTTCCGAACTGCGCGCGTGTCCGGGGTTCAAACGCGCGAAGCCGCCGCCAGGTTAACGGCCGGCGCGGGTTTCGCGCTCGATGACAAGCGGCGAGGGCGGCCACCTGGCCGCCCCCGATCGATCGATCAGCCGGAAGGATGCGCTACTTCTTGGCGGCGCCGATCTTGTACATCTTGGTGCCGCAGACCGGGCACTTGCCCATCGTCGCGGGCTTGCCGTTCTTCATCGTGACTTCCTGCGGGTCCGACATCGTCCGCTGCGTGCGGCACTTGAGGCAGTAGGCTTCCACTTCGTCCTCCTTTGGCTCACGGCTGGCGCCCGCGATCCCGCGGGTTCCCCGGCTGACTGCATACCGCGTATGCCGATGAGCAGTTGGATGCGCCGCCGGGCGGTCGTACGAATAATAGTCCGGGGGCGAGGGTTGTCAAGCGAATCTGGAGCGATCGAGGCCGAATCTGGCCCGAATCTGCGGAACTGGACGAAAAATCGCCGGGACCGCGACGCTAGCAGGGCGGCTGGAACACTTTGAGCGGGCGCCAGGCGAGGTTGCCGGCGGACGCGAGCAATCCGAGGAAGCGGCCGTCAAGGTCGTATGCGCGGCAAAGTCCACTGGCGCTCGCGCGCCCAAACCGCAGCTCGCGGCCCTGTGTTACCAGCGCCGAGCCACGTCCATCCAGGATCGCCGCAGGCCGATCTTCGACGGCGCGATCCGGGGCGATCAGCAGCGACTCGAGCCGCCCCTCGCGCGCCGCCGCTTCGAGCCGCTGCGGCGGGTGAGCCTCGTCCGCCGTGAACCCGGCGCTCGCCGTGCGCCGGAGGGCGACGAGGTGCGCGCCGACGCCGAGCGCTTCGCCGAGGTCGCGGGCCAACGAGCGGACGTACGTCCCGCGCCCGCATCGGACGTCGACTTCGGCCTCGGGCGCCGCTCCGTCGCCCGGTTCGAACGAACGCAGGTCGAGCGCGTGCACCCGCACCCGCCGCGGCTCGGGCGCCACGTCCTCGCCCGCGCGTGCGTAGCGGTAGAGCGGCTTGCCGGCGAGCTTGATGGCGCTGAACAGCGGCGGCCGCTGCTCGATCTCCCCGATGAACGCCGGGAGCGCCGCACGCACGGCGTCGGCGGTGAGCGCCGACGCGTCGCCGCGCGCCGTCACGTCTCCCTCGGCATCGCCGGTCGTCGTCGACTCGCCAAAGCGGACACGGGCGACGTATGCCTTGTGCGTATCGTCCAGGTACTCGACGAGGCGCGTGGCATGCCCGACCGCGACCGGCAGCACGCCCGTCGCCAGCGGGTCGAGGGTGCCGACGTGGCCCACGCGCCGGACGCCGGTGAGCCGCCGGACGAGCGAGACCATGGCGGACGACGCGACGCCGGAGGGCTTGTCGATGACGATGAAGCCGCAGGGGAAGCTCACGTGCGCTCCAGGGTAAAGGCAGTGGCGGATAGCCCCCGAAGCAGCAATCGCCGGCGACTGCGGACCCTCAGCGCCGGCGGGAGCGCCTCCTCCAGCGGCCGGCGGGCGGCCGTCAGCACGACGCACCGGCCGCCCGGGCGCAGCACGCGCGCGGATTCGCGCAACACGGCGCGGTACAGCGCCCTGACGCCGGGTCCGGCTTCGTGCTGGCGCCCGAACGGCGGGTTGGTGACGATCGCGTCGACCGAGGCGTCGCGCAGCGGCAGGCGCGTTGCGTCCCAGCGGGCGAGCGCGGCGCGCCGCCCGGCGTTCACGCGCGCGGCCCGAACCGCGTCCGGATCGATATCGCCGCCGGCGGCGATTCCGTCCGCGGTCGCGTCGCGGCACTCGCGGACGATCGTGCCGGCGCCGCACATCGGGTCGACGCAGATGCGGCCCGCTCCCGTGCCCGCAAGCGCGACGAGCGCGCGCGCGACGGTGGGCTTCAGCGACGCCGGCAGGTGCGCGCGCTTCCAGCGACGCTGCGCCAGCTCGTCCGTCGAGAGGCGCAGCGCGACGACCAGCCGCTCGCCGATGACGTGGGCCCAGAGTTCGACGGCGGCGGCGCCGCGCTCGGGAACCCAGTGTGGCAGGATCGCATGCAGGCGGCGCGTGAAGGCCGCCTCGATGTCGCTTCGCCGGTACGCCTGGCGTCCCGCCACCCGCGCGACGACCTTGTACGAGCGCCCGCGCCGCGCGCCGAGTCCCTGGCGCTCGCGCAGCGCCGAGTCGAGGACCCGCGGCTCCAGCATCGACGCCATCCTTCGGGGAGCCGTGCGGCCGGCCGGCGCCGGGGCATCGATGAGTACCGCGAACACGTCTTCGAGCAGCGCCGCCTCGCGCACGACCTTGCCCGGGTCGGCGGTATCGAAGAACAGCAGGGAGGCGCGGCGGTCGAAGCCCGCGAGCGAGCCGGTCACGCGAGCGCCGAGCGATTCGAGCTCGGCCGCCGCCAGGTCTTCGACGCCGGGCACGACCAGCGCATCGTGGGCGCGGCCCGCGCGGCTACTTCGAGGCAACGCCGTGGCGCGCCGCGAATTCGTGCGCCAGCACACCCATGATGAGCTCATCGTGGTAGCGGCCGCCGTCGTAGTGCTGCTCGCGCCGCATCCCCTCCCGCACGAAGCCGAGCTTCTCGTAGACGTGGATGGCGCGGGCGTTCTCGGCGTCGACAGACAACTCCACCCGGTGCAGGTTCAGGTGCCCGAACGCCCAGCGCAGCATCGTCCGCATGGCGTCCGTGCCGTAGCCGCGGTCGCAGTCCTGCGGACGCCAGATGCCGATGCCGATAAGCGCGTTGCGGTTTCGCGTCTCGATCTGGAACAGGTTGACATCGCCGATCGCGCGGCCGTCCGCAACGACCACCAGGGAGATCGTCGTCGCGTCGGGCTCGCTGACCTCGCTCTCGTACTCGCTCTCGCGCTGGGCGAGCGAGCGCGGCGGCTCATACCAGTCACGAAGGCGCTGGAGGAGCTCGCTGTCGATGGACTGCTCGGCCTCCCAGCGGGCCTGCACGTCCTCGCGCTCCCAGGCGCGGAGAATCACGCGCTCTCCGGCGATCCAGGCCATCAGAGCGTCTCCCCGCGCTCGGCGGCATTCCGCCGCATCAGGTCGGTGAGCTGCTGCCCGTGCTCGATCGACGTGTCGCTGCGGAAGTCGAGCTCGGGGGTGTTGCGCAACCGCAGGCGATGCGCCAGTTCGCGGCGCAGGAACGGGCGTGCCGAGCGCAGCGCCTCCATCGTCGAAGCGCGCTCGTCGTCGGTGCCGAGGACGCTGATCCAGGCGTTCGCGTGGCGCAGATCCGGCGAGACGTCGACTTCGGTGACGGAGACGAGGCCCGCGATGCGCGGATCGCGCAGCTCTTCGCGCAGCAGCACGCTCAGCTCCTGGCGCAGCAGCTCGTTGACGCGTTCCGTCCTGCGTGACATCTGGCCCTGGGCGTGCCGGCGAACGGCGCCGGCGACGCGTCAGCTCTCGCGCTCCTGCCGGAAGAACTCGATGACGTCGCCCACCTCGAAGCTGTCGAACCCCTCGATCTGGACGCCGCACTCGAAGTTCGTCTGCACCTCGCGCACATCCTCCTGGAAGCGCTTGAGCGAGGCGATCCTGCCCTCCCCGACCTGCGCGCCGTTGCGCAGCACGCGGCCGCTGTCGCTGCGGGCGATCGTGCCGTCGCGCACGAACGCCCCGGCGATCGAGTTCCGGCGCGCAACCCGGAACACCTGGCGCACCTCCGCGTGGGCGGTGATGACCTCCCGGAAGGTCGGCTCGAGCATGCCCTTCAGGGCCTTCTCGACGTCCTCGACGATGTTGTAGATGACGTTGTAGTGCCGGATATCGACCTTCTCCGATGCGGCCAGGCGCGCCGCGCCGCCCTCGGTGCCGGTGTTGAACGCGATGATCACGCCCTTCGAGGCGACGGCGAGCATCACGTCGGACTCGGTGACCGAGCCGGAGCCGGTGTGGATGATCTTCACCTTCACCTGCTCGTTCGAAAGCCGTTCGAGCGAGTCGCGGATCGGCTCGATCGAACCCTGGACGTCGGTCTTCAGGATGATGTTGAGTTCCTTGAGCTTGCCGGCGCTGATCTCGCCGAAGAGGGTGTCGAGCGTCAGGCGCTGTTGCTGGTGCACCGCCGCGGCTTCGCGCTCGCGGATGCGGTCCAGCACGATCTGCCGCGCCGTCTTCTCGTCGGGGACGACCCGCAAGATCTCGCCGGCGCGCGGCACGGACTGCAGGCCGAGGATCTCGGCGGGGTCCGAGGGCCCGGCGGACTTGATGCGCTTGCCCTGCTCGTTGAGCATCGCCTTGACGCGGCCCATCGTCTCGCCGACGACGACGTTGTCGCCGACGCGCAGCGTCCCGGTCTTGACCAGCACCGTCGCCAGCGGACCACGCGTCTTGCTCAGCTCCGCTTCGACGACGACGCCGACGGCGGCGCGGTCAGGGTCCGCCTTCAGCTCGAGCACGTCGGAGACGACGATGATGTTCTCGAGCAGGTCATCGATGCCCTCGCGCGTCTTCGCCGAGACCGGGACGCACGGCGTGTCGCCGCCCCACTCCTCGATGACGACGCCGTTCTCGGACAGCTCCGTCTTCACGCGCTCCTGGTTCGCGTTCGGGACGTCGATCTTGTTGAGTGCGACGACGATGGGCACGCCGGCGGCCTTCGCATGGTCGATCGCTTCCTTGGTCTGGGGCATCACCCCGTCATCGGCCGCGACGACGAGCACGGCGACATCGGTCACCTGGGCGCCCCGGGCCCGCATGGCCGTGAACGCCTCGTGGCCCGGTGTGTCGAGGAACGTGATGTCCCGGTCGTTGATGTGCACCTGGTAGGCGCCGATGTGCTGCGTGATGCCACCCGCCTCGCCGGCGGTGACCTTCGACTCGCGGATCGCGTCGAGCAGGCTGGTCTTCCCGTGGTCGACGTGGCCCATGATCGTGACGACGGGCGCGCGGGGCTTCGCCTTCGCCTCGTCTTCCTCGATCAGCGCGCGGGTGGTGGTCGCGCCGGGCTCGGCTGCGACGGGCTCGGCGGCGCGCTTCTCGACGGCCTCGAACCCCATATCGGTGGCGACGATGGCGGCGGTGTCGAAGTCGATGACCTGGTTGATCGCCGCCATGACGCCGTTCTTCATGAGCTCCTTGATGACCTCGACGGGCGAGACGCCCATGAGGTCAGCGAGCTCCTTGACGGAGAGCACGCGCGGGATCTCGATGGTTTTCGTGCTAGCGTTCGTCGTCATCACCACTCGTTTCGTGCGCCGTGGGCGCGGCGGGCAGGGTTTCCGCGTGTGCCCGCAGGGCTTGCATGTCCTCGGCGGGCACGCTCACCTTGAGCGCGCGCCCGAGCCGGTCGCGCTTGAGCGCCTCGTCCCAGCAGGCGCGGGTCTCGTGGACGTAGGCGCCGCGGCCGTTCCGCTTGCCCGTCGGGTCGAGCTCCACGCGCCCTTCCGGCGTGCGGACGACCCGCACGAGCCCGCGCTTGGCCTCGCTGCCGCGGCAGGCGATGCAAGTCCGGACCGGGACGTGCCTGGGGCGTGGCGCGGTCTTCGCAGGCATCTTACCGGATCAGGTCCGAGTACTCGTCGTCCTCGTCTTCCTCGGGCAGGATGCGGCGCGCGCCGCCCTTCTTCTTGTTGCGAAGGTTGGCGAGGCGCGCGGCCTCCTCTTCGTCGCGGCGGCGGCTCGGCGGGCCGCCACGCTTCTTGCTCCCCGCGCGCGTGAGCTCCTCGATGGACGGCGGGCGCCCGAGTTCCTCGGCGAAGCGGATCGCCGGGCGGGCACCGGCGGGGGCCGCGGGCGGCTCCGGCGCGGCCGGCTGCGCTGAGGCGGCCGGCGCGAGCTCCTCGGGCGTCTCTGCGGCGGCCGGTTCGGCCGCGCGCTCTTCTTCCTGCTGCGCGTACTGCAGCGCGATCTCCTCTTCGGGCGTCAGCGGACGCTGGGCGGCGGCGGCGGCCTTCCGCGCCTCTTCCGCGACGGCCGCTGCGGCCTCGCGCGACCGCCGGAGGGCTTCCTCGCGCGCCTGGGCGAGCACCTCCTCCATCGTCAGGCCCTTCTCGGCGAGCTCGGCTTCGTACGCGGTCTGGCTCTTGATATCGATGCGCCAGCCGGTCAGCTTCGCGGCGAGGCGGGCGTTCTGGCCCTCCTTGCCGATGGCGAGCGAGAGCTGGCGGTCCGGCACCACGACCTCGGCCGTGTTCTCGTCGTCGCGGGTGATCACGCTGACGACCTGCGCCGGGCTCAGCGCGTTGGCGACGAAGCGCGAGGGCTCGGGGTCCCACTGGACGACGTCGATGCGCTCGCCGTTGAGCTCGTTCACCACGTTCTGGATGCGGATCCCGCGCATGCCGACACAGGCGCCGACGGGGTCCACCCCCTCCTGCCGCGAGTAGACGGCGACCTTTGAACGATAGCCTGCCTCGCGGGCGATCGACTTGATCTCGACGACGCCCTTGAAGATCTCCGGGACCTCCAGCTCGAACAGGCGCTTGAGGAGGTCCTTGTGCGTGCGCGAGACGACGACCTGCGGGCCCTTCGCGGCCTTGAAGACTTCGATGAGCAACACCTTGAGGCGCTGGCCGTTGCGGTAGTGCTCGGTGCGCACCTGCTCCGGCGGCGGCAGCACGGCCTCGGTCTTGCCGAGGTCGACGATGACGTTACGGCCCTCCATGCGCTGGACGACACCCGAAATGATGTCGCCCTCCTTGCCGGAGTACTCCTCGTACACGACCTCGCGCTCGGCCTCGCGCAGCCGCTGGAGGACGACCTGCTTCGCGGTCTGCGCGGCGATGCGGCCGGCGTTGGCGGGCATCACCTCGAACTCGAGCTTGTCGCCGAGGCGGGCGTCGGGTTTGACCCGCCGGGCTTCCTCGATCGTCATCTGCGTCTTGTCGTCCTCGACCTCGTCGACGACGTCCTTCTGCATGAAGACGCGCGTCGAGCCGTCGTCCGGGTTGATGCGGACGACCAGGTTGGCCTGGGCGAGGCTGTCCTTCTTGTAGGCGGACGCGAGGGCCATCTCGACGGCCTCGAAGACGACGTCGCGCGGGAGGTTCTTCTCCGCGGCGAGCTGCGAGATGGCGGTGATGAATTCGTTCTTCATGTGGGCGCGACCCCCAGGCGAACAAAAAAGCCGGCGCGAGCCGACTCCTGACGCGAAATCCAGAGTTCGCCCCAGTATACGGATTCCAGCTTCAGGCCCGCAAGTCCGATCAGCCGCCAGGCCGGCGCGCCAGGGCGGCCGAGACGGCGTCCGGGAAGTTGCTGCAGATGCTGTCCGCGCCGGCGTCCAGCATGCGGTCGATGTCCGCCTCGTCGTCGACGGTCCAGGTCATGAACGTCAGCGAGCGCAGCTGGCCCGCGCGGACGACCTCCGGAGCGGCGCAGGAGAAGTGCACGCTGACGCCCTGCGCGCCGAGCGAGAGCGCGAAGCCGTAGAAGTCGTCCCAGTCGACGACGCGGCGGCCGTCGGTGAGGAGCGCCGCCGCCATCCGCGGCTCAGCGGCGCGGATCGCCCGCACGGCCTGCGGGTAGAACGAATGCGCCTCGCAGCGCGCGACGGCGCCGGCGTCGCGCACCACGGCCGCGATTGCCTCCTCGATGCCCGGCTGCTTGATCTCGATCTGCACCAGCGCACGCCCGGCGATGAGGTCGAGCGCCTCGCGGAGCGTCGGGATGCGGGCGCCGCGAAACTGCGGCACGAACTGCCGCGCGCCCGCATCGAGCGCCTGCGCCTGGGCGAGCGTCAGCTCGTGTACGTTTCCGGAGCCATCGGTCGTGCGGTCGACCGTCTCGTCGTGCAGGAGCACCGGCACGCCGTCCGACGTGCAGTGCACGTCGATCTCGACCGCGTCGGCGCCCAGCGCGAGCGCCCGCTCGATGCCCGGCAGGGTGTTCTCGGGCGCGTGTCCCTTGCAGGCGGCGTGCGAGGTGACGAGCGGGCGTCTCATGCGTGGCCTCCCGCCTTCTCCGCACCATGCGGGACGAGACGGAGCAGGCCGTCGGCGAGGGCGGCGCCTGCGTGCTTCCCCATCGACACCGACTCCTCGTAGTTGTTGTTCCTGCCGGTCATCCACTCGTCCTCGGGGACGAAGTAGCCGAGCGTGTCGTGCGAGAGGCCGAGGAACAAGCGATGCGACGCGGCGAGCGCCGCGCGCAACGGCAGCGCGAGGCGCGTGAGCACCTCGCCCGGGGCGACCAGCGCCTCGACGTCATCTCCGATCCGCAGATAGCCACACAGCGTCGGCAGGCAGGTGCGCCCGTCGCGGCGCACGAGGCCGCGCTCGCTGATCCCCGCCAGCGCGGCGACGATCTGCGCGAGGTCGCCGCGCCCGGCGGCGTGGAGAGCGAGCGACGCCGCGCCCATGCCGCCGCTCTTCGCGAGCACCGAGAGCGCCGGGCCCGCGCGCGCGACCGCGGACTGCACGCGCTCGGATAGCCGCTCGGCGTTCACCGGCAATTCGAGCAGCTCCGCGCGCACGCGCAAGAAGCCGCCGATGGGCACCGCGTCGCGCAAGGCAGCGAGCGCGGCACCCGCGACGGCCTCGCCGAGGCGCTGCGCCGGGTCGAATCCGCCGGACTCGGCGGGATTGGCGTCGCCGATGGCGCCGTTCACGTAGACGGCGACGCCTCCGGTCTCGCGCTCGATGGCGTCCACCGCGTAGCCGCACCAGTCGCGCGAGACCTCGGTGTTCGCCGCGCCGGTCGTCGTCGGGTGACAGGCGGCGTTGATGAGCGTGCTGACTGGCGCGCCGTCTTCGCGCGTGAAGCGCAGCGCCGTCAGCGTGCGGTCGGTTTCCGGCCAGCCGCGCCGGTTGAGGACGAGGCCGTCGCCGAGCGTGGTCGTGACCGCGGAGGCGACGGCCGGCGCGAGCGCCTGGTGCGCCTCCCAGATCGCCGCGCCGGCGCGATGGGCGATGTGGTCACGGTACGCAGGCGTGAGGCCGCCCCACAGGCCCTGCGAGTCCGGGCTGGCGTGGCTGTGCGTGCAGGCGACGATGATCTGCTCCGGCGCGACGCCCGTGAGGCGCGCCGCGTCCTGCCGGATCTCCTGCAGCAGCGGCCCGCTCGCGCCGACGAGGTCGAGTGCCGCAACCACGAAGGCAGTGATGCCGTCGGACAGCGCGAGCGCCCGGCACTGCGGCTCGTCATGGACCGCCGTCGCGCGACGTTGGCGGTACGAGCCGAAGCCGCCGAGCCACACGCCGGCCGCGAGTTCCTCGCTGCGCGGCGCGATCGAGGCGCGCGCGGCGCCCGCGAACAGGCCGCTCATTCGACCGCGCTCACGTGCGCATCGACCACGTGCGCGGGCGTGAGCCAGAGAAACAGCCCGAGCCCGAGCGCGATCACGAGCAGGTCGTCCAGCTGGCCGAGGACGGGGATGAAGTCCGGCACGAGGTCGAACGGCATCGCGAGGTAGAGCACGAGCAGCGGCAGGATGGCCTTCGCCACGAGCGGGACGTCGGGGGCGCGAAACATGCGCCAGAGAAGCCGCAGCTTGGCGCGCCACGGCAGGCTCATGATGCGGCGGCGCAGCTCCTGCCTCACGCGCGGATTATAGGGGGTGCATTCCCGCGCGGGCGGCGGGGTCCTACACTGCCCTCATGGCGCCAGGCGAGCGGACGGCGAAGGGACAGGCGCGCGACCACGTGCTGTGGGGCCTGGTGGCGACGCTGTTCCTGACGGCGGCGCTCCGGCTGTCGCAGGCGTTCGGCGTGACGCGCATGGACCTGCCGTTGATGCTCGGCACGATGATCACGCCGGACCGGGACCGCGCCAAGGTCGCCGGCTTCGGCGTGCACGTGCTCAACGGCTGGGTGCTCGGCGCGCTCTACACCTCGGCGTTCCACTCCTGGCGCCGGTCGGGGGCGCTGCTCGGCGCCGCCATCGGCCTGGTGCACGGGCTGTTCGTGCTGATCGCCGTGATCCCGCTGCTGCCCGGGGTCCATCCGCGGATGGCATCCGACTACACCGGCCCGCAGCCGACGACCCGGCTCGAGCCTCCCGGCTTCATGGCGCTCAACTACGGGCGGCGCACGCCCATCGTCACCGTGCTCGCGCACGTCCTCTACGGCGCGATCATCGGCTACTTCTACCGCGTCGACGGCGACCGCCGGACGTAGCGCCACGCGGCGCACAGTGCCGATCGGCCCTTCCCGACGCCCCTGATTGAAGTTCGTTTGGCGGCGATCGCTACCCGGAAGGGCACCTGAAACGCGCTGCATGCGGGGCGAGAATGACCATGTAGAAAGCGAGGTGCCAAATGACACGTGCAACCGCCCTCGTCCTGGGGATGCTCGCGTGGGCCGGCGTCGCGGCAGTGGCCGTGACCGTCGTGAACGCGTGGCAGGACGAGAATCAGGTCCTGGCCTTCCTGCCGATCCTCGCGGCAGTGGTCGTCGCATGGGCAATCGGGGAACTCGTGACGGCACGGGTGTTCGCCGCACACCAGCGGGAGGTGAAGTGATGTCGGCTCTGGAGCACTCCTTCGAACACCGCGAGCTGAAGGACCCGTCCTTCCTGCGGTTCATCTTCGGCAATCCGGCCATGGCGCCGTTGTGGCTGCTCGCACGGCTCTACCTGGGCTACCAATGGCTCCTCGCCGGATGGCACAAGGCGTGGGGCGACCAGCGGTGGATCAACGTCCCCGGTCCGGATGGGATCCCGCTGAAGAACTTCTGGGCGAACGCGATCAAGGTCAACGACGCGGGCACCGGCGCGATCAAGTACGACTGGTACCGCGACTTCCTGACCTTCATGTCTGACCACGGGTGGTACCACTGGTTCTCGTGGGTGATCGCGCTCGGCGAGGTGACGGTCGGCGTACTGCTGATCGTCGGCGCATTCACCGGGGTCGCGGCGCTGGCCGGCGCGACGCTGAACTTCAACTTCCTGCTCGCCGGCAGCGCGAGCACGAACCCGGTGCTGTTCATCCTGGCCCTGCTCATCATGTTCGGCTGGAAGGTCTCGGGGTGGATCGGTGTGGACCGCTGGCTGCTGCCCGCGCTCGGCACCCCGTGGGAACCAGTTCCCGGAGTCCTGGAGGAGCGGCGCGAACACCCCCACCCCCAGACCCCGAGATTTGGCCAGGGCGTCACGCAGTCCTGACGCCTTCGGAAGCGGATACGGCCGTCGCGCGACCCTCCCTCGCTGAGCGCGGCGGCCGTTCCGCTTACTTCGCCGAGGGCCACCGGCGGCGCTCCTCAGGGGCGCCGCTCTCCGCGTTCCGGATGGCGAGCGCCGCGGTGATCAGCCCAAGGTGGCTCAGCCCCTGTGGCGTGTTGCCGAGCGCGCGCCGTGCGAGGGGGTCCCACTGCTCGGAAAGCACGCCGACATCGTTCGCCGCCGCGAGCGTCCGCTCGAACACCTCGCGGGCATCGTCGACCTCGCCCGACTGCGCCAGCGCGCAGGCGAGCCAGAAGTTGCAGACCAGGAACGTGCCTTCCTCGCCCGGCAAGCCGTCATCGACGTCGCGGTAGCGCAACAGGAAGCCGTGATGGTCGAGCTTCCGCCGCACCGCATCGATCGTCGAGCGCACGCGGGGGTCGTCGCCCGGGAGGAAGCCGACGAGCGCGATCGCGAGCGTGGAGGCGTCGAGCGCCTCTCCGCCGAGCACCTGCGTGAAGGAGCCGATGCGGGCGTTGTATCCGCGTTCCAGCACTTCTGCGCGAACGGCGTCCGCCTCGCCGCGCCAGCGCCGGCTATCACCGCGGATCCGGCCCTGCTCGGCGAGCCGCGCGGCGTGCACCAGGGCGTCCCATGCCATGACCTTCGAGTGCGTGTACTGGCGGGGCGCGGCGCGCGCCTCCCAGATGCCGCTGTCGGGCTGGCGCCAGTGCGCTGCCACGTAGTCGGCGATGCCGGCGATGAAGCGCTCTTCGTCTGAGCCGACGTCCGCGTCCTGGTCCTGGATGTAGGCGTCGAACGCGTCCACGAGTTCGCCGTAGACATCGAACTGTCCCTGCGCGGCGGCGGCATTGCCGATGCGCACCGGCCGCGACGCGCGGTAGCCCTCGAGATGCGCCAGCTCGCGCTCCGGCACGTGCGGCTCGCCGTGCAGCGTATACAGCGGTCGCAGCCGGGGCGCGGTCTGGCGGGTCGCGTGCATGAGCCAGCCGACGAACGCGGTCGCCTCCGCTTCCAGGCCCAGGCTGAGGAACGTCTTGACCGTGAACGCGGCATCGCGGATCCAGCAGAAGCGATAGTCCCAGTTGCGCACGCCGCCGATCTCCTCCGGGAGCGACGTCGTGGCGGCGGCGGCGATCGCGCCGGACGGCGCGTAGGCCAGCAGCTTGAGGGTCAGCGCGCTGCGCAGGACCTGCGCCCGCCACGGGCCGTCGTACGTGACCTGGGACGACCAGTCGCGCCAGAACGCGAGCGTGTCGCGCTCGAGGATGTCGATGTAGACGTCGGAGACGAGCACGGCGGGCTCCGAAAGCGAGTACGACATCGGGAAGCGCAGGCGGTCGCCTGCCGCCACGTCGAATTCAGCGCGCGCATCCGCTCCCGTTACGTCAACTGGCACGTCGGACCGCAGGTGCGTCGCGTGCCGGCCGCGGGAGGCGGTGATCTCGGTCGGGCCGTGGAGGCGCAGGCCGATGCCGCCGCCGCCATAGTCCGGGCGCGGAGAGTATTCGAGGCACATCCGCACCGTGCCGCGACGGCCCTGGACGAGCCGGATGAGCATGCGCAGGGGCGCGAGGGCGCGCCGTTTTCGGCGCTCTCCCTGCGCGGGCATGAAGTCGAGGACTGAAACCTCGCCGTCCGCGGTCATGAACGTCGTTTCGAGCACGTTGGTGGCATCGACGTAACGCCGGCGCACGGTATACGGGCCGACCGGCGCGATGCGGAAATATCCGCCGCGATCCCAGTCCAGGAGCCGCCCGAACACGGATGGACTGTCGAAGCGCGGCAGGCACATCCAGTCGACGGAGCCGTCGAGCGAGACCAGCGCGCAGGCGCGAGAGTCGCCGACGATTGCGTAGGAACCGATCTCCGGATAGCGCTCGGCGCGCGGTGCCACAGGGGCATTATGCGGTGCGGGGCCGCCGGGCGCAGACTCGCGCGAAGTCGGGTTTCGCTACAGATCCGGAGGCGCGGGTCGATTCGTAGAGTAGCGATGGGACGCTGTGCAGGGGCGTACCATCCGGCTACCTCCTTCCTCTGCCTGCGAGCAAGGCCCCGGTCCGCCGGGGCCTTGCTCCATTTCGCGGAGGCGCCGCAGGTCAGCGAAGGCGACGCGCCAACAGGGCGACGAGCAGGACCATGGCGGCGGCGGCGAAGAGCGCGGCGAGCGGCGGTCCGGGCCGTGGTCGAAGCGCCCGCGCAGCCGCCGGTCGGGACTCGGCGCCTGGCTCCTCGACGCGGGCGGATGGGCCCACCTGCTCGTCGGTGATCGGCGGCGCCATGGTGGCGGCGGACGTCATGACCCCCACCGCGATCACCTCGGCGTTCACGGACGACGCCGCCATGACATCGCTCTCGTCGCGTTCGGGCATCGCGGCGGAAGCCGCGGGCAGCGCCGCTTCGAGCGCGGGGACGGCGCGTGCGGTGTTGCAGCGCTGGCGCGCCGTATGGCGCCCGTCGCAACCGGGCTGGTGGCTGATTTGGGCGGACATGACGCGGTCATTCTACTCCCGTCCTCGCCCGAGGAGCATCCGGATCAGGAGCGCACGGTGAAGGGCTTCTCGATGAAGTTGTCCTCGTCGGCGGGCGTGTAGCACTGCACCTTGTAGCTTCCCGGCGCGTCGACCGTGAAATCGAACGAGAAATTGCCCGGGAACGGCGTCGCCTTCGGGGCGCCGCCGGGGACTGCCGGGACCGTTTCGGACCCGAGCACGCTCAGCGTCCGCTTGCCCTGGCGCAGCTCACACGTCACCTCCACCGCGAGCGGATAGTTGGTGCGATACGCGAGCGCCGCCGTGAGGGGCGCGCCGGCGGTGCGCTGACCGGTGATCGTGAGCGAGTCGAAGAAGGCTCGCTCGTCCTTGGCCTGCGTGAACGCGACCCCACAGCCGGCGCAGAGCATCGCGATGGTGGCGAGGAGCGGCGGCGCGAGGTGCCTCACGCGGCGCATGCTATGGGCCGCGCGTGAGCGGGACAAGCGCGCGCGGCGTCGTCAGCTCTCGGCGGAGGGTTCGGGCGCGGCTCCCTCGGCGGGGGCGGCGGCCGGCGCTTCGCCCTCGGCGGGCGCGGCGGCTGCGGCGGCCTCTTCCTCCTCGGCGGCGGCGAGGCGCGGCGCGGCGACGCGCGCGAGCACCACGTCGGGGTCGGTCATGATCGTCACTTTCGCCGTATCCACCGAGAGGTCGCGCACGTGGAACGACTGCTCGAGCTCCGTGAGGCCGCTGACATCGACCTCGAACGTGGCCGGGATATCGCCGGGCAGCGCTTCGACCGACACGGTGTCCACCATCTGGAGCAGGACGCCGCCGTACGTCGCGACGGCGGGCGATGAGCCGGTCAGCACGACCGAGACCTCGGCGCGCATCTTCTCACTGAGCGAGATCTGGAAGAAATCGACGTGCAGCAGGCGGCCCGTGACGGGATCGCGCGCGATGTCCCGCACGACGACCGGTCGCGGCTTCCCTTCGCCCTCGAGCTTCAGGTCGATGATCGCGTTGCGGCTGATGCCGCGCAGCAGGTGCGTCATCGCCGCGGTGTCGGCTTCGACGGCGGTGGACTCGACCTTGTGTCCGTAGACGTTCGCCGGCGTGACGCCGCTCCTGCGGAGCGCCTTGACCTTCTTGCCGAGGACGGTGCGCGGGCGCACCTCGATCTGTGGGTTGGCCATATCCTCTTCCCGTCAGCCGCGGCGGAGCCGCCGCATGATGCCGATCCCGAGCGCGACCCCAAGCCCGGCCGCGAACGCTGCGGCCGGCGTGATCGCCCCCCGGACCTCTCCCTCCACCTTGCGCGCCACGAGCAGGAACGCCCCGCTCTGCCGCATCGTCACCTGCTCGCCGACGACAGCGAACGCGCCGCAGTCGCGCATCTGCACCTCGCCGCCGCGCAGGCTGAGGACGGCGCTGTCCGTCACGTCGAGCGTCTCGCCGTGGACCGTTTGCGCGGCGGTCTGGCGCAACTCGACGCGCTCGCCGTCGACCGAGCGGACCGCGCTCTGGTCGAGCTCGATGTTGTCGCCGGTGACCTCGGATACCAGGGCCGTGCGCGCGGTCTGGTCGTGCATGACGCACCTCCGCGGGCCGCCCACGGCCGGACGGGGTTGCCGGGCGGGGTTCGGCGCGCCGGATTACGGTAACAAAGGGTGTACTGCCCGGCAACCACGATGGCGCTGCGAAATCAGCGGTCCTGGAGCGCCGCGAGGCCCGGCAGCTCGCGCCCCTCGAGGAATTCGAGCGACGCGCCACCGCCGGTCGAGACGTGCGCGTAGGCCGGGGCGAGGCCGAGTTCCGTCACGAGCGCGAGCGTCTCGCCGCCGCCGATCACGACCGTCGCACCCGATTTCGCGAGGAACCGCGCTAACTCCTGCGAGCCCTGCGCGAAGGCGTCCCACTCCGCGACGCCGAGCGGCCCGTTCCAGACCACCGTGCGCGCGCCCTGGAGCTTCGCCTCGTAATCCTGCACCGTGCGAGGGCCGAGGTCGAGAATCAGCCACCCGTCCGGCACCTCCGCCGCGCCGACGATGCGGGACTGCGCATCGGCGGCGAACCGGTCGCCGATCACGACGTCGCACGGCAGCCCGAGCGCCACGCCGCGGCGCTTCGCCTCGTCCACAATCTCGCGCGCCGTCTCGAGCTGGTCATCCTCGACCAGCGACGCGCCGACGTCGAGCCCCTGCGCCTTCATGAAGGTGCTGGCCATGCCGCCGCCGATCAGGAGCGTCTCGACCTTCGAGAGCAGATGCCGGAGCACGCCGATCTTCGAGCTGATCTTCGCGCCGCCGATGATCGCGGCGACTGGCCGCTCGGGGTCGCTGGTGACCCGGCCCAGGTAGTCGATCTCCTTCTCCATCAGGAACCCCGCGACGGCCGGCAGGTACTGTGCGACGCCGGCCGTCGACGCGTGCGCCCGGTGCGCCGTGCCGAACGCATCGTTCACGTAGACGTCGGCGTACGACGCGAGCTTCCTGGCGAACGCGGGGTCGTTCGCCTCCTCGCCGGGCTCGAAGCGCACGTTCTCGAGCATCGCGACGCCGCCGGGCGGCAGCGCCGCGACCGTCGCATCGGCCGACGGGCCGACGACGTCCGTCGCGCACGGCACGTCGGCGCCGAGCAGCTCGCTGAGCCGCTTCGCGACGGGGGCCAGGCGCGACTTCTCGACGACCATGCCGTCCGGGCGCCCGAGGTGCGAGACGAGGATGGTCCGCGCGCGATGCTGGCGCAGGTACTCGATGGTCGGCAGCGCCGCCCGGATGCGCGTGTCGTCGAGGATCTCCCGGGTGTCCTTGTCGAGCGGGACGTTGAAATCGACGCGCACGAGCACGCGCTTGCCATCGACGTCGATGTCCCGCAGCGTCTTCTTGTTCATCTCGCGTCACCTGGTCGAGCGGGCGTCCGGCCCGGGCCGAAGATGCGCGTGGCGCGCGGCTCATTTTGCCGCAGCGGCGCGTCCCGCGCGTTACACCTTCCGGCGCACGAAGAACTCCGCGAACGCCTCGAGGTCGGCGCGGCGCTCGGGCTCCAGGTCGAGGCCGTGCAGTGCTTCGACCGCCGCCGCCGCCCAGCGCGTGGCGACCGCGGTGCTGGCGTCGCGCGCGCCCGCGGCCTCGAGCAGGCGGAGGACCGCGCCGACGGCGGCTTCGTCGACGTGCTCGCCGCGATAGATCGCCGCCAGTTCGGCGCGCGACGCCTCGGGCAGGTTGGCCATCGCGTACACCACCGGGAACGACTTCTTGCGCGAGCGAATGTCATCGGCGACGGGCTTGCCCGTCGCCTCGGCGTCGCCCCAGATCCCCAGCACATCATCCTGCACCTGGAACGCCATGCCGAGCAGCCGGCCGCAGGCGTGCAGCGCATCGACGGTGCGCGCGTCCGCGCCCGCGGCGAGCGCGCCAATCGCCGCCGCGGCGCCGAGGAGTGCGGCGGTCTTGCCGGCGATCATCGCCTCGTACTCCTCGACCGACACCTGGGGGCGCTCCTCGAAGCCGATGTCCGCATACTGCCCCTCGCACAGCGCGACGCACGCGTCGTCGAGGGTGCGCGCGGCGCCGAGCACCGCCTGCGCGGGGACGCCGGCGTCCGCCATGCCGAGCAGGGTGCGACGGGCGATGACGAACATGCCGTCGCCAGCGTTGATCGCCTGCGGGATGCCGACGAGGCGCCAGAGCGTGGCACGGCCGTGGCGCGTGTCGCTGCCATCTTCGATGTCGTCGTGGATGAGCGTGAAGTTGTGGACCAGCTCGAGCGCGATGGCGGCAGGCATCGCACGCGCTGGGTCGCCGTGCGCCGCCTCGCAGGAGACGAGGCAGAGGGCGGGGCGCAGCAGCTTGCCCGCAGCCTCGTCGATCGTGGCGCCGGCGGCGCTCTCCCAGCCGAAGTGGTAGCGCATGTACCGCGCGTAGCCGACGCGTGGCGCATCGATGGCCGCGCGGAGCCCGGCGAGCAGCGGCGCGCGATGCCGCTCGAGGGCTGCGTGGACGCGGGCTTCGGCGGCGTCGGTCAGCGGCATGGCGGTGCGGCGCGGCCGCTCAGAGCTGCTCGCCTTCGGTGGTCAGCTCGATGCGATTGCCGAAGGGGTCGCGCACGTCGAAGCGGCGGCGGCCGTAGATCGTCGGCTGGTCGATGACCTCGACGCCGTGCTGCAAGAAATGCGCCTTCCAGGCGTCGATGTCATCGACGATGAGCGCCGGGTGGCGGTCCCCCGCCTCCGGCACGCTCGTGCGCGCCTGGATGTGCAGCTCCGTGGAACCGAACGAGTACCAGATGCCGGGGCGGTCGCGGATCTCGGGCGGGCGCGGCACTTCGCGCAGCCCGAGCACCCCCGAGTAGAACGCGCGGGCGCGCTCGAGGCCTTCGGTAGGCACCGTGACGGCGACGTGCTGCAGGCGCAGGATCGCGGGCATCTCCCTGCGAGTGTATCGGCCCGCGCGGGCAGGCGGGAGGAGGCGCGCCACCGCCCGTCGCCCGGGGAGGCCTTCCCCCAAAGGACGATTCGCGTTTAGATCGCACTTAAGCGCGAAAAACCGTGACGGTGAAGAGGGCTAGGACGCGCGGCGCATCGGCCGCTTGTCCTTCGCGCGCTCGCGCGCTTCGCTCGCGAGCCGCAGCACCCGCTCCATGAGATCCGCCATCGTCTCGCGCGGATGCTCTCGGTACTCCTCGAGCTGCTCGCGCTGCGTGCGCAGGATCTGGACCGTGTGCCATTTGCTCGCCATGCCCGCATTGTATTAGCCCACAGTAGCGCGTGTCAACCCCCTGCGCCGCCCTAATTTTCGGGTTGTCAATTCATCGCGTACCGACTAGTATCTGCGCACGTTCGCCGAGCATCCGTGAGCGAGCGTCAATCCCCCAGACGAGTAATTGACAGAACGCTAGACAGAAGGTCGGCGGCGTGCTTCGCTACGCCCGCACGGATGCGTGTCCTTCGGCGCCCGCCTTGGCGATGCGCGAATCGTGCCCCGCGATGGCCGTCGCCCTTGCGGGATTCCTCGACGACCTCGAGCTCGAAGGCCGCGCCTCGACGGCCAAGACGTACCGCGCACTCCTCAAGCCGCTCAGGGACGCGCAGCAGCCCGTGACGGCGCTTGGCGCGCCCCTCTGCCGCGAGCTGGTCCGTGAGCGCCTCCACGCATCCTCGGTCGCCTCCACGCGCACGTTTTGGGGCGCCCTCGCCGCCTTCGCCCGCTGGTGCGTCGACCAGGGATGGATCGCCGAGTCGCCGATGGCGCACGTCCCCTGCCCGCGCCGGAAGGAGCGCCCGCACCGTTATCTCTCGCGCGATCAGGCGCGCGCGCTCTGGCAGGCCGCCACCGAGTGCCCGCCGCGCTACCGCACCGAGAACCTGCTACTGCTGCGGCTGCTCGGGTCCGGCCTGCGCCGCGGCGAGGTCGTGGCGCTGCGATGGTCCGACGTCGACGGCGACGCGCTGCGCGTGCCGGCGATCAAGCGCGGTCGCCCGCGCGTTGTGCCGCTCGCGCCCGTCGACGTGGCGCTCATCGAGGCGCTGCGCACGCAGCGCGGTGCCTTTTCCGGCGACGGCGCGCGGGCGAGCCGGATTTTCCCCTACCGTGGCGAGACGCTCGCCTACCGGTTGCGCAAGCTCGGTGAGCGGGCGCGCGTGCCGCACGTGCATCCGCACCTGCTCCGCCACACGTTCGCGTCCTGGGCGATGCTCGAAGGCGTCTCGGCGTCGCTGCTGATGCAGCTCGGCGGCTGGCGATCCGAAGACATGATCCGCCGCGTCTATGCGCGCTCGGCGATCGAGCAGGCCGCGCTCCGCGCGGCGCGCGAGGCCGACATCCCCGGCAAGCTCTTCGGCGGATAGCCGGCCGGCGGGCCTCGCCCCGCGCGCTCAGGAGGCGCAGCCCGCACGATGTGCGCGATGCGTCATCCCGTCGAGGACCAGGCGATCTTTGCGCTCTACGCCTTCGCCGCGCTCTTCCTGTTCGGCGCCGTGTACCTCGGCATCCGCTGGCTGCTCGGCGGATAGCACGAAAGCCGCCCCGAGGGACGGCCCACGTGCCGGATAGAGTAGCTCTCTCGCGCCCTCAGTTTACCCCAGGCGGACAAGGCGAAGCCCCGGCACTCGTCAGTCCGATGGCCTCAGCCAGCCGGGACGCGGCGCACCCGTGAGGCCCACGCCGCCTCCGGCCTCCTCGCCCTGCGCGTTGAAGATCAGATCGCGGTTGCCGAACGGGATGTCACCGATCACCCGCAGCCGGAACGTTCCGTCCGGCAGGACGTCGAACTGCAGCGTCAGACCGCTCACCGGGTCTTCGACGACCTGCTCGCGGATTGTCCATCGTCGCGCATCAGGCTTGACGGCCATCGTACTCTCCCCGCGCGCCCCGAGCACGAAGGCCGCCCCGAAGGACGGCCCACGTGCCCCTTGCGGGCGACAAAAAATGGTCTTGCGCACAGTCTACCACGGCGGCGGGTGCGCCGTCAGCGTCGCCACGTCGAGCGACGAGCCGTACACCCATTGCCAGGCCCGCCGGACGAGGTTGAAGCGCCCGACGAAGGCATCGCCAGGGATGCTGAAATCGGCCCGCTTCCAGTCGGCCCCCGCGTCCACGAGCAGCCGCGCCGCGTCCAGGTCATCGACGCCGGCGATGTCCTTTTCGACCAGCCGCGCCTCAAACCGCGTCGCCAGCGCCACGGTCCCCGCCGGCAGCTCCACGCTCGACGTGTAGACCTCGATGCCGTCGCCCGGACGCAGCCAGTACACCGGCCCACCCTCGCCAGGCTGCGGCGCGAAGGCCGCGCCCCCGAACGGCTGCAGGTCGTGCTCCTGCGCGCCGTAGATGCCCCCCGCGTACCGCACCCACGTCCCATCGCTCAGGTATGCCCACGCTTCGACGTTGCGCATCTCCACCGCCGCGTTCGTCGCCACCTGCCCGCCACACGCTTCCTCGACCCCGATCCAGGCGTCGCCCTTCGTGGCGTCCGCCGGCCTGCCGCTGTGCAGCCGCCCGCGGTCCTTGAAGTCCACGCCGTACTCGGTCGAGAGGCAGGCGTCGTGCACGCCGGTCGTGTCGTCATAGATCGCCTGCGCCAGCGACCCCGCCACCGTCGCCGTCGCCGTCGGCGTCCACGCCTCCGCCCCGAGCACGAACACCGCGAACGCCGCCTGCGCATCGTTCGCTCCGATCGCGCTGCCCCCCAGGACGTTCGCGCGCCAGTAGGGCAGCGTCTGCGCGTCGAACGCCGGCACGTTGCCGGCGCCGTAGTACGCCTCGTATGGGTCGTCGGCGTAGAACGTGCACGCCGGCGTCGCGCTCGGCGTCGGCGTCGCGCCGGCCGCGGCCGTCGGCGTGCGCAGCACGCGCGGGACGCACAGGACGCCGCCTGGCGCCCCCTGCGGCGCCGCCCTGACGCCAAACACGCAGACGACCGCCAGCGCGCCAGCAGCGGCGCCCAGCACGGCCAGCGAGCGGATCACGGCTGCCCCACCAGCGCCTTCGCCGCCTGCGCGACGCGCGCGTCGAGCGCGTCGACGTGCGCCTTCAGCGCCGCAAGGTCCGCCGCCGGTGCCGGCGTCCCCTCCTGAATGTGCTGCGCGAGGGCGGCCCCGATTGCCCGCACCGCTGGCAGGATCCCCGTCTCCCCCGCCACCAGCGCGTAGAGCGCGCCGAATTCCGCCTTTGTCGGTGCATCCATGAGCAGCCCCCTTGCGAAATAGCTCCGGTCGCAGTACAGCCCGTCCACGACCTCGCCCGCCTTCCACTGTCGCCCCACCGTCTGCGCCTCCGTCCAGCCACCGTACGGGACACCGAGCAGCGGCTCGTCCGGCGCAGGTGCCCCGTGCGCGAGCCAGGAGGCATCCCACAGCAGGCAGTCGCGGAACGCTGCCGTGTCGCGCCGGACGTCGCCCCAGTGCCCGCGGGAGGTGTAGACCGCGCGCGGCTTCCCCCAGGCGGCGACGAAGTCGACCGCCGTCCGCAGGTCGCGGTCCGGCACGTTCGGCAGCTCGTCGTCGATGAAGCAGAGCGCCAGGGCGTCCCAGACCGCATCGCTCACCGTGCCGCGCGTCATCCGCGCGTGGTACTCGCCCGACCCCGCGCCCGAGAGCGACCCGTAGGCCGCAGTGACGAGCCCCGCGTCGCGCGCGTTGATCAGGTTCTGCACCGCGTATGGCGGCCGCTCGACGCCGGTCCAGAGACACTGCACGAACACCTCGACGCCGTCCCGCACCAGCGCCTCGGCCGTGCGGTCCGTCAGCCGGTCGTAGCTCGCGTCGACGCCGAGCATCCGCCGGCTCATGCCTCCACCTCCAGGGTGTCGAGCACCTGGACGACGTACGCCTCGCCCGGCTCGACGCCCGGATGCTGCTCGAGGTAGAGCCGCAGCGCGGCGCGCACGGCCTCCGGGCGCGTCGGCTCGTCCCGCCGGTAGCCGACCTTCACGCCCGGCGGGCCGTTCACCTCCACCAGCCAGCGCGCGCGCTCCATCACACCCCCGGACCCGGCGCGCCCGGCGGCGTCGCCGTCGAACCCATGCCCGGGCTGCCGATGTTGGTGCCGCTGCTCATCGGCGGGAGCGGCGGCGCCGCCGTCCCGTGCTCTTCGAATACCCACGAGACCCCCTCCGGCAGCCGGCGCAGGATCTTCTTCTCCAGCCCCGCCACTACCGCCGTCAGCGCGCCGACGACGAGCACCGGGTCCAGCGGGTGGCCGGCGACGGTGACGCCCGTGATCAGGTCCGTCAGCGCCCCCGACGCGAGAAAGTTCGTCACGCCGTACAGCGCTCCGAGCGCCAGGAACATCCCGAGCAGGCGCAACGTCCGCACGATGGCGCCTTCGTTCCAGCCCTCCCGCCCGGTGATCAGGTTGCCGATGATCGCTTTCATGGTCCTCCCTTCCTTCATCCGAACCGCCCGCCGAAGAAGAAGTGCACGACGAGCCAGACCAGGAAGCCCGCGACGAGGTACCTGACGACCGCCGCCACGCGCTCGAAGCGCCACACCGTCTCCGAGAGCGTGTCGCCCTTCCGGCGCTTGTTCAGGATGCCCCGGAGTTCCCAGGCGGTCCCCGCCACGAAGATGACGACCCAGCCGGCCAGCGAGACGGCGTCCAACCCGCCGATCGCGTCCATCAGCACCCCTCTTCCTCCTTTCGCGCGAGCGCGCCCTCGATCCCGGAGAGCCGCGCGTCGATGCTCCCCTCGTGCTTCGCGCTCGCGATCGCGAAGTTCGCGAGCTGCTCCGCCACCTTGTGCAGCGCGTCGGTCAGCCGGTCCATCTTTCCGTTCAGCCGCACCAGCACGAACGCCGCGACGGCGATCGGGAAGCCCACCCGGCTCACGATGTCGATGAACACTTCCAACGCGCCCTCGATTCCAGCTAGACGATCCGCACCCGTTGACGCTGCGTCGTCGCGATGACGCCCGGGTCCGGCAGCGCGGCGATGGCGTCGCCGTTCTTCACGATCGCGATCTCGCACACGATGGCGTCCACCAGGATCGAGGCGTTGGCTGTGAGGCCGTTCATTCGGCAGCCGGCGTAGCACCCCGAGAGGTAGGTGTTGTCCTTCCCGCTCCACGGGTTGCCGTCCGGCGCGACGTTGAACCGCGCGCTCTGGCTCGCGCCGCCGTCCGTGCCCCCCTCGCCGGCCTGAAGGTTCTCCGCATAGCTCGACGGTCCGTTGATCAACACGTTGCCGCCGTTGCGGCGCGCGTTCGTACCGTCGTGCATCTCCGCGTCGATCCCGCTCGTCTTGCTGCTCGTCACCTGGCGGTCCCAGATCCGCACCTGCACCATGTACGGCACGTCGCCCGCCGCCAGGATCGGCGCCGTGTCGAGCCGCGATTGCTGCTTCAGGTGCGTGCCATCGTCGATGAGCTGGTAGTAGTCCGCGTCCGTCGTGCCCGAACCGGCCGGCGGCCGCTCGTCGACCAGCGCCGCCGCGTCCGACCCCGTCGATTTCACGCTCTGGTCGAAGCCCGCCGGGGGAGCCTGGCCGAGCGTGAAGCGCCAGGAGTCCACCGTCACCTTGCCGATCGGGTTCGCGCGGTCCGAGTAGCAGGTGAACACGTCGTCGACGTCGAACGTCGAGCCGTTCGCATCGGTCACGCTGTCCCCGAAGAGCGGGATCGTGCCCTCGATGCCGAAGTTCTGGATCGAGCTGCCGTCGGCCGCGGTGATCGCCTCGTTGAACCAGACCGCCTTGTCGACGAGGATCGTCACCCACAGGGTGTCCGACGGCAGCCAGCCGTCGGCGTAGGTGGCGCCGTGCACCTTCGTCACCCAGATCATCACGTGGTGCATGTTGTCGTCGCCCGGGTCGTACTCGCCCGGGATCGCCGTGCCCGCGACCGTGAACCGCCACTTGCGCGCCGTCGTCTCGACGATCGCGTAGCCGCTCGTGATCCCCGGGTTCACGGTCTGCGACCGGTAGCTCCGCACCTTGTTCACCGTCGCCGCCGGCGCCACGCTCTCGCGCTTGATGCGGAACATCACGACGCCGGCCGGCTTCGTGTACCCCGCCGGGAGGGCCAGGGAGTCCGACCCGTTCGGCCCCCTGGGCGCCCACCGATGCGACTGGTTCCGGGAGAGACGGACCACGCCGGCCGTCACCGCCGCGCCGGCGTCCTTGATCTCGCTGCCGAGCACGTGGTCGCCGCAGTTCGCCCCGTACGCCACGTAGCCCTTGACGTTGACCGTCACAGCGTCACCCCCGCCCGCTGCGCGATGTTCGCCACCGGCACGCGCACGCGCCGCAGCCGCACCGCGCCGGCCGCGTCCGGCACGTCCTCGTTCGTCCCGTCGAGCGCACCGGCATAGAAGTCGTGCGCCCGGTCCTCGATGCCGGGGCCCCCGACGTCGAAGCTCCCGTACGCGATCGCGTCCGGCGGGAACGGCCGGCGCTGGTGCTCGGCGACGAACAGGAATTTCACGAACCCGAGCCCGAGCAGCGGCGACATGTCGTGCGGCATCACGTAGCGCACTTCCCAGAGCCTGGGCGCCTGGCGCTCCGACAGCGCGAACGCCGTCACGTCGTCGTCCACCGCCACGAGCACGCCCGGCCCGCGCACGACGTCGAGAAAGGCCGCCGCCGTCGCCGGCCCCACGACCCGGTCCGCCGGCGCCAGCGCGGCCAGGCTGCGCAGGTAGACCGGCAAGATCGCGCGCACGTCGGCCACCGTCGCCAGCCTCATCCGTAGTCCCCCTCGAGGCCCACCGACACGCCGCGCACCGTCGCGTCCGCCGTCGACACGTTCATGCGCATGACGCGGTTCGCCGGCACCGCCACGCTCAGCGCCTGGCTCTTCGAGCGCTCCGAGGAGAGCGTCATGCTGACGATCTGCGTCCAGTTCACCGCCGTGTCCAGGTCGTCGGTGTCCGCATACTGCAGCACGACCGTGAGCCCGTTGACCCCCGGCGCCGTCTTGCAGTCCACCCACACCTTCGTCGCGGTGAAGCCGGCGCCCGAGTGGTGGTAGCCGCCCTGCTCGTTGCCCGTCGTGACGACCGCCGTCGGCGCCGCGTCCGGCTGCCAGACGAACTTCGGCTTCACTTTGGTCACGCTGACGAGCAGGAGTCCCGTCTGCGGCTCGCGCGCGAACTGGATGTGCCCGTCGCCCGGCTTCAGTCCGATGAACTCACCGAGCGACGCGCCGCTCGCGTCGAACGCCGCGATCGTCTTCTGCAGCGTGCGCGCATCGACGTCGGACAGGATGCCGCGGCTGTCGGCGCCCAGGCGCTCGAGGTCACCGACGCGCGACTCGACGGTCGGCACCGGCGCAGCCATCAGGCCACCACCGGCGGGTTCTGCGGCGCGAGCGCGACATCAGCCCGCTTCACGTCCCGCACGAGCGCGCGCACGCGCGTCACGCGCGAGCGCTGTGTCCCGTAGCCATAGGTCGGCTTGATCGCCAGCGCGACCCTGAGCTGCGACCCCGCCCCGGCGTTTGCGACGTCCGCGCGCCAGGGGATCGCGTCGAAATGCCCGCCCGCGCTCCATGCCCTCCCATCCTCGAAGCGGTGGAACAGGTGCCCCGCCGCCTCCCACCCGCGCCCCTCGACTTCGAGCGCGCGGAGCTGTGCCGGCCCACCGAGGTCGACCGCGGCGAACTCCACGAGGCCGCCGATGCCGGGGCTGTTGAACGGCCACTGCTCCTCCGTCAGGTGCTCGAAGAAGTCGAGCAGGTAGAGCCGCTTCAGGCCGATGAGGACCACCGAGCGGTCGAACCCGTTCCGGTAGTCAGTAGACAAGCCCAGCGACTTGCCGCCGATCGCGTGTACCGCCTGCTCGATGATGTCGATTCCGCCCTGGGAGCCGGCGCCGGCGGACGAGCCCAGGTCGTGCACGACGTGGCGCCCGCTCTCGTCGACGTGCGAGTAGAGGACGTGCGGGAAGGCGCCGGCGCGGTCGAGTCCGTCGGTCACGCATACGTTCGGCAAGGTCGCCAGCGAGCCCGCCGGCGCCAGCCGCGGCATCCACGGCATCACCCGCACGCCCCTGATGCGCACCGTCGCCGACAGCGCCGCGCTGTAGGAGAAGCGCATCCAGTAGCGCGTCTTGGGCGAGCCGACGGTGAGCGCCGTCTGCTGCCATCCAATGGCGAGCGGGTCGGAGGTAACGATGTACATCGCGCGGCCGTCGGTGCGCTGCAAGGGTGTCGCACCGCCGGTAAGCTCGGCGACGCCGACGCTCTGCCAACCGAACGCCGTCCAGATCTCCGCCGTCACGGTCGCGGCGTTCGTGTTCGCCGCAAGGATGTCGAGGACGACGCCGATGAACGGCCGCACGTGCCCGACCACGAACCAGTCGCCGTTCGCCGGCGTGTCGAGCAGCGACAGGTCGGCGTACGTCGTCGGGTCCATGTCGGAGACGGCCGTCGAGTAGTCCGTGTAGCCCGCGCCGCCGTCGGTCGTCTTGCCGAAGTCCACCACGGCGTTGCTGTCGAGCTGCGTCCCGCCGCCGGCCGCGCGCTTCGCCCCCGGCGCCGTCACCAGGATCGCCCCATTCTGCAGCGTCGCCGCCGCCGTGATGACCTGGCCCGTCGTCGACTCGTCGGCCGTCGCGCTCTCCGGCAGCGGGTCCCATCGTTCGAGCTGCGTCCCGCGCACGCGCACGGCGCCGCCGGCGCCCAGCGCGACGCACAAGAACCCCTGCTCGTACCAGAACGCCTTGCCGTTGTCCGGGTGGTACTGGACCTTGCCGATCGCCCGCCAGACGTTGAGCGCGCGGTCGTAGCCGAAGATGCCCTCCGGCTTGAGCGCGACCGGCGCGCGACCCTCCGCGTCCGCCACCAGGTTGTTGATCTTTGTCGTCGGCCGCCCGACCACTGTCAGCGCGGGTTGCGCCGCACTCCCCGGGTCCGTGCCCGCCGCGACCTTGCCGACCGCGCAGATGGCCGTGCCGCCGGCCGGCGTCGCGGTGATGTACAGGTCGTTGTTCAGGGAGAGCAGCTTCTCCGCGACGAGGTTCGTGCAGGCCGTGATCGTGCCGGCGCGATTCCGGCGCTTCACCTTCGTCGAACCGCCGCCGCCGAGCGCCAGGTACAGGTACGGCACGCCGGAGCCGTCGTCGTGGAGCTTCCCGTCCGTGATCGTCGCGCCCGCGCTGACCGTGCTGAAACTGTTGCCGAGCGATGTGTAGACCAGGTCCGCGATCCCGAACAGCAGGATCGGGTTCGGCGTCGTGTCCTCCCACTCGACCGCGAACGGGCACGGGGTCGGCGTGTTGAACGCCGCAGGCGCCTGCACGACCGGCGGCGCCGTCGCCAGCTCGCCCGGCGTGCGCAGGTGGAGCGCCCCGTGCACCCGGTTGTACGCGTACTGGCGCACGCCGCGGCGGCTGTCCCCATAGCCCTCGTGCCCGCTAACGAAGATGTCGACCCATCGCTCAGCCGGCGGCGCCGCCACGCTGCACCTCGCGATTCTCCGCGGTGATCCGCGCTTGCTCCGCGCGCTGCTCCTCGATCGCGCGGAGGAGGTCCGTCAGCTCCGCGCGCCGCTGCGCCGCCTCGGCCTCGATCGCCGCGCGCTCCTGGGCGAGCTGCTCCCTGTAGGCGTCACGCTTCTTCACGTACTCCGTCCGCAGCTTCTCCTCCGTCGCCGGCCCGAGCAGCCGCGTGATCTCGTCGCACCACTTCGCCGCCATCTCCGGCGGCATCGACACGGCGACGCCGCCGAGCTCCATCACGAGCTGCCCCGACTCCGGCTCGATGACGACCGCGGGCTCCTCGCCATGCACACACACCTCGAGCGGCCGCCCGCAGGCGTCGAGGTAGATGCGCTCGGAGCCGCGCTCCGTCTCGTGGTAGATCGCCCCCTCCTGCCGCCGCAGGTCGCCCATCAGATCCGGCTCCTCCGGAACAGCGGCCGCCGCGACGGCTCCGCCAGCACGATCGGCTCCGGCCCGAGCCGCCGCTCGATCGCGTCCAGCTCGCCCGCGGCCTTCACGAATTGCGTCTTCAGCGCGTCGTCCGTCGTGCCAGCGAGCAGCTCCACAACGGCCGCCGCCTCGATGTACTCGAGCGGGCAATCCGTCGTCGCGGCGTCGCCCGTCGCGCGAGCGTTCGCCGTGTAGTAATCCACCCAGAGCGCGTCGTAATGGTGCGCCAGCTCGACGTACACGCCGTATTGCAATGCCGGCGGACGCGGGAAGCTCAGATCCACGCGCCCCGCGCGCGTCTTGCGCCACGCGCCGATCTCGTTGAGCGCCGGGTCATCCGCCGACTGCACGGCCGACACGAACGCCGCGCCCGTGCGCTCGTACACGCGCCCCACCTCGTCCGTACCGCGCACCGTCGACGGCAGAGAAAACGCCGTCGCCGACGTCTCGAGGAACCCGATCCCCGCGAAGTCGCCCACGAACGCCGCATCGGCGCCGCCGAGCCAGAGCTGCACCTTCTCACAGCCGGCCGGGATCGTGACGAGGAAGTCGAGGTACACCCACCCGAGCAGGCTGAACGTCGCGGTCCCCTGGACGGCGATGTCCGCGCCGTGCGTTAGGTCACGCACGCGAATGCTCCCGGTCTGCGCGAGCGCGCGCGCCCACCCGAATACCCGGTACACCTGCGCCGGCTGGACGCCGAACGCCTCCGAGCTGCAGTAACCGTTGGCACCGGTGTTCGTCACGCGGAGCGCCGACCCCTGGTACTGCTGCGGGAAGTCGAGGGTCTGCTTTGTGGCCGTGGCGTTGCTCACGCCGCCGGCCGTCTGGTCGTAAGCAGACGTTGCCCAGTTCTCGACGTAGGCGAGCACACTGAGCGGCCGCCGCCGCCAGTCCTTGCACTTGTACTGAAGCGCCCGATCGATCGCCTTCAGCACCTCGAGCGGATGGTGCTTCATCCAGACTTCGAAGGCGTCGCCGGTCGCCGTCGAGCCGCCGAGCGCCGGCGAAAACGTGATCGCCCCGCTCAGCCCGGAGAACTGGTCGAGCTTCGCGATGCCTCCTGGCTGAGAGGAGCCAGAGGGAAAGTACAGCCACGCCTCGCCCCCGAAGTAGTCGGCGCCGAGCGTGTCGCCGCGCAGGTGCACGGCGTCAATGACGGTCGTGGCCGTGCCGTTCGCGGACGCTCGGAAGCGCGCCGCCAGCGGCCGCCCGCGATGGTCGATGATCGCCTGGCGGATCTGGGCGCCCGTCGGCATCAGACGTACTCCACCGTCACCGTGCCCGCGCCGAAGGTCGCCACACCGATGCCGCTATCCATCGGCACGTCGAGGTCGTACCGCCTGCCCGCGACCGTCGAGGGCAGGGACCAAACCTTGTTCGCGACGCACGCCGGGTCGTCGAACACGTCCAGCGTGTCACCGTCCGACGTCGGGATGACCGCCAGGATCCGCCCGCGGCCCGTCTTGACCGCCGCGTTCGCGATGGCGGCGACGATCGCCTTGCGCGGGCCGGCCGTCGTCTTGCGCATCGCGCGCGCCTCCTAGTCGTACGTCACGGTCAGGTTGCCGGCGGCGCCCATCACCACGCGGATGCCGTTGTCCATCGGCACGTCGAGGTCGTAGACGTCGCCGACGGCCGACGCCGCCTTGCTCCAGACCTTGTTGTTGTTCGCCGCCGGGTCGTCGTAGACGTCGATCGAGCCCGTGCCGGCGGCGACGAGGATCTTCGCGATGCGGCCGCGCGACGTCTTCACGTTGTCCGTCGCCGAGATCAGCTTCTTGCGCGCGCCCCTGAACGTCTCGGTCGCCATCCGCTCGCCCTCCACTCCCGCTACTGGACCAGCAGGTCCTTGAAGAGCTCGTCCCGGATGACCAGCGCCACCCACTCGATGACCGGGTGCGTCGTGTTCGTGCCGACCGTGTACGCCGCGAGCGCCTGCGTCGCCGCCGCGTACGCCGTGCCGTTGCCGGCGAGGTCCGCGCCCGTCGCCCCGTACTTCTTGCCGACCGCGTTCGCGGCGACGTCGCCCGTCGCCATGAACGCGGCCACGCTCGCCGTTTTGCCGAAGCTCACGGTGCCGGTGCCGTTCCCGGCCACGCGCACGTTGCACGCGAACGCGATCACGCGCTCCCCGGGCGCGATGTTGAACAGGTTCGTGTTGCCACCACCGGCCGGAGCCGCGTAGGTGCCCGACCGGCGCTCGATTCGCGGGTACGGCATTTGCTTCCCCTCCGCTACGCGGCCAACGGCCGCGCTCGCTGCTACTCCGCCGGCGCCTCGTCCGGCACGCGCTCCCCCGGCGCCTCGTCCGGCACGCGCTCCGCCGGCGCCTCGTCCGGCGCCTCGTCCGGCACGCGCTCCGGCCGCTCCGCGTCCGCGGGCTTCACGAGCGACACGCTCACGGTCGAGAAGAAGAACACGCGGCCGCAGCGCAGGCACGTCGCTTCGCTTCCCGCCGGCCCGCGCACGTCCCCGCGGCAGTTGCCGCAGGTGATCGCCACCTGCGCCGTCGTCTCCGGGTACTGCACTACGCTAACCGCCATCGCTGGCTTCCTCCTTGAACAGCGGCAGGCCCTTCGCCCGCCGCCAGTCCTGCACCTGCTGCTGGTGCGCGCGCATCGCCGGCGCGACCTTCGCCGCCGCCGCCTGCGCACGTGCGTTCGCTTCGATGAGCTCCGGCGCGACGGTCGTCTGCAGCAGCATCCGCATCGCGCTCCCCGCCACCGGCTGGTGCTCGAACAGGTCGAGCGCCTCGTCGAGCCGGCGCACCTCCGGCCGCACGCGCTTGCACAGCGCCCGGATGAAGTACTGCTCGCGGTCGAGCTTGTCGAGCTCGAGGCACGGCGCCGGCCCCGCCATCCGGATCGTCCGCGGGTCCACCTGCACCCCCTGCCGGTCGAGCCAGTCGATCCACTGCCGCCCGTAGAACAGGAACGCCTTCTCGACCGTCTCCGGCCGCAGCCCCTTCGGCAGCTCGAACATCAGCTCGCGCGGGTCGCCCGCGTCGTTCGCGTGCCAGATCTCGATCTCGCGCGAAAACTTGTCCCGCTCGACGATGCGGTTCGCTGGTCCCTCGTACGGGCGCGTCGGCGCCGGCCGCCGCTGCACGGCCCGCGAGCCCGAGCGGGCGGCCGCGCGGCGCAACGTCCGGTTAGCCAACGAGCACTCCCTCGCGGTAGCCCTGGCCCTGGCCGAGCAGTTGGTCGATCTCCTGGCCGAGCGCCTGCTCGGTCTGCATCCGCTCGACCGCCGCGCGCACGTTCGCCGGGATCGCGAGGCTCAGCCGGATGCGCGCCTCGTTCTTGAAGAACGCGAGCAGCCGCTCCGGCGTCACCAGCTCCCCCGGGATTTGCTCGGCGCGCTTCTCGAGCTGGCGGATCCGCTGCCGCAGCAGCTTCCGGTCGTCGGCGTCGAGCAGCGGGTCGTCGAGCTGCGCCTTGCTGTCCGCGATCTCGCTGCGGATCTGCTCGACCTCGGCCGCGTTGCGCCGCGTCAGCTCCTCCATCACCTCGACGCACGTCTCGAGCGTCGGCGGCGCGATCCGCAGTGCCTCCTCGCCCTTCTCCGAGAAGTCACCGGTCACCTGGCTCAGCAGGCGGAGCCCCTTCCGGGTCCAGCGCGCGCGCACCGCCGGGTTGTACGCCGGCAGGTACACGATCGCCGCGGCCGCCGTCGCGCCGTCCGGACGCAGGAAGAAGGCGAAGTCCTTCTGCACCTGCGTCGCCGGCAGGCTCGCCGCCGCGCCGCGCCTCGTCGCCCCCGCCGGCGCCGTCCGCCGGGCTGTGCGCTTCTCCTCCGTCACTGTCTGCGGCTCGTCCGCCATGCGTGCCTCCCTGCGCCTACTCCGGCGCCCGCCTCCCCCGACGGGCGCCGGAGCTCAGCTCTTCGTCGCGGGCCGCTAGACCCCGCGCATCTCCTGGCCGAAGCGGTCGCGCACCTCGCCGACGCCCCAGATCGCCATCGCCAGGATGCGCGTCGCCAGCCCCGGGTCCGGGCTGTCCGCCATCCGCGCGACCGGCGCCTTGAGCATCCGCCCCGCCCACGCGTCGCGGTGGAACATGACGTTCCGGTGCTGCCCACCGCCCGGCGACGGAACCTGCGTGGTGCTCGCCCACGACATGCCGTAGAGGTTCCCGATCTCGCCCTTCGTGACCGGCTGCGTGTTCCCGCGCGTGAGCGCGTTCACGTACTTGTCCAGCCTCAGGTAGCTGTTCTCCTCCGACGGCGAGAACACGTAGTGCCGGTCGTTCTTCGGCACGTTCCCGTTGTCCAGGTTCGTCTTGCCGTCGAGGATCAGGTCGTCCGTCAGCGCCGTGCCCAGCGTGCCGATCGCCGCGTTCGTCGTGAGCCCGGTGATGAGCGACCACACCGACGTGTCGATCTGCGCCGCCAGCGAGTCGAGCCCGGCCTGCTTGAACAGCCCGAGCACGTCGCCCTGCTTGACCGCCTGCGCGTACGCCGACAGCTCACTCGCGACGTAGTACCAGTTCGAGATGTAGATCGTCGTCGAGCCGATCGTCTGGTCCGCGTACGTCGCGGTCAGCGGGTCCGCCTCCGCCACGCCCGAGAAGGGCGCTACGCCGGTGGCGAGCTGCACCGCCGCGGACCCGGCCGCGTTCGCCGACGTCTGCGTGTCCTGGTACGTCGCGACCTGCACGCGGTCCCCGACGTTCGCCGAGTCGAGCATCCGCGTGTTGATCCGCTTCCAGGCTTCGAGGTTCGGCTGCGTGTACTTGATGATGTCGCGCGCGTAGATCGTCGGGACGGTCCCGATGATGTCGGCGCGGCCTGTCGTCGCCATCTGCTGCTCCTTCCCCTAGCTCCCCGCCAGGGAGCCGATGAGCTGGTGGATCTCGTCGTGCTTCGCGTCGTACTCCGCGTCGCTCATCTTCGCGATCTGCTCCGCGGTGTACGACGTCGGCGCCACCGAACCGCCGCTCGGCGACGGCGGCGTGCTGGCGCCTACCTTCGCGATCGCCTCCCGAAGCGCGGCGTCTTCCGCCGCGTCGATCTTCGGCGCGATCTCCTTCTGCGCCTGCTGTCGGCCGTGCGCGACGCCGCGCTGCACACCCAGGTTGTAGATGACCGGGAGCGCCGTCTGCGCGAACCATGCCGCCGCGCTGGCTCGCTGCGCCGGATCCTGCGACTGCCGGAGCCGCTCATAGCCGGCGAGCGCCGCACCCCACGCGGCGTCGAGCGTCAGCGGCTTGCCGTCGACCTTCCCGACTTCCGTGTCGCCCTGATCTCCGAAGAGCGCGTTTACCACGCCGTCGATCATCACGACGCTCCGGTGCTCACTCGCCGCGAGCGCGAGGTCGCGCTGCCGCGCCGCCGCGTTGATCGCGCCCTCCAGGTTGTCGGCGATCTTCCGCATGTCCACGTCGAGGTCGCCATTGCGCAGCTTCGCCAGCTCCGCCGTCGTCGCCTCGAGCGTGTCGGCCAGCCGCTTGCCGTGGTCCTCGTACTCGCGCACGAGCGCCTGGTACTCCGGGTTGTGCACCGGGTCGGTCGACCGCTCGAGCATCTGGCGCTGGGCGATCTGCTCCGCCGTCTCCGTGACGGCCTGCTTCGCTTCGTCCAGCTCGAGGAGGTCGCCCTTGTACCGTTGCCACAGCTTCGCGAGCTGCGCCTTGTCGAGCTGCGGCAGGTCGCCATCCGGCCGCGCCTCTCCGGCGCCGCCCTCACCCTCCGCGCCCTGCGGCTGGCCCTGTGCACCACCGGAGCCCTCAGCGCCGGCCGGCGCGCCCCCCGCGGGCTGCTGGCCGCCACCGTCACCTGCGGCCGGCGTCGCCGCGGGCGCTTCCTGGACCTGCGCCGAAGCCGCGGGCGCGCCGCCGCCCGGCTCCTCGGCGTGCTTCCCCAGGGCCTCGATCGTGCTGTCGTCGAGCTCGGTCGCCATCGTCCCCTCTCAGGTCCGCGGATAACGAAAAAGCGGCCCCCGTGAGCTCGCACCCACGGCGGCCGCCTCACCCTGTCCGGCGGTTAGGACCTATTCGGTTCCGCTCAGCAGCCTACACCCATCACGCGATCCCTGCCAAGCCCTTGAACTGCGCGAGCGCCTCCTGCACCTGCGCGTCGTATGGGTTCGCGAGGACCGCGGCGGGCCGGACGGTGACCGGGTTCGTGCGCAGCGGCGACGCCAGGCCGAGCCGCACCGCCGCGTCCGTCGGCGCCAGCCCCGCGAAGAACTGCATCGACGGGTCGATCGCGTACGGCGCCACGCTGGCGACGAGCTGCTGCGCCGCCTGCTGCCGCGCGTCCCGCGCCGCCGCCTCGTCCGATAGCGCCTTCAGCGCCGACAGCGCCGACGCCACCCGGTCCTGCTGCTTCTGGTACTCGAACTGCTGGCGCGCCATGTCGAGCTGCGCCGCCTCGTACGCCGTCAGCCCGCTGCCGCCCCCGCCGGTACCGCCATCCCGGAGGTACGCGCGCAGGTCCGCCGGGCTGATCTCGTTCGCCGCCAGGAGCACGTTCATGTCGTCGACGCTCGCCTGGCCCGTGATGTAGTTCGCGCGCGCCTTGTAGACCCGCGCCGCACCCTCCGGCGACGTCGGGTCGACGTACGCCGTACTCGTCGCCTGGAACGGCGGGGGCACCGGATAGCCGAGCCGCGCGAGCGTGTCGAACACGGGCCCGATCAGCTTCGCGAAGCCGCTGCGCTCGCGCGGCGTCTGCACCGGAATAGGCGCCTTGCCGCCCCCGCTCACCGGCGGCGGCGCGCCCCCGAACCCATCGTCCGGCATCGGCGTGCTTGACGGACCAGCAGACCCACCCATTTGACTTCCTCCGCTCAGCAGCCCAAGATCACGACATGCGCCTCACGCTCCAAGTGGTCACGTGGGTGGCCCTCAACCTCTTCGCCATCGCCGTCGTGGCCGCGCTGTTCGCGACGATCTACTTCGTCGTAGCATATCCCGTCCTGCTGGCCGGCGTCGCCGTCGCGGTCTTCGTGTGGATCGCCTGGATCTCGGGTGGACAGCCGCTGCACAAGCGCCTCGCCGGCGCGTTCGGCATCGTCCTGCTCATCGGGATCGCCGGCGCCTGGTTGCTGCTCGGCAACGGCGACGACACGACGCTCACGCCCGCCGACAACCCGCATACATCCGGCGTCTCCGACTCCTCCAACTTCTCCAACTTCTCCGACTTCTCCCCGTACTCGGACTACATCCCTGACGGGCGCTAGCGCGCCCCCTGCAGGATCCGCTCTTCGTCCTTCGACAGGGTGTTGAACCCCCACTTCGTCGCGGCGCGCAGCACATCCGGCCGCTCCCGAAAGAGCTGTTGCCGGCGCGCCTGTACCGCGTCGTTGAGCTGCTTCACGACCGGGAAGCTGTCGAACCCGCGCTCGGCGTCGGCCCGCGCGCTCAGCTCGTCGCGCCCTTCCTGCACCAGGCGCGGCACCCAGTAGTCGACGTACGCCTGCTTGAGCGCGTCCAGGCTCGATACCTTCGCCGGCTCCGACCCGAATTGCTTCGCAAGGAGTTGCTGCCAGCCGCGCGAGTTGTACGCCCGCGTGTCGATGTCAAAGTAGCCGCTGTCCGCGATCAGCTTCACGTCCGCCCGGTACTCCGCCTGGCGCGGCGTGTCGTGCGCGCCGAGGTCCTGCTGGAGCTGCTCCTGCTGCTCCGGCGAGAGGCGCGCCTCGAAGGCGTCGAGCGCCGTGTTGAGCGCGTCCTGGCGCGCCGGGTCGACGCGGCCCGTCTCCGGGTCCTCGTACTCGTCGTAGATCGCGAAGTAGTCGTGCAGCACCTGCACGCGCGGCGACCCCGGCTTGCGCGCGTCCAGCCGCTCGAAGAACTCGCGCACCGGCCGCGCGTCCGTGCGCCGCAGCGCGTCGAGCGCCGCGAGCCGGTCATCGCGCGCCTGCGCGTACTGCTCGCGCCACTGGTCCGGCGGCAGCGTCTCGATCTGCTGCAGCGTCGCGGCGTAGCGGTCCTGCGCCGCCTTCTCCGACTGCAGCACCGTCGCGATCGGGTCGCCGGCGTCGGCCTTCGCCTTCGTCTCCTGGTCGAGCTCCTCGAACGCGCGCCGGACGTCCGGGTGGTCCGCGAGGAGCTGCGCGCGCTCGCCCGGTGACAGATCCGTGTAGCGCCGCCCGAAGTCGGCGCGCGCCGCCTCGTCGACGGACGTGCGGACCCGCTCGGGGAAGATCGAGAAGCCGAACGCGCTCACCAGCGCGATGCCGAGCGGCGCGGCGCCGCCCTTGCCGATCGACTCCATCGTCTGCTGCACGCCGAACGGCGTCACGCTGCGCGCCGTGTAGAGCGCGCGCTCGCCGATGTCCCGCAGGCTGTTCGGCCGCGCCGTCGAGACCGGGCGCCCGAGCACGTCGCGGTTCGTGAGCTGCGCGCGCACGCTCGCCGGCACGGGCCCCAGGCGCGTCACGCCGAAGAACTCCCCCTCACCGAGCGCCCGCTCGAAATCGCCGCTCTTCACGTCGCGCGCGGCGTTCACTCCCGTCCGCAGGTACGTGCGCAACGGCCCCATGAAGCTGATGTTCCCCGCCGGCGTCTTGATCGTCATCCAGTCGCCGAGGGTGGGGTCGGTCAGGTTCGCGTGCTTGCGCCCGCCGCTCGCCGCCTGCGTGCCGAGCTCGGCGACCCCCGCCGAGATGATCGTCGCGCCCAGCATGAAGCGCAGGGACGCCGCGCCCTGCGGCGTCAACGGCTTCGTGAGCGCGTGCGCCACGAGCCCGGTCTGCGCGCGCAGGAAGTCCGGTGCGAAAAGCATGAACCGCTCGAACGCCTGGTAGCCGCGCGACTGACCGCGCAGCGCGCGCTCGAGGCCCCCGTAGACGTTGTTGACGTGCTGCGCCGCGATCTGGCCCGGTGTCTCCCCCGCCGCCAGCCGGCGCTTCACCCCCGGCAAGAGCCCGCTCGCGAACTTCTGGCCGAACTCCACCTGCGCTTTGTTCTCGCTGTACGAGAGGACCTTGTACAAGGCCACGCCGCGCTCGTAGAACCGCTCGTTCACGGTGCTCTCGATCTTGCCGAGGAGCGGCACGTGCGCGATCAGCGACGGCGAGGCGCCCTCCGTCGTCACGTTGAACCGCTGGAACGTGTTCAGGCCGTCCGCCGCCGCCTGCCGCATCACGTCCTCGTGCGCGATCAGCCACGCGCGCCAGGCGTCATCAAAAACGACGAGCTGCGTCGCCTTCGGAACGTCGGCGAGCGCGCGAATCGGGTTTTCCAGGAAGCGCCGCACGCCCTGGATGCCCACGAGCGGCGAGGCGTCGAGCGTCGCCATCGTCGTCTTGGCGAGGTCGGACGGGAGCAGCGCGACGCGCTCGAACAACGACCGCCCCTCCGGCGCGATCGCGTCCTCGATCGCGTGCGCGACGTCGTTGGGGAAATACGAGCCGGCCAGGCCGGGGACTGACGTCTGCCGGAAGCCGCGCCGCGGCTTCGTCGACCGCAGCTCCGACGCCTTGATCTGCGCGATCAGCTCGCGGTCGCTGATCGCCTTCTGGAGCTGCGCCTGGTGCGTGCGCGTCAGCGCCTCGAACACGCCACGCTGCGACTTCTCCGCCCCCGCGACGAACTCCGGCTCGAGCCCCTTCGCGGCCGCGTCCCAGTACGAGCCGAACAGGCGCGTCTTTTGCGTCGCCTGCTTCGCGCCCACGCCACCGCGCGCGCCAGCCGGCGCCGGCTTCCCCTTCGGCTCCTTGTAGACGTGCGTCGCGAACTCGCCCTGGAACTCGTTGATGTCGACGCCCTGCGACTTCGCGTAGCGGAGCCGGCTGAGGAGGAAGCGCTGGTTCGCGCGCAGGAAGGCGCGCGTCCGCTCCGGCATCGCGTAGAACTGCGGCCGCTCGATCACATCGCCGATGTAGCCGATGATCGCCTGCTGCTGCGGCGTCGCCGCCTCCGGCCCCCGGTAGCGCGCCGCCCATTCTTTCGGCGTCAGGAAGGCCCCAGCCTCGTCGCCCTTCTCGCCGAGGCGGATCGCGATCATCTGCGCATCCTGCGCGCCGACCGCGAGCTGCCGCGCGTGCGCGAGCTCGATCGTCCCCAGGTGCTCGTCGCGCAGCACATTCGCGTTGCGCACGTAGTACAGGGGCGAGAGGAGCCGCTGCGTCGCCGCCCTGGCCTTCGCCAACAGCGGCGCGGCAGGGTCCGCGCCGGCCTCGATCGCGCGCCTCACCGACCCGAAGCCCTTCACGCGCGCCTGCGTCTCGGCGTCGGCGTTGATCCGGTCGAAGATCTCGCGCTGCTCGGTCGTGTAGAACCGTGTCAGCTCCGGGAATTGGTCCGATGGGAGCACAGCGTCACCGCCGGACGGCGGCTCGCCACCACCCCCGCCGCCGCGGCTGGCGGCGCGCTGCCGCTCGAGCGCGGCGTCGAGCTGCTGCTGCGCCGTGCGGAGGCGCTGCCTGGTCGCCGGCGTGTCACTCGCGCGCACGGCCTTCCGCGCGTCGTTGTACGCCTGGCGCGCCTCGCGCACCGTCGGCTCGATCAACGCCTGCTGCGCCGCCGGCCCGGACGGTGGTACACTCCCCGCGATGCCGTTCTCCACCGTCGTGCCACCCGTCAAGTCGCCGACCGGCGAGCTGTTCCGCGCGGTGCTGCCGGACGGCGCCTCCGCCCCGTTCGTCGAGACCATCTCGCGCGGCTCCTGGGTCGCAGCGCCCGGCGTTTCCGTCGACGCGATCCGCGGGTTCACGCCCGTCTCCGCCGTCGATGAGGCCGTAGCGATCGGCCGCTCCTGGGGGGAGGCCATCGTCGCCGCGAAGTCGCGCTCCAATCCCGCCCGCTGATCCTCGAGCGCCGCCAGCTTCGCCTGCGCCGCCCGGATCTCGGGCCGATCCTCGCTCACCCCGAGCTCGACGGCGCCCTTGATCTTTCGCGCGAGGTCGCGCGCCTGCTTCTGGATCGTCTGCGTCAGCCGCGCGTACTCGTCGATGGCGTCGAGGAGCGCGCTCTTGTGCGCGGCGAACATCTCGCCCTGCGCGCCGGCGAACATATCGGCCTGCGCCCGGTCGGCGACCACCTTCCCGAACTTGTCGATCGTGTCGCGGACCGCCGCGCGCGTCGGCATCTTCGACTTCGCGCCAGCGGTGAGCCGGTTGAAGAGCGCCTCCGCGTCGGTCTGCGTGAGGCCGAAGCGCCGCACGCCCGAGCCGATCTCGGCCGCGATGCCAATCTCCGGCGCCGAGTCCGGCAGCGCGTCGAGCTTGTCGACGACATGCCCGGGCAGCTCGCCGATCGCCTGCGCGTCGCGGATCGTCTGGTCGTTCATCGCCGGGAATTGTGACCGGAGCTCACCCACGTCCTGCGTGCCGGCGCGCCGGATGACGTTGATGCGCTCCTTCAGCGAGAGCGGGTGCTGCGTCGCGTTCGATGCGTCGGCGATCGCCCGCGCGCGCGCGAGCTGCGCCGGGTCGGTGATGTCCAGTTGCGCGATCTGGACGGGCGCATCGAGCCCCATACGGCGGAGCGCCTCGAGCCGATGATGGCCGGCGAGCAGCACGTAGCCGGCCGGGTCGTGCGGGTCGGGGACGACGATGAGCGGCTGCATCAGCTCCGGGTCGTAGTTTTTCACGATGTCGTTGACCCGCGCCTCGCCGTAGCTCTTTCCCTCGGCGGTCTGTCGCGCCTGGAAGTCCTCGGGCGCCTCGCGGATGCGGCCAGGCGGCACGGTTCCGAAGCGCTCCTGCACACCGAAGCTCGCCGCGTCCACTTCCGGCGCCACGCGCGAAGCCGGCGCGGCATCCACACCGGCGTCCGGGCGAGCGGCGCCGGCGGAGGCGGGGAACAACACCTCCGCCGGCTCTGAAGGAGGCCCGGCGCCCGGCATCGCAAGGGGCGCCGGAGGCTCCCGCGGAGCCGCCGGCCTGGGCGGCGACGGCTCCGCGGGAGCCTCTGGCGCCTCTTGCTCGAAGAGCCCGCGCTGCTCCACGCGCGGCGCCTCGGGCGCGGGCGGCGGCGCTTCCACGACCCCGCCGAACATGTCCGACTGGCCCACCAGCGGCGCGTTCTCCAGCCGCGCCTTCTCCTGCTGCAGCTCGTTGATGCGCGCCAGCAGCGCCGCGCGCCGGTCCGCGCCCAGCGCCGCGTCGAACTCCCGCTCCGCCTGCGCGATCTCCGCCTCGACCTGGCGCACTGAGCGCATCGGATGCCCCGGCGGCGGCTCACCACCCGTCTCTTCCGACAGCCGCGCGAGCACGCGCTGTCCGGCCGGCGTGCGCAGCCATTCCGCCGCGCTCGTCCCCAGGGCGTTCGCGCCCCGCGCGATGAGCCGCAGCGCCGGCGCCGCCAGCAGCGGCCCCACGAGCAGCCCGAGCTCCTTCGCCGCCTCCTCGTCGCTCAGCTTCCCCGTCCGCCAGTCGTCCGCGACGGCGCCCACCTGCAGCCCGAGCGCGGCCATCGTCAGCGGGCCGCCAACGGCGTAGGGGACGGAGCCCGTGACGAACTGGCGCGCCGTCTCCGCCGGGCCCTGCGCCCAGTCCGGCAGCCGGTCGATGAGCGGCTGCGTCGCAGGGTTGACGGCGCGCGCGAGCTCTTCGCCGGCGATGCGGAAGGGCTCGTTCGCCAGCGCCGCCGCCGCCTCCAGGTCGGTCATGTGCGGCGTGCCCGTCACGTCCTCGATCGCCTGGGTGAACGGCTCGCCCTTCGTGATCTGCTCCGCGATGTAGCGCGCCGCCGACGCCTGCGCGCGCGCGTTCGCGCCGAGCAGCTCCGGCCGCACACCGGCCTTGATCAGGACGTCCCAGATCGACGGCGCGGCCGGCGGCGCGAGGCCCGGGAGGTCGCCCAGGTGCCCGCCGAGAAACGGCGTCTCGGCCGGCGCCGGAAGGTACGGCGCGAACGTGATCGGCGCCGGCGCCGGCACGACGTCGACGACCGGCTGCGCGCGCAGCGACGGGCCGAAGAACCGCGCAGCGGCGACGGGGTCCGACCCGTACGCCGCCGCGACGCGCTGCAGGCCCGAGAGGTCGACCGCCGGGCCCGGGCCGCGCGCGAACTGGTCGAGCGCGCGACTCCCCATCACGCGCGGCTCGAGCGTCAGCGGGAGCGCCGGCCCGGCCGCGCTCGTCGCGCCCGACGCGATCCGCGCGGCGCGGCCGATGCCCGTGTCCGCCGTGCGCGGTGCCGGTGCCGGCGACTTCGCGAGGATGTCGTCGTTGACCGAGAACGGGTCGATGTCAACCCACGCCATCGCGCCTCCGCGCTCAGAAGTACGAGGCGGCGGTCTGCCGGTCGATCGCGTCGGCGACGTCCTCCTGGCCCCCGTACCCCTTCGACTGCAGGAGGCCGACGAGGATCGCCCGCATCCGCGGCGCCAGACGCGGCCACACCTCCGGCGGGAGCTGGTTCAGGTCCGGCACCTCGCCCCGGCTCAACGTCTCCACGAACGCCTGCGGCACGCCCTCGACGGTCGCGATCCCCGCCGCGAGCTCCTTCGCGAGCGCCTGCTGGCTGTTATCGCCCGACGCTGCGCCGGCGCCCTGGCCGGCGCTGCCGGTCGTCGGCGCGCCAACTGCGGCCGGCGCCGCCGCGCCGCGCCCGAGCGGCGCGAACACGCGCCCGCCGTGCTCGTGGGCGTACTCGTCGAGCTGCTGCGTGCCCAGCGCGGCCGTGAACGCTCCGCGCGCGTCGCCACGCCCAGCGGCAACTGTGTGCACGCGAGGGCCAAGCCCGCCGAAGCGGTACATCACCTGCTGGGACGCGTCGAACGACCCGCCCGGCTGCTGCTCGTCCGGGTTGTTCCCCTGGTACGCCTTGTACGCCGCATCCGCGCCCTGCGTCCGGTAGATGTTGCTGTACACCTTCGCCGGCGAGTCGAGCCCCGCCGACGCGAGCGCCTTTAGCGCGGACGCCAGGTCGCCGCCGCCCGCGAAGCCCCGCAGCGTCAGCGCGAAGCGCGCGCGCTGCCCGAGCTTCCCCTTGGCGTGCGCCGCTCGCTCGAGCGTCGCCGCCGGGA